>NZ_JBVJND010000009.1:0-328132 GCF_055583825.1 Streptomyces sp. NPDC104367 | reverse complement strand
CTCGGTGCTTTCCAGGTTCTCGCTCTCGCGTTTCCCTTTCCGGCGGTTCCGACTCTATCAGATCCTTTCGGCGTCTGATTCCCAGTCAGAGGGGGCTTGTCTTCCCGGCTGTTGGGCCGTTCCGACGTCTCAAACCTTAGCGGATCCGCTCCGCGATTCCCAATCGGGGCCGCGGGCTCCTATTCGAATTGAATTCGGGCACGCCGAAATCAACCCGGTCAGGAGATCGTGCTGGTGGTTTGAGGTGCCGTTCAAGACGGCTGAGTGTTTTCGGAGAACCGTTCCGGCTCTGCGGCAACCCGAAGAATTTTACGGATCGGCCAGGGGCGTGTCAAGCACCCCTTGTCAAGATCTTTTAGTCGAGGTCGGTGAGCCGGCCGCCGGCGTCGGGCTGGGCGTGCTCCACGCGGCGCAGCAGCCGGGTGAGGACCTCGCCGAGCACCGTGCGGTCCGCCGGAGAGAGGTCCTGGAGCAGGTCCTCCTCGAAGACGGAGGCGAGGCGCATCGCCTCCAGCCACTTCTCGCGGCCCTCCGGCGTCAGCTCGACGATCACCCGGACGCGGTTGGTCTCGTCCCGCTCCCTGGTGACGAGACCCTCGGCGACCAGTCGGTCGATGCGGTGGGTCATCGCCGCCGGGGTGAGCCCGAGGCGCTTCGCCAGCTCGCTGGGCCCCATCCGGTACGGGACGCCGGAGAGGACGAGGGCCTTGAGCACCTCCCACTCGGCGTTGCTGATGCCGAGGGCGGCGGTCTGGCGGCCGTAGGCGACGTTCATCCGGCGGTTGAGCCGGGACAGTGCCGAGACGATCTTCTCGACCTGGGGGTCGAGGTCCTGGAACTCGCGCTGGTAGGCGGCGATCTGTTCGTCGAGTGTCGGCTCGCCGGCGCCGGTGGTGTCGGCCATGGGTCGAAGTATCGCACGGGCGCGCTTGGCGTTGAAGTCCTTCTCTATGTACTCTTTAGCTTCGAACTTTAGCTTCTAAGTCTTCAGGCTTCAGCAGTCCGAAGGCTCAACTACTTGAGAGAGGTGAACGTGACCAGGGCGATGGGCGCAGCGATGCGCCGGATCCACGTGGGCAACGCACTCAGCGCGTTCGGGCTCGGCTTCACCGTCCCCTATCTGTACGTCTACGTGGCGCAGGTGCGGGGACTCGGTGCCATGACGGCGGGGGTCGTCCTCGCCGTCTTCGCCGTGGCCGCGCTGATCGTGCTGCCGTTCGCCGGCCGGGCGATCGTGCGCCGCGGCCCGCTGCCGGTCCTGCTCACCGCCCTGGTCACAGCCGCGCTGGGGGCCCTGAGCCTGGGGCTGGCGGGGAGCGCGCCGTCCGTACTGGGGGCCGCCGCGCTGCTCGGGGCCGGGCAGGCCGTGATGCAGCCGGCGCTGGCGACGATGATCGTGGACTGCTCGACGGCGGAGACGCGGTCGCGTGCCTTCGCGACGCAGTTCTTCCTGCAGAACCTGGGGCTGGGTGTCGGCGGCCTCATCGGCGGCCACCTGGTCGACACGACCCGGGTGTCGTCGTTCACGCTGCTCTTCGCGATCGAGGCGGCGATGTTCCTGCTGCTGGCCGTGGTGATGGCGACGGTGCGGATGCCGCACGCGCCGCGGATCGGACAGGCGCCGACCGCTTCCGCCAAGGGCACCTGGAAGCAGTTGCTGGGGAACCGGGCGATGGTGCAGCTGTGCGTGCTGGGCTTCGTGCTGTTCTTCGCCTGCTACGGCCAGTTCGAGTCCGGGCTCAGCGCGTACGGCGTCGAGGCGGCGGGGATCTCCACGTCCGCGCTCGGGACGGCGCTGGCCGCGAACACGCTGGTGATCGTGGTCGCGCAGTTCGCGGTGCTGCGGTTCGTCGAGCGGCGCCGCCGGTCGCGGGTGATCGCGGGGGTCGGGCTGATCTGGGCCGTGGCGTGGGCCGTGGCCGGGTACGCGGGGCTCGGACACGGCAGCCAGGAGATGGCGACGGCGGCGTTCGTGTCGACGTACGCGCTGTTCGGGCTGGGGGAGGCGATGCTGTCGCCGACCGTGGCCCCGCTGGTGGCCGATCTGGCGCCGACGGGCATGGCCGGGCAGTACAACTCGGCGTTCGCCCTGGTGAAGCAGTTGGCGCTGGCGGTCGGCCCGGCGGTGGGCGGCCCCATGGCGGCCTCGCTGCACGCGCCGTACATCGTGACGTTCCTGCTGTTCTCCCTGGCGATCAGTGTGCTGGCGGTGCGGCTGGGCGGGCGGCTCACGGATGTGCAGGACCAGCCCTCGCTGGTGGCGCGGAGCAAGGTCGTGGCGCGGGGCGGCGCGGCCGCGGAGTCCGTGAGCGCGTAGCGCCCCAGGCATGACGCCCCGTGGCGGCCCGCGACCGTGCGACCGGTCGCGGGCCGCTATGTCCTGGGCAGCACGAACTCGCACCAGACCGCCTTGCCGCCGCCGGGGGTGCGCCGGCAGCCCCAGCCCGAGGCGATCGTCGCCACGATGGCGATGCCCCGGCCCGACTCGTCCCCCGGCTCCGCGCGCCGCCGCCGCGGCAGGTGGTCGTCGCCGTCGGTCACCTCGATGATCAGTCGGCGGTCGGTGCGGCGCAGCCGCAGGCGCATGGGCGGGATGCCGTGCTGGAGGGAGTTGGCGACCAGCTCGCTGGTGGCGAGGACGCCCAGGTCGTGGAGGTCGGGCGGGAAGCGCCAGCTGGTCAGCACGCCGGAGGCGAAGGCACGCGCGCGTGGCGCGGCCTCGATGCCGCCAAGGAGTTCCAGCGCGGCGTTGCGGAAGAGGTCGACGTCCGGGCCCGTGCGGGCCGGGTGCTGGAGGACGAGGACGGCGACGTCGTCGTCGTGGTCGGCGGTGACGCCGGCCGAGCGGACCAGGCGGTCGCAGATCACCTGGGGCGTGCCCGTGGCCCCGGCCAGTGCGCGCTGGAGGGAGGCGATGCCCTCGTCCAGGTCCTCGTTGCGGCGTTCGACCAGGCCGTCGGTGTAGAGGACGGCCGTCGAGCCGGGGCCCAGCGGTACCGAGCCCGACGCGTGGATCCAGCCGCCGGTGCCGAGCGGCGGGCCGGTCGGTTCGTCGGTGCGCAGGACCGTGCCGTTCTCGTCGCGGACGAGGATCGGCAGGTGGCCGGCGGAGGCGTAGACCAGCCGTCCCTCGTTCGGGTCGTGGACGGCGTAGACGCAGGTGGCGATCTGGTTGGGGTCGATCTCGGTGGCGAGGCCGTCGAGGAGCTGGAGGACCTCGTGGGGCGGGAGGTCCAGGCGGGCGTAGGCGCGGACCGCCGTACGGAGCTGGCCCATGACGGCGGCCGCGCGAACGCCGCGGCCCATCACGTCGCCGATGACCAGGGCCGTGCGGCCGCCGCCGAGGGTGATCACGTCGTACCAGTCGCCGCCGACCGCGGCCTCGGTGCCGCCGGGCTGGTAGGTCGCGGCGATCCGGAGGTCGTCCGGCTGTTCGAGTTCCTGCGGAAGGAGGCTGCGCTGGAGGGTGACGGCCGTCTCGCGCTGGCGGCGCTCGCTGGCGCGCAGGCGCTCGGCGGCTTCCGCGTGGTCGGTGACGTCTGTGGCGAAGAGCAGGACGCCGCCGTCGCGGTCGCCGTTCTCGGCGACCGGGGTGCAGGTGAACGTGTAGGTGCGGCCGTCGAGGGCCTTGCGGGACTTGAGGGTGCGGGGCTTGCCGCTGCGCAGGACCTGGTCGAGCAGGGGGAGCAGACCGAGTTCGGCGAGTTCGGGCAGGGCCTCGCGGGCGAGATCGCCCGGGGGACGTACGCCGAAGGCCGTCGTATAGGCGTCGTTGACGTACGCGATGCGGTGGTCGGGGCCGTGGACGAGGGCGACCAGGGCGGGTACGCGGTCCAGGACGTCGCGGGCGGGCAGTTCGTCGACGGCGGGCACGCAGGGCGGGTCGTCGGTCAGTTGTTCGGCGCGGGCGGCGGGCACGGAGCCTTCCCCTCGTCGGTCCGGAGGGACCGCGTGCTCGGTCCGCGCTGCGGCGCGACGCTGCGTTCCGGGGAGCCGGGCGCTCCAGCGCGTGAAGTTCACGAATCCTTGCCTCGTGTCGTCGTCTCCGGCCGGCTGTGGGAGCGGCCGGGAGTCCGGGGGGATTGTTCCCCCGGTGCAGTTCTGGGGAGAAGGGGAGAGAAGCCTTGTGCTCGGTCTGGGGGCAGTCTGGCAGGGTGGCCGTCGGCGACGACATCCGTCAGACGCCGGGGCGGGCCGTGGAGTTCCTGAGTTCCGTCAGGACGACCCGTTCGAGTCGTCGGAGGGACTGTGAGGAGGCTTTCCACCGGCCGCGAGTTCGAACTCCGCTCGGGGGTGTTCGAGTGATCCGAGCGAGACGATCTCCCGTTTGAAGAGCCCGGAGAGGGTCCATTCGGCGAGGACGCGGGCCTTGCGGTTGAAGGTCGGCACCCTGCTGAGGTGGTAGACGCGGTGCATGAACCAGGCAGGGTAGCCCTTCAGCTTGCGTCCGTAGACCTGGGCGACGCCTTTGTGCAGTCCGAGGGAGGCGACGGCACCGACGTACGCGTGCGCGTAGGTGTCGAGGGGTTCGCCGCGCAGGGCGTGGGCGATGTTGTCGCCGAGCACCCTGGCCTGGCGGACCGCGTTCTGGGCGTTGGGGGCGGTGTCGGTGCCGGGTTCGGCGGCGGTGACGTCGGGGACGGCGGCGGCGTCGCCCGCGGACCAGGCGTGCCGGACGCCGTCGACGGTCAGCTCGGCGGTGCATTTGAGCCGCCCGCGCGGGGTGAGCGGCAGGTCGGTGGCGGCGAGCACGGGGTGCGGTCGGACGCCGGCCGTCCAGACGAGGGTGCGGGTCGGGAAGCGCTGGCCGTCGCTGAGGACGGCGATCCGGTCGGCGCAGGACTCCAGGCGGGTCCCGAGCAGCACCTGGATGTTGCGGCGGCGCAGTTCGGTGACGGTGTAGCGGCCCAGCTCATGGCCGACCTCGGGGAGGATCCGGTCGGTGGCCTCGACGAGGATCCACTTCATGTCCTCGGGCTGGACGTTGTGGTAGTAGCGGGTGGTGTAGCGGGCCATGTCCTCCAGCTCGCCGAGTGCCTCCACGCCGGCGTAGCCGCCGCCGACGAAGACGAAGGTGAGGGCCGCGTCGCGGATCGCGGGGTCGCGGGTGGAGGAGGCGATGTCCATCTGCTCGATGACGTGGTTGCGCAGCCCGATGGCCTCCTCGACGGTCTTGAAGCCGATGCCGTGCTCGGCGAGGCCGGGGACGGGCAGCGTGCGGGCGATCGAGCCGGGCGCGAGGACGAGTTCGTCGTACTCCAGAAAAGTGGCGCCTTTTCGCTCCTCCGCGGTGGCGAGCGTGGTGACGGCGACGGTGCGCTTCGCGTGCTCGACGGAGGTCACCTCGCCGATGACGACATGGCACCGGTCCAGAACGCGCCGCAGGGGTACGACGACATGACGAGGGGAAATCGAACCGGCCGCCGCTTCGGGAAGGAACGGCTGGTACGTCATATAGGGATCGGGGGTGACGACAGTGATGTCGACCTCGCCCCGGCTGAGCTCCCGCTTCAGCCTCCGCTGCAACCGCAGGGCCGTGTACATCCCGACGTAGCCGCCGCCGACAACGAGAATGCGCGCACGTTCCTTCACCATCCCATGACGCACCCGTGACTGTTGTTTGTCCACAGCCCCGGCAATTTGTGTGACCGGCGAGCGGCTGTGCGGAACGCCGGGAACGGGCTCCGACCGGACGAAAGGGGCCAGGTCAGTGGGGGCGGACAGGGGGGCGTGAAGGTACTGAATCGGGCGGTAAACGACTCGTACTCCGATCGGGGGGCGCTCCGTGCGGAACGTCCCCCTTCTGAATTGACAGCCTCTCAACTATGTTCGTGTGTCGACGGGGTGTAGGGGATGTGGTCGAACGGCCCGCGACGGGCGGTCCGCTCGGCCGGCGGTCCATGGATCGGTCATGGACCGGTCGCCGCATCGGCGGTTCCACTTGCTCCGGCCTGTCAGTGGCGGGGAGAGTCTCCGGGGGGAGACGTCATTAACCGGGGGAACACAGATGCATATTCAGGACACGCAATGGTCAACCGCCTCCGCTCTCGTGTCCGGGGGCGCAACGGTGGGCGCGGCGGGCGGCGGACGCGGTGACGGGCCGCGTACGACGCCGCTGCGGGTGGACGCACAGCGCAATCTCGAACACGTGCTGCGTGCGGCGCGCGAGGTCTTCGGCGAACTGGGGTACGGCGCGCCTATGGAGGACGTGGCACGGCGGGCGCGGGTCGGGGTCGGCACGGTGTACCGGCGCTTCCCGAGCAAGGACGTGCTGGTCCGGCGGATAGCCGAGGAGGAGACCTCCAGGCTGACCGACCAGGCGCGGGCCGCGCTCGGGCAGGAGGACGAGCCGTGGTCGGCGCTGGCGCGCTTCCTGCGCACGTCGGTGGCGTCGGGCGCCGGGCGGCTGCTGCCTCCGCAGGTGCTCCGGGTCGGCGTGCCGGAGGAGATCGGCGAGGGTGCCGGGGCCGAGGAGGCCCGGGTGCCGCAGCAGCGGACCCAGCCGGGCACGGGTGAGCTGCGGCTGGTGCCCGAGGAACGGGAGCCGGTGACCGCCGACGACGACGCGGGGGCGACCGCGCTGCTCGAGGTGGTGGGCCGGCTGGTGGAGCGGGCGCGGGCGGCCGGTGAGCTGCGGCCGGACGTCTCCGTCTCCGACGTGCTGCTGGTGATCGCCACGGCGGCGCCGTCGCTGCCGGATCCCGCGCAGCAGGCGGCGGCCTCCTCGCGGTTGCTGGACATCCTGCTGGAGGGGCTGCGGTCCCGCACCTGACCGTGGGCGGGGTGCGGGTGAGTGCGGCTTGTCGCGCACTTCCCCGCGCCCGTCGCGGGGCACTGCGGCCGATGGGTCCGGTGAGGCGCGACAGCCGTCGCTTCCCCTGATGGGTGATCGTCAGTGTGGCGTGTTGACAAGTGCGCTCGGACGAGTGGTAGCTCTGTCCCCCAGGGGCCTGAACAAAAGCCAGTGTGGCACTCTGACCCGGTGATTCGGTCGGTTCGGGCAGGTATCGGGGGCGTCCGCGATGAGCGTTGACGGGTGGGACGAGTCGTCCATCGGTGACGGGACTGCCTCGCCGCAGGTACCAAGCCAGGGCGGCCGCGCCGGTGTGCCGCCGCTCGGCGATCCCGTCGATCCCGTCGATCCCATGGAAGGGAACGTTCCGGCACAGCGCGACGGGAGCGTGCTGCCGCCGCCGCGCCAGATGCCGCCCGCCGACACGCTGTTGATCGAGCGGATGCGGGGCGGCGACGACTCGGCGTACGAGGAGCTGTACCGGCGGCACGCGGACGCCGTGCGCCGGTACGCGCGGACCTGCTGCCGGGACGGGCACACCGCCGACGACCTCACCGCCGAGGTGTTCGCCCGCATGCTCCAGGCGGTACGCGGCGGCTCCGGGCCCGAATACGCCGTGCGCGCCTATCTGCTGACCTCCGTGCGCCGGGTCGCGGCGCAGTGGATCAAGTCGGCCCGGCGGGAACAACTGGTCGACGACTTCGCGCTGTTCGCGGCGCAGGCCTCGCGCGGCTCCGAGGTGTCCGACGACGACACACTGGACCTCGGCGCCGACGTCCTCGCGATGCACGAGGCCGAGCAGTCGATGGCGATGCAGGCGTTCCGCTCGCTGCCCGAGCGCTGGCAGGCCGTGCTGTGGCACACCGAGGTCGAGGACGAGTCGCCGAGCGAGGTGGCCACCCTGTTCGGGCTGGACGCCAACGGCACCCGGGTCCTGGCCAGTCGGGCCCGCGAGGGCCTCAAGCAGGCCTACCTCCAGGCCCATGTGAGCACGTCCCTCATCGACGACGAGGAGTGCGCCCGCTACGCCGACCAGCTGGGCGGCTACGCCCGCCGCAAGCTGCGCGTCCGCGCGGAACGGGGGCTGCGCAAGCACCTGGAGGAGTGCGCCAGGTGCCGCCTGGCCGCCGCCCAGATCGAAGAGGTGGCCGCCGGCATCCCGGCCGTCGTACCGGTCGCGGTCATCGGCTGGTTCGGGGCCGCCGGGTACGCCAAGGCGCTCGGGATCGTCGCCGGGGGCGCCGGAGCGGGGGCCGCGGGGGCGGCCGCCGCGGCGAGCGGCTCGTCCGGTGGCGGCGGTGCCGGCGGCGCCGCGGCCTCGGAGGGGCTGGGGGCGCCGGTGAAGGCCGGTATCGCCGCCGGGGTGGTGGCCGCGGCGATCGCCGCGGTGGCCCTCGCCCTGGTGAACGACAGCCATCCCGCCAAGGAGGTCGCCAAGCCCTCCCCGTCCGCGCCGGTGGTCCAGCCCGCGACACCGGCCCCCGCCCCGCCGAAGAAGCAACCGGAGCCCGTGCCGGTCGTCCTCGCCCCGGAGCCGACCCCGACGCCCACCCCGACCCCGACGCCGACCCCCACCCCCACCCCCAGCCCGAAGGCCACGCCGACCCCCACGCCCACCCCCACCCCGAGCCCCGCCCCGACGCCGACACCGACCCCGACGCCCACCGCGCCGCCGGCCCCGGTCGTCTACGAGTGGAGCGAGCTGGACTACGACGTCTCCGGCGACGGCACCGGGCCCGAGATGCGGCTCGGCGAGAGCGGCTGGGTGTGGCAGCGGTACGGCATGACGGTCGCCGACAAGGAGTACGCGCGGGGCGTCACCGTGCACGGCCGGTCCTCCGTCACCATCGACCTCAACCGCCGGTGCACCGCCTACGACGCGCTGGCCGGCGTCGACGACCTGACCCTCGGGCTCGGCAAGGTCTCCTTCGCCGTCTACGGCGACGGGACGCGGCTGTGGCAGTCCGGGGTCGTCGAGGGCGGACAGGCCGCCGTACCCGTCCATGTGGACCTCACCGGGCACAGCACCGTCCGCCTGGAGGTCGAACCGCAGAGCGACCTCGACGCGGTGGCGCTCGCCGACTGGGCCGAGTCGAAGTTCACCTGCCGGTAGCGGTACCGGTACCGGTGGGGGCCGGTGCCCCGGCCAGTTCGCGCAGGACGTCCGCCTCGGTGAGGGACGCTCCCAGGGCGCGCTCCGCCGCGTACCGCCGCGGGGTCAGCGCCGCGCGGGCGGCCGCGTCGATCTCCTCGGCGCGGGTGCGCTCCGGCTCGGGACGGGGGTTCCCTGCACGCCACCGGTCGGCGGCCGCGGACAGCCGTACCGCACCCGCCGGATCGCCGAGCCGGGCCAGCAGATCGGCGCCGATGTCCGCCATGGCCGCCGTGATCGTCTCGGCGCAACAGCGGTCCACCGCCTCGCGCAGTCCGCCGACGAGGACCGGCAGCGCCTGCGCCGGACCCGACTCGTCCGCCGTGATCAGGGTCTCGACCGAGCGCAGGGCCGCCGTGAACTGCGGCGGCGGGGAGCCGTTCACGGTCGCCCGGGCGGCGACGTCGTACAGCCGGCGTGCGCGGGAGAGATCACCGTCGGCATGGGCGATGTGTGCTCGCAGCAGCGCCACATAGGCCTTCGTCTCCGCCATCGCGTACCGGTCGGAGACCTCGTCCGCCTGGTCCAGGACGGCCTCGGCGCCCGCGCGGTCGCCAAAGCGGAAGGCGATCTCGGCGAGGCGTGCCAGCAGGAACGGCGACTCCGCGTGGGCGCCGACCTCGTGGGCGAGCCTCAGCGCCTCCTCGTACTCGCCCGCCGCCTCCGCGAACCGGCCGCGTGCCATGGCCGCCTCGCCCGCCGCGCTGCACACCTGCGCCCGCATCCACCGGTCCCCGACCCGCCGGCTGAGGACGCGCAGCTCGGCCAGGTCCTCGTCGACGCCGCGCAGGTTCCCGGACGTGTCGACCAGGACATGGGTGCGGTACATCAGGGTGACGCCGATCTCCCAGTCGCCGCCGTACTCGCGGCAGTTGGCCACCACCGCGGCCATGTCGGGCCCGACGTCCGCCGGGTCGCCCAGGTACCAGGCGGTCAGCGGCCAGATGATGCCGGGCATCCGGGCGGCGCGCGGACCGCCGGGCTCGTAGGCGGCCCGGACCCGGGTGACGTACTGCGGGGCCCGGTCGTCCGTCAGCAGGTCGTCGAAGCCCGCCTCGGCGGTCAGGAACAGGCTGAGCATCCTCAGGTCCATGCGCAGCTCGCGCAGCGGATGCCCGGCGTCGGCGTCCGGCACGGCCAGCAGCGCGCCCACCGGGTCCGCCGCGTCGGCGGCCGCGGCCAGCTCCCGCGGACCGGCGCCCTCGGGCAGGGTGTCCCGGGCGACGCCCAGCCGCAGCACCGTACGTACCCAGGCCAGCGCCTCCTGCCGGTAGTTGCGCAGCCACCAGAACCAGGAGACGGCGAGGACGATCCGGCCCGCCACCTCCTCGTCGCCGTCCCGCACCGCGCGGTCGAGGGCCGCCCGGATGTTGTCCAGGTCGGTCTCCAGGCGGCCGATCCACGGGAGCTGCTCGCCGGACCGCAGTTTCGGCTCCGCCTCCGTCACCAGCGCGCGCACCCACGCGCCGTGCCGCCGCTCGGCCGCCGCTCGCGGCCCGGGAGCCTCCGCGGCCCGCTCGACGGCGTACTCGTGGATGGTCTCCAGCATGCGGTAGCGCATCCCGCCGGTGCCGTCCGGACCGGTGGGGGCGGCGACGACCAGGGACTTGTCGACGAGCGCGCCGACGAGGTCGGCGGCGGGGCCGGTGCACACGGCCTCCGCCGCCGCGAGGTCCCAGCCGCCGGCGAAGACGGACACCTCGCGCAGGACCGTGCGCTCCCGCTCGTCGAGGAGGTCCCAGGACCAGTCGACGACCGCGCGCAGGGTCTGCTGGCGGGGCAGGACCGTGCGGCTGCCGGAGGTGAGCAGGCGGAAGCGGTCGTCGAGCCGGTCGGCGATCTGCCGGGGCGTCAGCACCCGGAGCCGGGCCGCGGCCAGCTCGATGGCGAGCGGCAGTCCGTCCAGCCGGCGGCAGATCTCGTCCACCGCCGCCCGGTCGCCCGGCCGGGTGCCGGAGTCGGGGCGGACGGTGGCCGCGCGCTCCTCGAACAGGCGGAGCGCCTGTGCGGGGGCGAGGGGCTCGACCGGGCGCACCGACTCGCCCGGGACGCCCAGGGGTTCACGGCTGGTGGCGAGGATCGTGAGCCCCGGGCAGCGGGTGAGCAGGGTCTCGGCGAGGGCGGCCGCCGCTTCGATGACGTGTTCGCAGTTGTCAAGGATCAGGAGCAGGCTGCGCGAGGCGCAGAACTCGACGAGCAGGGCCGTGGGGTCGGCCTGCGGGGTCGCCAGCTCGCTGGTCATGAGCACGGTCTCGCGCAGACCGAGCGCGCTGACCACCGCGCCTGGCACCGCCTCCGGCCGGTCGAGCGGGGCGAGCTCGACGAGCCATGCCTGCGGGAGCCCGGCGGCGGCCTCCTCGGCGAGACGGGTCTTTCCGGAGCCGCCCGGTCCGGTGAGGGTGACGAGACGGGCCCTGTGCAATTCGGAACGAACGGTGTCGAGTTCGGGTTCCCGGCCCACGAAAGAGGTAAGGCGTGGACGCAGGTTGCCGGTGCGGGGCGGGGGCGCGCCGAGCGGGGCGGCCTTCGGCACCGCCCGCGGGGAGCGCTCCTGCCGGAGCAGCGCCGCGTGCAGATTCTTGAGTTCCTGGCCGGGGTCGGTGCCGAGGCCGTCGGCGAGGGTGCGGCGGGCGGTCTCGTAGGCGGCGAGCGCGTCCGCCGGGCGGCCGGTGTCGCGCAGGGCGCGGACGAGGAGGGCGTGCAGCGGTTCGTCGTACGGGTGGGCGGTGGTCAGCCCGGTCAGTTCCGGTACGAGGTCGGCGGCGCGGCCGAGCCGGAGGGCGGCCTCGGCCCGGGCGCGGGTGGCTTCCAGCCGGAGCGTGTCGGGGCGGACGGCGGCCGACGCGCGGTCCGGGAGGTCGGCGAGGGCGGGGCCGTGCCAGAGGGCGAGGGCCTCGGTGAGGACGCGGTGCGCTGTCGCCGGGTCGCCCGCGGTCAGGGCCCGGGTGCCTTCGCGCACCCGCCGTTCGAAGACGTGGAGGTCGACGTCGTCCTCGGTCGCGGTGAGGCGGTAGCCGCCGGGGGTGGAGACGACGCTGTCCCTGCCGAGGGCGCGGCGGAGCCGGCCGACGAGGGCCTGGAGGGCGGCCGGGGCGTCCTGGGGCGGGTCGTCGTCCGCGGCCCAGATCTCCTGGATGAGGGTCTCGGGGGTGAGCGTGCGGGCGGGATGGCGGGCGAGGACGGTGAGCAGCGCGCGGAGGCGGGGGCCGCCGACGGGTATGGGGTTGCCCTGACCGTCCCTCGCTTGGGCCACGCCCAGAATTCGGTACCGCACCGGGCCATTGTCGCCGGGGAAGCACAGCGGGGCACGGGGGTTTCGGCACGGGGCGTGCGACGGGCCACCGAGGTTTCGGCACGGGGCGTGCAGCGAGGCCTGGGGGTTGGGCACGAGGGCGATCAGCGAAGCCCAGGGCTGGGCACGAGAGCGTGCAGCGAGGCCCGGGCTGAGCACGACGGCGGTCAGCAAAGCCCAGGGCTGGGCACGAGGGCATGCAGCGAGGCTCAGGGGCTGAGCACGACGGCGATCAGCTGGGCACGGCGGTGCGCGGCGCGACGGCAGGCAGCCGAACACGGCGGGGCGAGGCGGGTACCGGGGGGCCTGCGCGGTGGCGTGCCGTGGTCTCCCGTGTCGGTGGAGTGGCGTCCGTGTCCGCCCCTGCCGCCCCGGGGTGTCTCCCAGGTACTCAAGGCACCCACGGCACCCATCGCGCTCATCGCGCTCATCGTGCTCAAGGCAAGGGGAGGCACGTCGGGAGGGGTGGTCCGGTGGTTCAGGCTCCCGAGGCCAGGGCGCCCCGCATCGGGCGGATTCCGGCGGGGACCGCGCGGGCCCGGGCCGGGGTGCCCGTCCAGCAGGTGCCGCGGCGGGCGAGGAGCCGGCGCAGCCAGAGCTCCAGCGACACCAGGTCCGCGAGGCCGTCCAGCGGCAACGGCTCCCCCGCCGCCGCCGAGCGCAGCGCCTTGCGGACCACCCTCGCCTCCACCAGGCCCGCCTGCGCCAGCAGCGGCGTGGAGAAGAGGGCGATCAGGTCGTCGGCCGCGACGCGCAGCCCCGTACGGGTCGCGGCCGCCGAGGACGCGTGGGTGGGGGCGCCCCAGCCGCCGGGCAGGTCCGTGACGCCGGCGCCCTCCAGGACCGTACGGAGGATGACCGCGCGGGCGCCCGGCTGGACGCGCAGCGCCTCGGGGAGGTCGCGGCAGGCGCGGACCACCTGGTTGTCGAGGAAGGGCGCGTGCAGGCGCTGGGAGCGGACCTCGGCGGCCTGTTCGAGGACGCGGATGTCGGCCGCGTGGCGGGCGAGGACGGCACGCGCGCGGTAGTCGCCGGGGCGCTGCCCGGGACCGACGCCGGAGCGGTTCGCCGCCCCCTGGAGCAGAACCGATACTTCGGCCAGTGCCTCCCCGGTCAGCCAGCGGGCCGCCGGGCCCGGTCTGGCCCAGGTGAGCGCCGCGAGGGACGCGCCCACCGCGCCGCCGGGGTCGTCGAAGCGGCGCCGCAGCAGGCGCTCGGCGAGGGACTCCACGCCCGCGCGGTACGGCGTGCGCGACAGGCGGCGTGCCGCGCTGTACACGCGCGCGGGGACCATCACGGAACCGTCGGCCTTGGCGAGCGCGGCGACCGGGCGCACCAGGTGGCGCCGCTTGCGGTCCATCAGGAGGTCGGCGAGGCGGGCCGGGTGGGCGTCCAGGACCTGGCGGGCGCCGTAGCCGGTGAAGTGGTCGGCGCTGCCCGCGGCGAGCCGGGCGCGGTGCCGGGCGGCGTGCACGAGCGACGGCCCGGGTTCGTCCGTGAGCGGGCCCTCCAGGTCGGCGTAGGGCAGCAGTTCCTCGCCGCCGGTCACCACCACGTGGTGCAGGCGCGGGTTGGCCGCCAGGGCCCCCGCGCGTTCGAGTTCCGCCTCGCGGCCGCCCACGGCGAGGTCGTTGAAGGTGACGGCGAGGAGGCGCTCGCCGGCGCCCGTGCCGTGGCCCAGGATCGTGCCCGGCATGCCGGGAAGGCCGGCGGCGAGCAGGGCGAGGGTTCCCGACGCCGGGCCGCCGGAGAGGTCGGCGCCGATGCCGGGGACCGGCATCCCGCGCGCCGCGCGGCGCTCGGCGGGGCCCATTCCGGGCACCGGACCAGGGTCGATGTCCGGGACGTGCCGTGGCGCCGACAGCCGCGCGCGTACGGCTTCTACGAGTGCGTCCCGGACGGCGTCCACCGCGCTGTCGGGATCGGCGGAGGGGGCGGCGACGGCCAGCGAGGCGACCTGCTCGTACCCGGCGATCTCGCGCGCCCCGGTGCGCAGGATCAGCGCATGCCCCGGCGGAATGCGCCGCACGCCCTCGTACGGGGTCGAGTCGTGCACCGCGGCCGGTACCTCGGGGGCGGCGAGCAGGGCCGCGAGGTGGCCGTAGTCGAGGTTGGCCTCGATGAGGTCGGCGAGCGGCAGCGCGGCCGTGGCGTAGGCCGTACCGCCTGCCCAGGGGCTGTAGAAGACCGGGCGGGCGCCGGCCAGGTCGCCGCAGACGGTGACCCGGCGGCCGACCTGGACGACGGCGGTGTAGCTGCCGGGCCAGGCGGTCAGATGCCGGAGTGCGCCCCCGCGCGCCGTGAAGAGGCCGAGGCGCAGCTCCTCGTCGGTGGCGCCGCAGGTGCCGAGGACGGCGATGCGGTTCTGCGCGTCGGCCTTGATGACGCGTACCTCGTCGGGACGCCAGTCGCCGACCGCCCAGAGCGGGTCGGGGTCGCCCCACAGGAGCATCGAGCCGACGGGGTGGACGGTCTCGCCGTCGTATCCCATGGCGCCGGCGGAGCCGATCGTGGCGGCACCGGAGGCGGTGCTGCTCCATCCCACCAACCACCGCATCGACGCCTCCACAGGCTGTGGACAACCAGTGCACCTCGGGAACCGGACCCCATGCTGCCATGAAGGACGCGCTCCGGAGCGACGGTGGGGCCGCCTTTGATCCGCCGGGGACGCGCGGGAGTTGCCGGGGAGTTGCGGTGGAGTTGCCGCCGGAATAGGCACGCGCGCGTGCCGCGCGAAAAGCGAACCGCCGTACGAGGCAAAGAGACTGCGACGCGAATGCGCCCCCTGTACGCTCCCCCAGGACGCCCTTCGCGCCCTCAATTCCCGTGGTGGGAGCGTTGATCGCCCGCGAAAGGTGGGGGCGATTTTCGGCCAAATCGCCGACGGCGGCGCGGGCTTGAGCACGCTCCGTACATGCTTTGCGCATCGCACGCGCACGTACCCGGGTGCGCACAGTCCGGGAGGCGGGCATCGCCTCCCGGACCGGTCCGCCACCCGCGGGGATGTAGGTGGCGGTGTCCCCCAGCCCACTGGATCCAGTACAGCGGGCCGACCCACGCACGATCCATGCAACCGCTCCCCCCGTGGCCGGAGAAGAGCGCACGCACGGGCGCACGGCCACACGGCGGGGGCACATCGCGACGGGCCGTGCACGGTGCGTACATGGGCCGTACTCGCGTACGGACCACAATCCCGCCAACCGGAACAATGCCTCTTAACGCTTGGGATGCGGCGAACTACGCTGGGTTTACGAATGCCGCGTGGTTATGCCAGCGCGGCAGCCGTCTGTGTCGAGGGGTGGCGCATGTCCAGGGAGCAACGCGGGCCGAACGAAAAGCTCGGCGCCGTTCTCGCCCTCGCGGGAATCAGCAACGCAGGACTCGCGCGACGCGTCAACGATCTTGGCGCTCAACGCGGGTTGACTCTTCGCTACGACAAGACGTCGGTGGCGCGCTGGGTGTCGAAGGGCATGGTGCCGCAGGGCGCCGCGCCGCACCTCATCGCGGCCGCGATCGGCCAGAAGCTCGGCCGCCCGGTGCCGCTCCACGAGATCGGCCTGGCGGACGCGGACCCCGCGCCCGAGGTGGGCCTCGCCTTCCCCAGGGACGTCGGACAGGCGGTGCGGTCCGCGACGGAGCTCTACCGTCTCGACCTCGCCGGCCGCCGGGCCGGGGCCGGCGGCATCTGGCAGTCACTGGCCGGTTCCTTCGCGGTGAGCGCCTACGCGACGCCCGCCTCACGCTGGCTGATAACCCCCGCCGACAGCTCCGTCGCACGCGAGACGAACGGTGCCGACGGCGCGGGCGGGGCGCTCAGAGTCGGCCACAGCGACGTACAGAAGCTGCGCGAGGCCGCCGAGGACGCCAGGCGCTGGGACTCCAAGTACGGCGGCGGTGACTGGCGTTCGTCGATGGTGCCCGAGTGTTTACGGGTGGAGGCGGCGCCGCTGCTGCTCGGGGCGTACTCCGACGAGGTCGGGCGGGCGCTGTTCGGGGCGAGTGCCGAACTCACCCGGCTCGCCGGGTGGATGGCGTTCGACACCGGGCAGCAGGAGGCCGCGCAGCGGTACTACATCCAGGCGCTGCGGCTCGCCCGCGCGGCGGCGGACGTGCCGCTCGGCGGGTACGTCCTGGCGTCGATGTCGTTGCAGGCGACGTACCGCGGGTTCGGCGACGAGGGCGTCGATCTCGCGCAGGCCGCCGTGGAACGCAACCGCGGGCTGGCGACCGCGCGGACCATGAGCTTCTTCCGGCTGGTCGAGGCACGGGCACACGCGCGTGCCGGTGACGCACAGGCCGCCGGGGCCGCGCTGAAGGCCGCGGAAGGGTGGCTGGAGCGGTCGCGGGAGGGGGACAACGATCCCTCCTGGCTCGGGTTCTACGGGTACGACCGGTTCGCCGCGGACGCGGCCGAGTGCTACCGGGACCTGAAGGCGCCCCGGCAGGTGCGGCGCTTCACGGAGCAGGCCCTTTCGAAGCCGACGGAGGAGTTCGTGCGCTCGCACGGGCTGCGCCTGGTCGTCTCGGCCGTCGCCGAGCTGGAGTCGGGGAACCTCGACGCGGCGTGCGAGCAGGGCGTGCGGGCCGTGGAGGTGGCCGGACGGATATCTTCGGCGCGGACCACGGAGTACGTGAAGGACCTGCTGCACCGGCTGGAGCCGTACGGGGACGAGCCGAGGGTGGTGGAGCTCCGGGAGCGGGCGCGTCCGCTGCTGATGGCGCCGGCGTGAGGGGCGCCCGGGAGGGCGCTCCGCAGACCCGCGTTTGAAAGCGATGTCAGTGGCGCAGTGCACTATCGACGTGGGAGGTGGTGCAGGTGCGGGCCGGGATCGCGTACGACTGTGACGTGCTCGTCGTCGGGGGTGGCATCGTCGGGCTGTCGACCGCGTATGCGATCACCCGTGCCGCGCCCGGGACGAGGGTCACCGTGCTGGAGAAGGAGGCCGGGCCCGCCCGGCACCAGACCGGGCGGAACAGCGGCGTCATCCACAGCGGGATCTACTACCGGCCCGGATCGCTGAAGGCCCGGTACGCCGTCGGCGGCGCCGCCGAGATGGTCAAGTTCTGCGCGGAGTACGGCATCGCGCACGCCGTCACCGGCAAACTGATCGTCGCCACCGAGCGGGCCGAGCTGCCCCGGCTGCACGCGCTCGTGCAGCGCGGCCGGGAGAACGGCATACCGGTGCGGGAGCTGGGCGCCGCGCAGATCGGGGAGTACGAACCCGAGGTGCGCGGCCTGGCCGCCATACACGTGGGGACGACGGGCGTGTGCGACTTCGTGGGCGTGGCGCGGCAGCTCGGCGCGGGCTCCGGGGCCGACATCCGCTACGGCGCGCAGGTGGTCCGCGTGGACCGGCGGCCGGAGCGGGGCGTGGCCGTGCTCACCTCGCGCGGGGAGGTCGTCCGGGCGCGGGTGCTGGTCAACTGCGCGGGCCTGCACTGCGACGAGGTCGCCCGGCTGACCGGGGACGAGCCGGGGATGCGGATCGTGCCGTTCCGGGGCGAGTACTACGAGCTGGCGCGGCCCGAGCTGGTGCGGGGGCTGGTGTACCCGGTGCCGGACCCGGCGTTCCCCTTCCTCGGGGTGCACCTCACGCGCGGTGTCGACGGCGGTGTGCACGTCGGGCCCAACGCGGTGCCGGCGCTGGCCCGGGAGGGGTACGGCTGGGGCGTCGTACGGCCGCGCGAGGTCGCCGGGACGCTGGCCTGGCCGGGCTCGTGGACGCTGGCGCGGCGGCACTGGCGGTACGGGGGCGGGGAGCTGCGCCGGTCGGTGTCGAAGCGGGCCTTCACGGCCGCCGTACGACGGCTGCTGCCGGCCGTGGAGCAGGGGGACCTGGTGCCGACGGCGGCCGGGGTGCGGGCCCAGGCCGTGCTGCGGGACGGGACGCTCGTCGACGACTTCCTGATCAAGGAGGGCGCACGGGCCGTGCACGTGCTGAACGCGCCCTCGCCCGCGGCGACGGCCTCGCTGCCGATCGGGCGGGAGGTGGCGCGCAGGGCGCTGGAGATGCTGGGCGCGGTGTGAGCGCGCGCCCCCGCCCGCCGAAACGGCCCGGCCCCGGGCGAGAGCCGTACGGGGGCGCCGTACAGGGGGCCGCACGGGGCGCCGTACGAGGCGCCGCGCGGGCCGTAAAATCGACTGCACTGTGTCTGAGTCTCTCAATGCCTCCGAAACCCCCCGGCCCGCCGAGCACACCGGGCACGCCCCCGGCGAGCCCTCCGGCCACGACCACCTCCCCGGGGTGTCCGTCCGGCACACCCGGGCCAAGGGGGAGCCGCGGTTCCCGGACGGGCCGAGGGCCGATCCGGCCGGGTCGCACTTCGAGCGGCGGATCCGCAGCTTCCAGCCGCGCCGCAGCCGGGTGACCGCCGGGCAGGCGGACGCGCTGCAGCGGCTGTGGCCCACGTGGGGACTGGACATCGACGGGCAGCGGACGATCGACCCCGGTGAGCTGTTCGGCAACGGCAATCCGGTCGTCCTGGAGATCGGGTTCGGGATGGGCGAGGCCACCGCGCAGATGGCCGCCGGGGACCCCGGCGTCAACATCCTCGCCGTGGACGTGCACACGCCCGGGCAGGGCAATCTGCTCAACCTCGCCGACCAGCAGGGGCTGTCCAACGTCCGGGTCGGCAACGGGGACGCGATCATCCTGCTCCGCGAGATGCTGCCGCCCGACTCGCTGGACGGGCTGCGGGTGTACTTCCCGGACCCGTGGCCCAAGAAGCGGCACCACAAGCGGCGGCTGATCCAGCCCGAGTTCCTGGACCTCGCCGCGACCCGGCTGAAGCCGGGGGCCACCGTGCACTGCGCGACGGACTGGGAGCCGTACGCCGAGCAGATGCTCGACGTGCTCACCGCCCACCCGGAGTTCGAGAACACGCAGGCCGACGGCGGTTTCGCGCCACGTCCCGGGCACCGGCCGCTGACCCGTTTCGAGGGGCAGGGACTGGACAAGGGACATGTGGTGAACGATCTGCTCTTCCGTCGCGTACAGCAGCGGGTGGAGCAGAGCGAGCAGGACCGACAGGAGTCACCTCGTTAGGGTCGATGCCTTGGCCAGCCATCCGCCGCCGTACCCGCCGTATCCCTCCTGCCCCCCGGACACCGCCGACGGCGGCCTGCGCCATCCCCGCTGGTGGCAGCGGCGCTGGGTGCGGTACGGGGCGCTGGGCAGCCTGCTGGCCCTCTCCGGTCTGGTCATCCTCGCGCTGGTGCGCGAGCAGACGGGCACGGAGGGCTTCCTGGTCGGGCTCGGGCTGGCGGTGCTGCCCGTGCCGCTGCTGGTGTCCGCGTTCCGCTGGCTGGACCGGGTGCAGCCCGGCCCCTGGCGGAACCTGCTGTTCGCCTTCGCCTGGGGCGCCTGCGCGGCCGCGCTCATAGCGATCGTCGCCAACAGCTTCGCGACGCGCTGGATAGCGACCACGACCGCGGACCCGAGCAGCGCGGACACCCTCGGGGCGACCGTGATAGCGCCGATCGTCGAGGAGTCCGCCAAGGCCGCCGCCGTACTGCTGGTCTTCCTCTTCCGCAGACGGGACTTCACCGGGATCGTCGACGGGGTGGTGATAGCCGGGGTCACCGCCACCGGGTTCGCGTTCACCGAGAACATCCTCTACCTGGGTACGGCCTTCGGGACCGACCAGCTGACCGGCGACAGCGGGATCGCCTCCGTCACCGCCGCCACGTTCTTCGTGCGCATCATCATGTCCCCGTTCGCGCATCCCCTGTTCACCGTCCTGACCGGCATCGGCTTCGGGATCGCCGCGGCCACGGAACGGCAGCGGGCGCGGCGGGTGCTGGTGCCGCCGGCCGGGCTGCTGCTGGCGATGGGCATGCACGCGTTCTGGAACGGGTCCTCGGCCTTCGGGCAGCTGGGGTTCTTCGCCGTGTACGGCATGTTCATGGTGCCGGTGTTCGGGGTGCTGACCTGGCTGGCCGTGTGGACGCGGCAGCGGGAGCTGCGGACCGTGTGCGAGGAACTGCCGGCGTACGTCCACGCGGGCTGGCTGGGGGCCGCCGAGCCGTTCGTGCTCGGGTCGATGCGGGCCCGGCAGATCGCCCGGGAGTACGCCGCCTACTACTTCGGCAAACCGGCCGGGAGGGCGGTCGCGGAGTACGAGGGGTACGCGACGGCGCTCGCGCTGCTGCGGCGCCGGGGGCAGCGGGGGCGGGCGGGCGCCGACTTCGTGGTCCGCGAGCGGGAACTCCTGACCGAGCTGTGGGCCCGGCGCGAGACCGTCCGCCCCGCACTGGACTACGCGGCCCGGACGACGGGCACGGGGTACGGCTACCCCGTCACGCCGGTCCACGGGGCACCGGCGTGGTACGGGGTGGCGGTGCCGGCGCCGTCCTACAACCCCTACCGGTCGTAGGACGGCGCCTGCGGCGCCCCGCCGGGGTCAGGCCGAGGCCCTTGTCAGCCTGGCCAGTTCCTCGGCCGTCAGCTCCAGGTCCGCCACCCCCAGCAGGGACGGCAGCTGCTCCACCGTGCGGGCCGAGGCGATCGGGGCGGTGATGGTGGGCTGGGCCGCCAGCCAGGCCAGGGCGACCGTGGGGACCGGGGCGGAGTGGGCCTCGGCGACCTCGTCCAGGGCGGCGAGCACCTTCTGGCCGCGGTCGGACTCCAGGTACTGGGCGGCGCGGCCCGCGCGGGCGCTGTCGACCGTCGTACCGGGGCGGTACTTGCCGGTGAGGAAGCCGGACGCCAGGGAGAAGTAGGGGACGGCGGCGAGCCCGGTGCGGGAGGCCAGGTCCTGGAGCGGGCCCTCGTAGGTGTCGCGGGAGACCAGGTTGTAGTGGGGCTGGAGGGCGACGTAGCGGGCGAGGCCCTCGCGGTCGGAGAGGTCCAGGGACTCCTGGAGCCGCTCCGGGCTGATGTTGGACGCGGCGATGTGCCGGACCTTGCCCGCCCGCACCAGCTCGTCCAGCGCGCCGATGATCTCCTCGACCGGGACCTCGGGCTGGTCGAAGTGCGTGTAGTAGAGGTCGATGTGGTCGGTGCCCAGGCGGCGCAGGGACGCGTCGGCGGCGGCCTTGATGTTCTCGGCGGACAGCCCCGGGTACTCCGGGTGCTGGCTGACCTTCGTCGCGATGACGACGTCGTCGCGGTTGCCGCGGGCCTTGACCCACCTGCCGATGATCGTCTCGGACTCGCCGCCCTTGTTGCCCTCGATCCAGGCCGTGTAGGCGTCGGCGGTGTCGACGAAGTTGCCGCCCGCGGCCGCGTAGGCGTCGAGGACGGCGAAGGAGGTGGCCTCGTCGGCCGTCCAGCCGAAGACGTTGCCGCCGAGGGCGAGCGGGAAGACCTCCAGGTCGGAGGAGCCGAGCTTACGGAGGACGGGGGAAGCGGAAGAAGCAGTCATGCCTCAGTTCAACATCGCCCGCCAGGCAGCCCATCCCGTGCAATACGAAGTTCTCGTAAAAGCGGAGGACCGGGGCAGGCCTCGGACGGTCCGGCAGGCCTCGGACGGTCCGGCTGCCGCCCGCCTGCGGACGCACCTGACCGGCGACCTCGACGTCGGGGGGATGCCGTCAGGGCCGCCGGAGCTCAGGGGATGTCAGGCACCTGGGGTACCTGGGATGTCCGAGGTATCGGGGACAGCGGGGGATGCCGGGTGCCGGGGATGCCCGGGACCGGCCGTCAGGGGTTGAGGCCCTTGCCGCGCAGCCAGGTCATGGGGTCGATGCCGGTGGCCTGGCCGCCGGGGTGGACCTCCAGGTGCAGGTGCGGGCCGGTGACGTTGCCGGTGGCGCCGACGCGCCCGATGACATCGCCGGTGGAGACCTTCTGGCCGACCTTCACGCCGATCGAGGACTGGTGGCAGAACCACAGCTCGGTGCCGTCGTCGAGGGTCAGGATCGTGCGGTAGCCGTAGGAGCCGGCCCAGCCCGCCTCGGTGATCGTGCCGCTGTGGACGGCCTTGATCAGGGTGCCGGTGGGGGCCGCGAAGTCGAGGCCCGTGTGGTACCCGGAGGACCACATGGAACCGGCCTGGCCGAAGGTGCCGGTGATCGTGTACGAGACGACCGGCAGCGTGTACTGCTTGGCCAGGGCGGCGAGCCGCGCCTGCTCGGCCTTCTGCTTCTCGGCGGCCTCGGCCTTCTCCTTGGCGGTCTCGGCCTTGGCGGCGGCCGCCTTCACCGCCTTGGCCTCCGCGGCGGAGACCGCCTTGTCGGCGGCGGCGACGGCCTTGGCGCTGGCCCTGGTGTCGAGCTGGCTCTGCTGCTGCTCGGCCTGGGCGATGATCCGGTTGCGCAGCGCCTCGCCGGCGTCGGAGGAGGAGTCCGCGTCGGTCGCGGTCGTGGTGACACTGCTGAGCGAGGCCTGGACGGACGAGCCGCCGCCATCCTCGCCGAGCAGGGAGCTGACCGTGGACAGGTCGGGCAGGGAGATGGAGACCGGGGGCTTGCCGGTGTTGGCGCTGGCCATGCCGCCCGCGCCGACGGCGGCTATGACGCCGACGCCGAGAACCGTGGAACTGCGGGCGAGTCCGCCGCCGCCGCGCTGCTTGGCGACCCGGTGCCGGCCGCGTGCCGGGGAGAGGGAGTCCTCGGTGGGGTTCCACTCCTCCCAGGGGCCCTCGTCGGTGCGGTAGCCGCCGTAGCCGAAGGTCTCTGGTTGCCGCTGACTGGGCACGAACGGGGCTGTCGGGGCAGGCCGGTTGGACGCCACGCGGGCGCACTCCTTTCCTTCCGACGCCTACCGGGTTAGCTGACGGGTTCGGAGCGGGAAGGTCTCCTACGCGCGTATACCGACGGTTTCGTACCGGCGGTAGCCGCGTGATTCACCCCAAGGTGGTGGTTCCCCGGTTCCCTTGCGGGATTCGGCGCGTGCGCACGGAGCCGTCTCGAGTGACGGCTGGGACGACCGCGCTGCGTTATCGAACGTTAATAGACCCAGCTGTCAGATTCCAAGCCGTTCTCCTTGATCGTTAAGGTTCCACAGCATGGACTTACCTGCCACGACGGGCGAAAAACGGGCGAGTTGACCTGGGGTTCTGTTCGGATAAGGAGTCTCACGGGTTTTGATGGTGACTCAGATGTTATGCGCAGGGCGGTCACCCGGCCACCCTGCGTGACCTCACTCAGGGTCGCCGTACGGCGAGCAGCGCCATGTCGTCCGCCATGCCGCCGCCGGTGTGCCGGCGCACCTCCGTGGCGAGCCGCGCCACCAGGGCGCCGGGGGCGGCGAAGGTACGGCCCGTCAGCCGCCGTTCGGGGTCGTAGAACCGGCCGTGCGCGTCCCGCGCCTCGGAGAGGCCGTCGGTGTGCAGCAGCAGCGTCGCCCCGTTCGGGAACGCGTGCTCCGCCGCGCGGTCCGGCCAGGCGCCGAGTTCGCCCATCCCGAGCGGCAGCGCGGCCTCCAGGGCGCGCACCGGGCGCACCCGGCCGTCGCCGTCCAGCAGGAGGGGCGGGGGATGGCCGCGGTTGACGACCCGGAGCGTGCCGTCGCCGTGCGGGAGTTCGGCGAGCACGGCGGTGGTGAACCCCTCGTGGGCGTCGACTCCGCCGCGCCGGACGCCCTCACGGGCGAGCGCCCGCTCCAGGCGCCCCGCCACCGCCTCCAGGGTGGCCTCCTGCTCGGCGGCCTCCCGGAACGCGCCGATGACCACGGCGACGGCGGCGACCGCGCCCATGCCCTTGCCGCGGACGTCGCCGACGACCAGCCGTACGCCGTAGGGGGTGTCCTGGACCGCGTACAGGTCGCCGCCGATGAAGGTGCCCTCCTGGGCCGCCTCGTAGCGGGCGGCGATCTCGAAGCCGCCGATCCGCTCGGCCGGCTCCGGGAGCACGGCCCGCTGGGCGGCCTCGGCGACCTCGCGGGCGGAGGCGAGGCGCTGGTCGCCGATGCGGACGATCCGGTTGATGCCGGCCGCGAGGACGGAGACGGTGGCCACGGTGAGGATCTCCGTGACGCCGTCGGCGTCGGGCAGGACGCCGGAGCGGGCGTGCACGGCGTAGGTGGCGGCCAGCGCGGCGCCGCCGGTGAGGACGGTGGTGCGCAGGGAGCAGAGGGGCGCGGCGATCAGCGGGGCGGCGGTGAAGAAGGGAACGGCGGTGAAGACCTTCGGGGTGGCGATGTCGTAGCCGATGCCGGCGACCACGAGGAGGGTGGGCAGGAGGCGGGCCAGCGTACGGGCTGCTGTCGAGCTGTCCTGCTGCGCCTTGCCAGCGCCCACCATGCGACTCCTGTTTGTCCGAATGTGTGTCCGTCCAGGGTTGCCGGAGCGGGGGGATGGGGGCGAGCGGTGTGGGCCGGGCGGATGAGTGTGATGAGGGACACGTAGGGGACCGCGCGGAGGCACACACCTGGGACGCCCGGGATACGACTCAGGGCCGGAATCCTCGATTTCGGATTCCGGCCCTGGTCTTCAGTAGCGGGGACAGGATTTGAACCTGCGACCTCTGGGTTATGAGCCCAGCGAGCTACCGAGCTGCTCCACCCCGCGTCGGTGAAACCAGCATACGCCATCCGGAGAGGGTGAGTCACACGCGTCGCCTCCGGTGGACCCGCGCCCCGGCTCCGGTGGACCCGCGCCCCGGCTTCAGCGGGTGTTCCGACCCGGCTCCGGTGGGTGACCGGACCGGCCCCCGTGGGTGTTCGGGGCGGCCCAGGGGCAGAGCGCTCGGGTCAGCCCAGGAGGTGCGCGCTCGGGTCAGCCCAGGAGGTGCGCGCTCGGGTCAGCCCAGGAGGTGCGCGCTCGGGTCAGCCCAGGAGGTGCGCGTTCGGGGTCTTCGCCAGGGCCTCGTACTCCTCCAGCAGCAGCACCCGTACGCCCCGCTCGCGCAGCATGCCCGTGCCGTCGGCCGCCGCCACGAAGGTGTCCGGCTCGCGCCACGCCGTGACCACGCGCCGTACGCCCGCCCGCAGGATCAGCTCGGCGCAGGGGTGGGGGCGGGAGGCGCGGTGGGTGCAGGGTTCGAGGCTGGTGTAGACGGTGGCGTCGGCGAGGCGGGGGTCGGCCGGGGGGATCTCGGCCAGGGCCGCCTCCTCGGCGTGCGCCACGGGGTCGCCGGCCTCGCGGGAGTGGCCGCGGGCCAGCTCCGTGCCGTCGGCCGCGACCACCACCGCGCCGACGCTGAAGGCGGTCCGGGAGGGCGGGCAGTCGGCCGCCAGTTCGCAGGCGAGCCGCAGCCAGTGGCGGTCGGCGGCGGACGGCACCGTGCCCTCGCCGGGGGCCGTGGGCTCGTAGCGGGCCAGGACGACGTCCTCGATCCGGCGGGTCTCCAGGAGCCGCAGCCGTCCGCCCTGGTAGCCGCCCGGCCCGAACAGCCGCGGTGCCTTCGGGTCGCCCACGAGGAGCGGGGCGAGGACCAGCTGGAGTTCGTCGGCGAGGCCCTGCTGGAGGAGCTGGGTGTGGATGGTGCCGCCGCCCTCGACCATCAGGCGCCGGACGCCGCGCACGTCGTGGAGGTGTTCCAGCAGGCGGCGCCAGTCGAGTTCGGGGCCCAGCGGCACCACGTCGGCGGTCTCCCCCAGCACGGCCGCCCGCTCCGCGCCCTCGTCCGTCGTGTAGACGGCCTTGTCGCCGCCGGTGTGCCAGAACCTGGCGTCCGGGTCGAGGTCGCCGGTCGCGGTGACCGTGACCTTGAGCGGGTACTCGGGCTTTCCGGCGGCGACCCGGGCCGCGCGCCGCTCCGGGTCGTTGACGAGGAGCCGCGGGTTGTCGGCGCGGATGGTGCCGGCGCCGATCAGGATGGCGTCGCAGGCGGCCCGCACCTCGTCGACGCGGTCGAAGTCGGCCGGGGACGAGAGCAGCAGCCGGTCGGGGCCGGTGTCGTCGAGGAAGCCGTCGAGGGAGACGGCGGCGGACAGCAGGACGTACGGGTACGGCATCGGACGCGCTCACTCTCGGCGGCGGGGGGTGGAGGGGACAGCCGGCGGGGCGGCAGGCTGAGAAGTGGTCTGGACTGGACGCCAGGCTTGGTTAAAGTTTGAAGCAAACCTACACTGGACGTATGACGACTCGCTGGCTCTCCGCCGAGGAGCAGCGCGCCTGGCGCGCGTACATCGCGGCGACGCACCTCCTGGAGGACGCGATCGACCGGCAGCTCCAGCAGGACGCCGGGATGCCGCACCTGTACTACTCGATCCTGGCCAACCTCTCCGAGACGCCGGAACGCAGGCTGCGCATGACCGACCTCGCCGAGAAGTCGAAGATCACCCGGAGCCGGCTGACATACGCGGTGACCCGGCTGGAGAAGGACGGGCTGATCCGGCGCGAGGACTGCCAGTGGGACAAGCGGAGCAGCTTCGCCCAGCTGACGGACGCGGGCATGGCGGTCCTCGAACGCACCGCGCCGGGGCATGTGGAGACGGTACGGGCGGCGGTCTTCGACCAGCTCTCCGAGGAGCAGGTGAAGCAGCTGGAGGAGATCAGCTCCGCCATCGCCCGGGCGCTGGAGGGTGACGCGGCGACCCCGCGGCCGACGCCGGACGAGGTGCCGTGGCGGCGCCGTTCGTCCCCCTGTTCGGGTTCCGGCTCGTAACTCCGGGGCTCGGGGGCCTCACGGAAATCTGTTGCTTTAAATTTAAAGCATAGGGTAGGGTTCCGGCCGTGGATCTGCTTCAAATCTGAAGCAGGCACCCGCCCACAGGAGAACCGATGCCCGACTTCACCGCCGCCACCCAGCGCGCCCGCGTCCGGGTACCGCTGCGCTTCCAGGACGGTTACGGCGTCGACGCCGAACTCGTCACCTTCCACGGCCTGACGGACGGCCAGGAACACGTGGCCGTCGTCCTGGGCGACCCCGCCCCCGGCACGCTCCCGCTGGTCCGTCTGCACTCCGAGTGCCTGACCGGCGACGTCTTCGGCTCGGCCCGCTGCGACTGCGGACCCCAGCTGCGCGAGGCCGTCGAGCGCATAGCCGACCGCGGCGGAGTCCTGCTCTACCTGCGCCAGGAGGGGCGCGGCATCGGCCTCTACAACAAGCTCGACGCCTACGCGCTCCAGGACCAGGGCCTGGACACCTACGAGGCGAACGCCGCGCTGGGCCTGCCCGAGGACGGCCGCGACTACACCGCCGCCGCGCAGATGCTGGCGGCCCTCGGCATCGACGAACTCGACCTGCTCTCCAACAACCCCGACAAGGCCGAGCAGTTGCGCGACCTCGGGGTCGGCGTCCGCGACCGCGTGCCGACCGGTGTCTTCACCACCGCCCACAATGTCCGCTACCTGCGCGCGAAGGTCCTCCACACCCAGCACACGCTCCCCCTGGCCCAGCTGACGGACCGCAACGCGGGCTGACCCCCGACGGGCGGGCGTACCACCCCCGAAGACCGACACGGGCCGGACCCCGGCCGCGCAGCAGCTTCATGCACGCGGCCGGGTTCCGGCCCGTTGCAGTCGCCCGGCAACCGGATGCCCAACCGCCCCTCGACAGCGGCCCGGTCACGAGGACGGGCCCGGTCGGCTTCCTCCTGCGCGCGTGCCGTTTGTCCCGCCGGCGGTGGGCTGTACGGACTGAGGTGAACTGGTCGGTAGATCACGTTCTGGTGAATCTCACCGATTGGCGGCAACCACACGAGGTCTTCACAAGTCACACACCTCGCATCCAACAGCAAGTGCCTCAGGGGGAACACATGAGCAACCAGCAGCCGTACCCGCCGCAGCAACCCGGCTGGGGCGGCCCGCAGCAGCCTTACGGTCAGCAGCCCTACGGCGCGCCCCCGTTCCAGCCGCAGCCGCCGAAGCAGAAGTCCGGGGCGGGCAAGATCGTCGGGCTGGGCTGTCTGGGCCTGGTCGGTGTGTTCGTGGTGCTCGGTGTCATCGGGACCGTCATCGGCGGCACCGACGAGAACGAATCCAGCGGATCCGGGGACGTGAAGGCCGCCGCCGCGCCGTCCGCAACGAAGACGAGGACAGCGGACGGGAGCGACACCGCGAAGGACGATGACGGCAAGGAGGAGGCCGCCGCGAAGGACGACACGAAGAAGGCCGCGAGCGTCGTCACCTTCAAGGTGTGGGGCACCGCGCCGGCCGGCGTGCTCGGCGGTCTCGACATCACCTACGGCTCGGACACGGACAACCGTAAGGGCTCCTTCAAGAACGGCAAGTTCGAGGCGACTCTGCCGCTGAAGGACGGAGCCATGTACTTCGACGTGATCGCGCAGCTCCAGGGCTCCGGGGACATCAACTGCTCGGTCACCGTGGACGGGAAGACCAGGAGCGGGCACGCGTCGGGCGGTTACAACATCTGCAACGCCCAGCTGAGCAGCGACTTCACGGGCGGCTGGCAGTAGCCGTCGTCCCGTCGACGACGCGCGCATCTGTCACATCACTGGGGGAATCCATGACCGACAGCACACCCGGACAGCCGGCCGCCCCGGCGCCCGCGGTACCCGCCGTACCGCCCGTACCTCCCCTGCCGGCCGCTCCGCCCCGCAAGCCCCTCACACCCCTCGCGGCGGGCGTCCTGGGGGCCGTCCTGGGCGCCGGTGTCATGGGCGGCGTCTGGGGCATCGCCGCCCATGGCGGAGGTGATCCCGGCACGTTCACCCTGGAAGGGACCTTCCAACTCGCAGAAGAGGCCTCCGACGACGGCAGCGGGGGCTGCGAGGGAAGCGGCGGCTACGACGACATCGCCGAAGGCACCTCCGTCACCGTGTACGGGGCCGACGGTGACGTCATCGCCACCGGGGAGCTCGGCGCGAGCGAGTCACCGGGTTACGGCGTCTGCGACTTCGACGTGGCCGTCTCCGACGTGCCGAAGGGCGAGAAGTTCTACAAGGTGGAGGTGTCGCACCGGGGCACCATCCAGCTCACCGCCGAGGAGGCGCAGAACGAGGGGTTCGCCGGCAGCCTCGGTTAGCCGCCATCGGGACGACGGGCGCCGCGGCCCGCCCGAACGACCACGCCCCCAGCCCGGAAGTCTCCCGGCTGGGGGCGTTTCGGTAGGCCCTGTGGGACTCGAACCCACAACCAATGGATTAAAAGTCCACTGCTCTGCCAATTGAGCTAAGGGCCCAGGCGATGTTGTCTCCCCGAGCATAGCCGGACGGAGCCGTGTCGCCGATCGGGTATCGGGGTCGTGGCCGCGTCGGATGGCAGAAGTGGGGCGGAGCGTCAGAGATCGACCAGTTTGGCGGTGTCCTCGTGGCTGCGCGCGTGGTCGGGGTTGAGGAACCAGTGGCGGGCCGAGGCCTGCCACCAGATCGCGGCGAAACCGAGGACGGCCAGCACGGCGACCGGGGCGTAGTTGAAGGACTCCCAGGTGACGGGGGACACCTGCGGGAGCATGAAGAGAACGGTGATCACACCCACCCAGGTGACCGAGATCAGGCCGATCGGCCGTGACCAGCGGCCCAGGTGCCACGGCCCCTTCTCGAACGCCTCGCCCTTGCGTACCCGCAGCAGCGTCGGGATGACGTACGCCACGTACAGCCCGATGACCGCGATCGACGTCACGGCGGCGTAGGCCGTGTAGTTGATCAGGTACGGCAGGCCCAGTGCGAGGGCGGAGAGGGCCGCCAGCCAGACCGCCGCCACGGGCGTGCGGGTGCGCGGGCTGACCGTGTGCCAGACCCGGGAGAAGGGCAGCGCGCCGTCCCGGGAGAAGGCGTAGATCATGCGGCTGTTGGCCGTCACCGAGGCCATGCCGCAGAAGAGCTGGGCGCCGATCACGACCAGCAGCAGGAGCTTGCCGGTCGTCGCGCCGAGCGCGTCCAGGAGGATCTGCGCCGGGGGTGCGCCGGTCGGGGAGGAGAGCTCCTTGTCGTACGACTGGATCGCGAAGGTGAAGCCGAGGAGCAGGACGAAGCCGGCGATCCAGGACGTCCAGATCGAGCGGACGATGCCCTTGGGGCCCGCCGTCGACGCGTCGTGGGTCTCCTCGGTCATGTGCGCCGAGGCGTCGTAGCCGGTGAAGGTGTACTGGGCCATCAGGAGGCCGATCAGGACCACGTAGAGGCCGCTGCCCCAGCCCGTCTGGTTGACGAACTCCGTGAAGACGAAGGACGCCGACTGGTGGTGGTCGGGGACGAAGGTCAGCGCGCCGACGATCACCAGCACGCCGAGCACGTGCCACCACACGCTGACGCTGTTCAGGATGGCGACGATGCGGACGCCGAAGGTGTTGAGGAGGCCGTGCAGGACCAGGATCCCCGCGAAGAGCAGGATGGTCCTGCCCGGGGTGACCTGGAAGTCGAACTGGAGGTTCAGGTACGCGCCCAGGAAGGACGCGGCGCCGAAGTCGATGCCGGCGGTCACCGCGACCTGGCCCAGCACGTTGAACCAGCCGGTGAACCACGCCCAGGCGGCCGCGCTGCGCGGCGGGGCCAGCCGGTGGGCCCAGAAGTACAGACCCGCCGAGGTGGGGTAGGCGGAGCAGATCTCGGCCATGGACAGGCCCACGAAGAGGGTCATCAGGCCCACGGCCACCCAGCCCCAGGTGATCACCGCCGGGCCGCCGGTGATCATGCCGAAGAGGTAGAGGGTCAGACAGCCGGAGAGGACCGAGATGATGGTGAAGGACACCGCGTAGTTCGAGAACGCCGACATGCGGCGGGCGAGGACCTGGGTGTAGCCGAGCTGGGCCAGCCGCTCCTCGTCGGAGAGCGCCCCGGAGGGGGAGTCCGAGGGCGATCTGCCTATCGCGTCTTCTGTCATGCCCCCAGCGATTCCCCCACCACGTGCGTGACATGCATCACAACTTGGCCAGAAAAGACCCTTGCAGCTCGGGCGCCGCGGGCCGGTCCGCGGAAACGGCCCGCACCGCCCGCCGGGCCGCGGAAACGGCTGAGCGCCGCGCCCCGGTGCGGGGCGCGGCGCTCAGCCGTGTGTCCAGGAAACGTCAGCCGTTGCGCTTCCAGCGCGGCTTGTCGTCACGGCGGCCGAAGGAGGAGCCGGAGGACGAGCCGGAGGACGAGCCACGGTGGTCGTCGCGGCGGCCGTACGGACGGTCGTGGCCGGCGCTGCGGAAGCCCGGACGGTCGTCGCGGCGGTCGCGGTTGAACGGACGGTCGCTGCCACGGTGACCCGTGCGGTCGTCACGGCGGATGCCACCGCGGTCGTCACGGCGCTCGAAGGAACGGCCACCGCGGTCGTCACGGTCACGGTCCCGGTCGAAGGAACGGCCACCGCGGTCGTCACGACGCTCGAAGGAGCGGCCGCCACGGTCGTCGCGGCGCTCGTCGCGGCGGAAGCCGCCACGGTCGTCACGGCGGTCGCGGTTGACCGGACGGTCGGTGCGGTCCGAACGGTCGCGGTCGAAGGAACGGCCGCCGCGGTCGTCACGGTCCCGGTCGAACGGGCGACGGTCGTCACGGCGTTCGAAACCGCGCTCGCGGTTTTCGCGGCGCTCGAAACCACGGCCGCCACGGTCGTCACGGCGCTCGAAACCGCGGTCGCGGTCTCGGTTGAACGGACGGTCGGACCGGTCGGACCGGTCGCGGTCGAAGGAACGGCCACCGCGGTCGTCACGACGCTCGAAGCCGCGGTTGTCCCGCGCCGGCTCCGCCTGCTCGGCCTCCGCCACGGTCTCCTCGGCCACGACGGCCTCGGCCTGGGCGGCCTGCGCCTCGGCGACCGCCGTCTCCGGGTCCTCACCGCGCTCGCGGGCGGCCCGCGCGACGAGGCGGTCGGCCTCCTCGCGCAGCTCGGCGGCCCGGCGCTGCGCCCGCTCCAGCTGCTTGGTGAGCTGGGTGACCTCGCGCTCGGCCTGCTGCGCCGCGTTGGCCGCGGACTCGGACTGGACCTCGGTCATCGAACGGGCGCCGGTGATGTCGGCGACCTCGGGCTCGAAGGCCGTACCGGAGTTGATGATGTGACGCCCGGCGTCGACGCCCGCGTCCTCCATGAGGCGGAAGATCTGGCGGCGCTGGTGCGGCAGGGAGAGCGAGACGACCGTGCCGGTGCGGCCGGCGCGGGCGGTGCGGCCGGCGCGGTGCAGGTAGTCCTTGTGGTCACCGGCCGGGTCGACGTTCAGGACCAGGTCGATGCCGTCGACGTGGATACCGCGGGCGGCGACGTCGGTGGCGACGAGGACGTTGACGTAACCGTCCTTGAAGTCGGCCAGGGTCCGGGTCCGCGCGCCCTGGGTCATGCCGCCGTGCAGCGCGTCGGCCTTCACGCCGGAGTCGCGCAGCTGCTCGGCGACGCGGTCGGCGCCCAGCTGGGTGCGGACGAAGATGATCGTGCGGCCCTTGCGGGAGGCGATCGCGGCGGTGACCGGCGCCTTGTCCTTGGGCTTCACGATGAGGATGTGGTGCGACATGGTCGTGACCGCGCCCTGGGCCGCGTCGACCTCGTGCGAGACCGGGTCGACCAGGTAGCGCTTGACCAGCGTGGAGATCTCGTTCTCCATGGTCGCGGAGAAGAGCATGCGCTGGCCGCCGGCCGGGACCTGGTCGAGCAGCTCGGTGACCTCGGGCAGGAAGCCCAGGTCGGACATCTGGTCGGCCTCGTCGAGGACCGCGATCTGCACGTCCTCCAGGGAGCAGGCGCCGCGGTTGATGATGTCGCGCAGGCGGCCCGGGGTGGCGACGAGGATGTCGACGCCGCGCTCCAGGGCGTAGATCTGGTTGCCCATGGACGTACCGCCGCAGACGACCTTCATCTTCAGGCCGAGGACGTCGCCGTAGGGCTGGAGCGCGTCGGCGACCTGCATCGCCAGCTCGCGCGTCGGGGTCAGGATGACGGCGCGGGGCCGCTTCTTCTCGGTACGGCCGCCGGCCAGCGTGGCCAGGGTGGGCAGACCGAAGGAGAGGGTCTTGCCGGAGCCGGTGCGGCCGCGGCCGAGGATGTCCTTGCCGACCAGGGCGTCCGGGATGGTCGCGGCCTGGATCGGGAAGGGGGTGGTCACGCCGTTCTGCGCGAGCTTGCGCACGACGCCCTCGGGGAGGCCGAGGTCGGCGAAGGTGGTCTGGGGGGTGGTATCGGTGGTGTCAGCGGTCTCCTCGGAGACCTCGGTCGTCAGGTCGTCGTTCTCGAACTCGTTCTCGGACACGACGAACTGATCAGTACTGGACACGGACATGCGAATGCGAAACCTTCCGGAGTCTCTTCGGCACGCGCCCGTCAACTCCGTGATTCGCTCACGACCGCCTCAATGCGGTCCGCCACGGCAAGGGAGAGTACGCGCCACACGGCGCGCTCTGCGGTGGCGCCGGGCAAATGGGATCAAACGATCTACCACCATACGCACCCACCACCCCCCAAGGCAAACCGAGTCCCAACCCCGCAGGTCAGAGCAGGTCTGCCACGGCCCCGACGCAACACTGGGACTGCCACACGGACCGGACGCGCAGGCTTACTGATCGCTCCAACACCCGACCCGCCCGTCTTCTTCCCGGGCCTCCCCGCCCACACTTCCCGGCCGGAGAAACCGACCGCCCGCCCGCGCCTCCCGGATCGTTTCCCCACAGGCGCCGCCCGGGCTATGCCGGTGTTCCCGCCCGCGGCGCCGGCTCGCGCTGCACCAGCTGCGTCCCCGTGTCCTCGTGGGCCGAGGAGGACGGTTCGGCGGACGGCGGGTCGGGAGTCGGCGGCGGGGGCATGGGGGAGTCCGGCGGCGGTGTGGGGGAGTCCGGCGGGGGCGTGGGCGACGCCGGTGCCCCGGTGGGACCCGCCGGCGCGCCCGGGGGCGCACTCTGCCCCGGCCGCACCGGAGCGGCCGGGGCCGCGCTGCCGCCCCCGGCCGGTTTCACGGACGCCGACGCCGACTCCCCCGGCCGCGCCCTCTCCCCGTGCCCCTGCTTGCCGTCGGCCACCTCACCGCCGTACCCCGTGCCGCCCTCGCCGGACGCCCCGGAACCGCCGTCGGACCCCTCGCCGTCCCGGTGCCCCGCGGAGTGCGACGGCCTGGTCTTCCCCGCGCCGTCCCCCACGTTCACACAGCCGGCGGCAGCCGCGACCGCCATCACCGTGACGGCCAGACGGACGGGTACGTACAAGGGGCGCACTGCGGCCACCTCCGGGGGCGAAGAAAGGAGTCGCCCTGCCCAACTCCCGCCGCCCGCGGGAGGACACGCCGCCCGCTCAGCCGTAGCCGAGCGCGTGCAGCCGCTCGTCGTCGATGCCGAAGTGATGGGCGATCTCGTGCACCACCGTCACCTCGGTCTCCGCGACGACGTCCTCGCGCGAGTCGCACATCCGCAGCGTCGGACCGCGGTAGACGGTGATCCGGTCCGGCAGGACGCCCGCGTACCACTCGCCGCGGTCCGTCAGCGGAGTCCCCTCGTAGAGCCCGAGCAGTTCGGGGTCCGCGGGATCCGGTTCGTCCTCGACGAACACCGCCACGTTGTCCATCAGCCGGGTCAGCTCCGGCGGGATCCGGTCGAGCGCCTCGGCGACCAGTTCCTCGAACTCCTCGCGCGTCATCTCCAGCACAGGCCCATTGTCCGGCACGGAACGCCCGCACGAGCGTCACGAGGGCCCCGGACCCACCGGGCTCCCGGGCCGCGAACCGCCGCATATCAACCACCGAGCCTGGGCATACGGCACCAATGGCCCGCACCCCAGCCCGCCTTCCCGTCCTGGAGCTCGCCGAGGCACACCGCCGGCAGCCCGCCTGGCTGCGCGCCCTCGGCCTGACGGCCGTCGTCCTGATCGGCGCCTGGCTCGGACTCCTGGTCGTCGGGAACGTCCGGGCCCAGGTCGGCCCGATGGACACCACGATGACCCTGCGCCCGTCCCTCACCGGCGGCACGAAGATAAACGTCTCCCCGCTCGGCGCCCTCCAGCTGGACACCCACACCGCGCCGGTCCGCCTGGACGTCAACGTCGACCAGCTCGACCCGGTCCGCTCCCAGGCCCTCGTCGACCACCCCGAGCGCCTCTCCGGGCTCCAGGAGGAGGTCACCCAGGACGTCGAGCACGGCACCCTGGACCTGGCCGAACGGTCCTGCGTCGCCGTCATCTCCGGCGCCACCGCACTCGGCCTCGCCGTCTACCGGCGCCCGCGCCCCGCCCTGGCCGCCGGCGGCCTCGCGCTCGCCCTGCTCGCCGGGTCCGGCGCCACTGCGTACGCCACCTGGAACCCGAAGTCGGTCCTGGAGCCGAGGTTCTCCGGCCTGCTCTCCTCCGCCCCCGCGCTGGTCGGCAACGCGCGCAGCATCGTCACCGAGTTCGACGTGTACCAGAAGGAGCTGGCCCGGCTGGTGACGAACGTGACCAAGCTCTACGACGTCACGTCCACGCTCCCCGCGTACGCGCCGGACCCCACCACCCTGCGCGTCCTGCACGTCTCCGACATCCACCTCAACCCGGCGAGCTGGAAGATCATCGCCTCGCTGGTGGAGCAGTACAAGGTGAACGTGATCGTCGACTCCGGCGACACCATGGACCACGGCACCGCGGCCGAGAACGGCTTCCTGGACCCGGTGGCGGATCTGGGCGTGCCCTATGTGTGGGTGCGGGGCAACCACGACTCCTCCGTCACCCAGCGCCGTCTGGCCCGCATGAGGAACGTGCACGTCCTGGACGACGGCCGGGCCGAGACGGTCGCGGGGCTGCGCTTCGCCGGGATCGGCGACCCCCGGTTCACCCCGGACCGCTCGTCCGTCCCGGGCGGCGACGCGGCCGAGGACCGGGCCGGGGACCGCCTCGCCACGGCCCTGCGGGAGCAGCGGGCGGCCGGGACGCCGGTGGACGTGGCGGTCGTCCACGAGCCGGCGGCGGCCCGGATGACGGACGGCGAGGTCCCGCTGGTGCTGGCGGGCCATCTGCACCACGAGCGGACGGAGCTGCTGCCGCACGGCACCCGGCTCCGGGTCGAGGGCTCCACGGGCGGCAGCGGGCTGCGGGCCGTCGAGGGGAAGTACCCGGACCCGATCGAGGCCTCGATCCTCTACATCGACCGTGACACGCACCGCCTCCAGGCCTGGGACGAGATCGGACTGGGCGGTCTGGGCCAGACGACGGCCGAGGTCAGCCGGCACCTCCCGGCCGAGAACCAGCCGGGCGCCGCACCCTCGTCCCCCTCGCCCTCGGGCAGCCCGTAAACCGTTTTGGCGATACCCCTCGCCATCCCATATGCTTCTCACGTCCCCGACGCGCTGAGAAGCGCCCAGGCGGGCCGATAGCCCTCATCGTCTAGCGGCCTAGGACGCCGCCCTTTCAAGGCGGTAGCACGGGTTCGAATCCCGTTGGGGGCACGCAAGATCGTGTGCGACACTGTTGCACACAAAGCTTGGTCCTGTGGAGCAGTTTGGAGTGCTCGCCACCCTGTCAAGGTGGAGGCCGCGGGTTCAAATCCCGTCAGGACCGCTGAGGTTTCACGTGAAACCTCGTGGCTGGGTAGCTCAGTTGGTACGAGCGATCGCCTGAAAAGCGATAGGTCGCCGGTTCGACCCCGGCCCCAGCCACAAACAGAACAGCCCCTCCGGGAATCCCGGAGGGGCTGTTCTTCTTGGTTCCGAAAGCGCTCGGCGCTAGGTTCTGGCGCGTCGTGACGTCCGCAGGGTGGGGAAGATGAGCCGGGATCAGGAAACGCAGCTGGAGAGGGACCGGGCGCGGTACGGACTGCTCTCCGTCGTGATCGGCAATCTCGCGATCGCCGGGGTCGCGGTCTTCGGCGTCTGGCGGCTCGACGGCGACAAGTCGGTGATCGTCGGCGTCCTCACCGCGGCCTTCACGGCGGTGAGCAGCATGACCACGGCGTATCTCGGGATCAAGGCCGTATCGAACACGGCGAGGTCGATCGCTTCCGCGGCCGCCCCGGCACAGACACCGGTCCCGACGCCGACGCCAACGCCGACCCCCGCACCCGCACCCGCACCCGCACCCGCACCCGCACCCGCACCCGCCAGTGACACCGCTTCGGCTTCCGTCGCTCCGGTGCCTCCGGGGCAGCGCGGACAGTAGGACGGTCCCGGCCGAACCGCCGGAATCAAAAGCGTTCGCCATGGATTTCCCCGAGGTGAGATCCTGGACCGCGTATGTCTACGCATCCCGCCCCCGCCCTCGGCGCCCTCGCCCCCCGCCTGACCGAGCTTTCGCTGCGCGACGCGCACCGGCTCGGGCGCAGGCTGGAAGGCGCGCGCAAGATCCGTAAGCCGGAGGCCCGCGCCGCCGTCCTCGCCGAGATCGAGGCGGAGGTGGCCAGGGCCGAGGACCGGATGGCCGGCCGGCGGGCCGTCGTGCCCGCCGTCTCGTACCCCGAGCAGCTGCCCGTCAGCCAGAAGAAGGACGAGATCGCCGAGGCGATACGCGATCACCAGGTCGTGATCGTGGCCGGCGAGACCGGCTCCGGCAAGACCACCCAGATCCCGAAGATCTGTCTGGAGCTGGGGCGGGGCGTCCGGGGCATGATCGGACACACCCAGCCGCGCCGGATCGCCGCCCGTACCGTCGCCGAGCGGGTGGCGGAGGAGCTGCGGACGCCGCTCGGCGAGGCCGTCGGCTGGAAGGTCCGCTTCACCGACCAGGTGAACCAGGACGCCACCTTCGTCAAGCTGATGACGGACGGCATCCTGCTCGCCGAGATCCAGACCGACCGCGAGCTGCGCGCCTACGACACGATCATCATCGACGAGGCCCACGAGCGGTCCCTCAACATCGACTTCCTGCTGGGCTACCTGGCCCAGCTGCTGCCGAAGCGGCCGGACCTGAAGGTCGTGATCACCTCCGCGACCATCGACCCCGAGCGGTTCTCCCGGCACTTCGGCGACGCCCCCATCGTCGAGGTCAGCGGCCGGACCTACCCGGTCGAGGTGCGCTACCGCCCGCTCCTCGAAGAGGACTCCGAGGACGCCGACCGGGACCAGATCACCGCCATCTGCGACGCCGTGGAGGAGCTCCAGGGCGAGGGACAGGGCGACATCCTCGTCTTCCTCTCCGGAGAACGGGAGATCCGCGACACCGCGGACGCGCTGGAGAAGCGCAAGTACCGGTTCACCGAGGTGCTGCCCCTCTACGCCCGGCTCTCGCACGCCGAGCAGCACCGCGTCTTCCAGCCGCACACCGGTCGCAGGATCGTTCTGGCGACCAACGTCGCCGAGACCTCCCTCACCGTCCCCGGCATCAAGTACGTCATCGACCCCGGGTTCGCCCGGATCAGCCGCTACAGCCACCGCACCAAGGTCCAGCGGCTGCCCATCGAGCCGATCAGCCAGGCCAGCGCCAACCAGCGCAAGGGCCGCTGCGGCCGTACCTCCGACGGCATCTGCATCCGGCTCTACGACGAGGAGGACTTCCTCGGCCGGCCGGAGTTCACGGACGCCGAGATCCTGCGCACGAACCTCGCCTCCGTCATCCTCCAGATGACCGCGGCCGGCCTCGGCGACATCGAGAAGTTCCCCTTCATCGACCCGCCGGACCACCGCAACATCCGCGACGGTGTGCAGCTGCTCCAGGAGCTGGGCGCGATCGACCCGGCCGAGAAGGACGTCCGCAAGCGGCTCACCGACACCGGCCGCAAGCTCGCCCAGCTGCCGGTCGACCCGCGTCTGGCACGCATGGTCCTGGAGGCCGACAGGAACGGCTGTGTCCGCGAGGTCATGGTCATCACCGCCGCGCTCTCCATCCAGGACCCGCGCGAGCGCCCGGCCGACAAGCAGACCCAGGCCGACCAGCAGCACGCCCGCTTCCGCGACGAGACCAGCGACTTCCTCGCCTTCCTCAACCTGTGGGCGTACGTCAGGGAGCAGCAGCGCGAGCGGGGCTCCAGCTCGTTCCGGCGGATGTGCAAGCAGGAGTACCTGAACTTCCTGCGCATCCGCGAGTGGCAGGACATCTACACGCAGCTGCGCACGGTCGCCAAGCAGATGGGCATCCACCTCAACGAGGAGGACGCCCCGGGCGACCGCGTGCACGTCTCCCTCCTCGCCGGACTCCTGTCCCACGTGGGCATGAAGGACGTGAAGGACGGCGCGAAGAACGAGTACCTGGGGGCGCGCAGCGCCAAGTTCGCGATCTTCCCGGGCTCGGCGCTGTTCAAGAAGACGCCCCGGTTCGTGATGTCGGCCGAGCTGGTGGAGACCAGCAGGCTCTGGGCCCGGGTCAACGCCAGGATCGAGCCGGAGTGGGTGGAGCCCCTCGCCGGGCACCTCCTCAAGCGGACGTACAGCGAACCGCACTGGGAGAAGGACCAGGCCGCCGTGATGGCGTTCGAGAAGGTCACGCTGTACGGCGTACCGATCGTCGCCGACCGGAAGGTGAACTACGGCCGGATCGACCCCGAGGTCAGCCGCGAGCTTTTCATTCGCAACGCGCTGGTCGAGGGCGACTGGCGGACCCACCACAAGTTCTTCGCCGACAACCGCAGGCTCCTCAGCGAGGTCGAGGAGCTGGAGCACCGGGCGCGGCGCCGGGACATCGTGGTCGACGACGACGCCCTCTTCGACTTCTACGACCAGCGGGTGCCCGAACACGTCGTCTCGGGCGCGCACTTCGACTCCTGGTGGAAGCACAAGCGGCACGAGCAGCCGGAGTTCCTGGACTTCGAGCGCGAGATGCTGATCCGGGAGTCGGCCGAGGCGGTCACCAAGGCCGACTATCCGGACTCCTGGCGGCAGGGGCAGCTGAAGTTCCGGGTGACGTACCAGTTCGAGCCGGGCGCGGACGCCGACGGCGTGACCGTCCACATCCCGCTCCACGTCCTCAACCAGGTCGCGGACGAGGGCTTCGACTGGCAGATCCCGGGCCTGCGGGAGGAGGTGGTCACGGAGCTGATCCGGACCCTCCCGAAGCCGATCCGCCGCAACTACGTGCCCGCGCCGAACTTCGCGAAGCGCTTCCTGGACACCGCGGTGCCGCTCCAGGAGCCGCTCACCACGACCATGGCCCGCGAGCTCAAGCGGATGGTCGGCGTGCCCTTCGAGGCCGAGGACTTCGACTGGGCGAGGGTCCCCGACCACCTCAGGATCACCTTCCGGATCGTCGACGAGCGGCGCCGGAAGCTGGCCGAGGACAAGGACCTGGAGTCGCTGCGGCTCCGGCTGAGGCCGAAGGCGCGGCAGGCGCTCTCCCAGGCGGCCGCCGCCACCGCCTCCCGCGAGGGCGGCGAGTCCCTGGAGCGCAAGGGGCTCACCGACTGGACGATCGGCACGCTCACCCGCGTCTTCGAGACGCGCCGGGCCGGACAGCCGGTCAAGGCCTACCCGGCGCTCGTGGACGACGGCGACACGGTCTCCGTACGCCTCTTCGACACCGAGGAGGAGCAGGCCGAGGCGATGTGGAAGGGCATGCGCCGGCTGATCCTGCGCAACATCCCGGTCAACCCGGCGAAGTTCGCGTCGGAGAAGCTCACCAACGCCCAGAAGCTGGCCCTGTCGGCCAATCCGCACGGCACGATCCAGGCCCTGTTCGACGACTGCGCGATGGCCGCGGCCGACAAGCTGATCGCCGACTTCGGCGGGCCGGTGTGGGACGAGGAGTCGTACCGGAAGCTGTACGACAAGGTGCGCGCCGAGATCGTCGACACGACGGTCCGCACGGTCGCGCAGGTACAGCAGGTGCTCGCGGCGTGGCAGGCCTGTGAACGCCGTCTGAAGGCCGTACGGAGCCCCGCGCTGCTGGCGAACCTGACGGACGTCCGCAAGCAGTTGGACGCCCTCGTGAAGCCCGGCTTCGTCACCTGGGCGGGGATACGGCGGCTGCCCGACCTGATGCGTTACCTGGTGGCCGCGGACCGCCGTCTGCAGCAGATGCCGACGAACGCGCAGCGGGACACCACGCGCATGGAGAAGGTCCACGAGATGCAGGACGAGTACGCCTGGCTCCTGGAGCAGCTGCCGAGGGGGCGGCCGGTGCCGCAGCAGGTGCTGGACATCCGCTGGATGCTGGAGGAGCTGCGGGTCAGCTATTTCGCCCACGCGCTGGGCACGGCGTACCCGGTCTCCGACAAGCGGATCGTGAAGGCGATCGACACGGCGGCTCCGTAACCGACCGGCCACGCCGGGTGAGTTCGACCAGGCCCCTCCCCCTCCTGTACAGTCCTTCTCGCAGCACAGCGAAGGCAAAGTGCCGCGAAACCTGGTCCTGTGGAGCAGTTTGGAGTGCTCGCCACCCTGTCAAGGTGGAGGCCGCGGGTTCAAATCCCGTCAGGACCGCACGAAACCGAGGCCCGCATCCCGCAAGGGATGCGGGCCTCGGGCGTATCCGGGAACCGGGGAATTGCGCCAGGGGCGGGCGGAGGGGAAGGCCCGCATCCCGCCACGGGGAGCGGGGCCTTCGCGTACTGCCGGCGACGGTGCGCCGGGCAGGCGGCCCGCAGCCTGCGCGGGACGCGGGCGTTCGCGTCGCGGACTCACTCTCGGTGCGCCCCGCACCCTCCATGACGTCCGCTTTCCGCCATCGCGCCGGTGGCCGGGGGCAGGACCCGCGCCCTTGACGGCGTCACATTCGCTCGGTACCCAGAAGACAGGGTTCGCTTCCCCCCTGGCCCCCTTCTGGAGGTGGCGTATGGCGGCTTCGGCGCGGCACGAGACACGGGCGTTGCTGAGGGCCCATCTGGCGGCCGCCACGTCGTACCGGCACCTGACCCGTCACTGTCCCGTCTGCCACCGCCTGCTGCGGCTGGCGATGGACTCCGCCCCGCACCCCGCCGAGGCCCCCGAGGACGCCGTGGACGCCGTGGCGGACGAGGACCCCGTCGGCGCGTGAGCGACGCCGTCGGCCCAACGGCCGTACTCCCGTGGGGCGGTGGCGGACACGGCTCCTCGCGCCGCTCCTCTAGCGCACCTGGGGCAACACAAACAACCCGTGCGGTATGTGACGGGTGTCACTGCACGAGTTTCCGAAACCACGGTATTTACCCCCCTCCTACAACTGGTCAATTTAATATGTGCAATTGCACCCCACCCCGGACCCGCCTCGGAGCCCGTTCCGGGTGCATCCACAGCAGATCCGACACCCTCGCCCAGACTCCGACAAGGCTGCTCACAGAGGCGCTGGTTACGGTCGGAGAAGGCCCCAAGGACGCACAAAAAAGATCGCGCTGGACCCGGCGGAGTCCAGCGCGATCTACGACGCACCCTGTGTCGCTGCCTGTGAAGTTCTTGTCGGCCTGGGCGTGGGCCCCGTTGGGGCAGGTCCCGCGTCGCTCGGAGCTAGGGTTCGGGCGTTCCGGCCAGTTGGGGGACCGGTCGGTTCTGCCCGCTATTCAGTTGGTCAGGCCTCGCTGCGCTGCTGCGGGATACCCGCGAGCAGAGCGCGGACCTCAGCCTCGCGGTAACGGCGGTGTCCGCCGAGCGTGCGAATCGACGTGAGCTTGCCGGCCTTCGCCCACCGCGTGACCGTCTTGGGGTCGACGCGGAACATGGTGGCGACCTCAGCCGGGGTCAGCAGCGGCTCGGCATCAGGGGTGCGAGCGGTCATGAGCGGCCTCCTCGGGAGAACCGAACCTTCTCGGTTCTTTCCTCTAAATTCTGCACCTTGACCCGCGTTGCCCGAAATGGCGGACGCGAGTCGAGTCGGTTATAGGACGAACGGCTTGTCCTCGGCACTACAACTACACCATCCGTCCAGCCGCGTCGGCCAAACCGATGGAATTGCCCTCCCAGGTAGTCATCAGCCGCGGAAGCCGATGGACCATGCCATAGCGGACAGTCACACCACTGTGACGATCAGTCACAGGACGATCCGGAGTCATCAGACCCCCCAAGGCGCGTGCAATGCTGAGATTCCGCCCACAGTGCACCACATCTGGACGGAAGGAGCCCTCCCCGGACTCCTTGTCCTATTTTGGCACGAGGAGTGGCAAGAGGCGCAAGAGCCGTGTAAGTGCGGTCCGTCACCCTTGACGCAAAAGCCCGGATCGGGACCAACGTCCCGTGCGGTCACTGAAGTGCCGTCAACGTACGTTGTTTCACGCCGTCCAGGCCGTGATGTACATCACTCACCACTTACACGTCACCCAGGTGTCATCCGACTGTCACACCATCAGACAACCCGACACTTTGTACGGATCACTCGGCAAGAATGCTCAGACCCGGACTCAATTCGCGGATCTGCGGTCCCGTACCGCCCGCCACCGCGCCACCAGCCGGCCGTACGCCTCACCGGCCCGGGACCCGTCGCCCTGCCGCAGCGCCTCGATGCCGGCCGCCACGTCCGCGGCCGAGTGGTCGTCCTCCAGGTCCCCGGCCGGCAGCGCGTGCACCAGGCCGCCGTAGTCGAGTTCGACCAGGGAGCGCGGGTGGAACTCCTCCAGCCAGCGGCCGACGTCCACCAGACCGTCGATCAGCGGCCCCTCCTCGACCGTGTCCCTGAGCGTGCGCAGCGCCCGGGCCACCCGGCGCCGGGCCTGCACCATCGGCGTGCGGTAGCGCAGCATCGGGGGGATCTCGCCGGTGCCCTTCTCGTACCGGCGCTCCTCGTCGGAGACCAGCACGAACCAGTTCAGCGGCACCTGCCAGGTCGCCGTCCGGATCCAGGGCCGGCAGTCGGGGTTGCGGACCAGCCAGCGCTCGTAGTCCATCGTGGCCTGGCGGCGCACCACCGGCGGCAGCATCGCGTCCAGCACCGTCCCCGGCAGCTCGTCCGAGAGCTCCTGGAGGGCCTGCCAGCCGCGCAGCCGGGTCCGCCACGGGCAGACGCACACCACGCCGTCGACCTCCAGGACGAAGGCCTCCGCGCTCTCCCGCACCGGCACCGGGACCGGCGGGGTGGGCAGCAAGTCGGCCAGGGAGCGCCGGAGTTCGTCCTGGTAGGAGGGGCGGTCGGAGCGGCGGGCATAGCGCGTCCAGTGACCGCGCTCCGGCTCCGGGAAGGCGGCCAGCGGCTCGTACACACGCAGGTACGTCGCGTAGGGGACGACCACCGAGGACACCTTGGGCACGCCTGCTCCCTCCCCATCGGACCGGGCTCGAAAACAGCGGAACCCGTGCCGTCGCCGGCCCGGGAAACCCCAGCAGATCGTCCCACGCTCATACGTGCGCACAGGGCACGGGAGAGTGATCCTGAACACTGCACGGATGGTGGGTCGGCAGGAGCCCTACGCTCATGCCACGGCACCCGCCACCTGTACGGGGAGCCGAGCTTCCACCCCGCCGAACACAACCGGGAGTCACCACAGTGACCGACGTTTCCAGCGGCGTCCTGCACACCCTGTTCCACTCGGACCAGGGCGGTCACGAGCAGGTCGTGCTCTGCCAGGACCGCAAGAGCGGCCTCAAGGCCGTCATCGCCATCCACTCCACCGCGCTGGGCCCCGCCCTCGGCGGCACCCGCTTCTACCCGTACGCGACCGACGAGGAGGCCGTCGCCGACGCCCTCAACCTCGCGCGCGGGATGTCGTACAAGAACGCCATGGCCGGGCTCGACCACGGCGGCGGCAAGGCCGTGATCATCGGGGACCCCGAGCGCGACAAGACCGAGCAGCTGCTGCTCGCCTACGGGCGCTTCGTGGCCTCGCTCGGCGGCCGCTACGTCACCGCCTGCGACGTCGGCACCTATGTCGCCGACATGGACGTCGTGGCCCGCGAGTGCCGCTGGACCACCGGCCGCTCCCCCGAGAACGGCGGCGCCGGCGACTCCTCCGTGCTCACCGCGTACGGCGTCTACCAGGGCATGCGCGCCAGCGCCCAGCACCTGTGGGGCGACCCCTCGCTGCGCGGCCGCACCGTCGGCATCGCGGGCGTCGGCAAGGTCGGCCACCACCTGGTGGAACACCTGCTGGAGGAGGGCGCCGGGGTGGTCGTCACCGACGTGCGCCGGGAGGCCGTCGGCCGGATCTCCGACCGCCACCCGCAGGTGCGGGTCGCCGCCGACACCGACGCGCTGATCCGCGTCGAGGGCCTGGACATCTACGCCCCCTGCGCGCTCGGCGGCGCCCTGAGTGACGAGTCCGTGCCGGCGCTGACCGCCAAGGTGGTGTGCGGCGCGGCCAACAACCAGCTCGCCCACCCCGGCGTCGAGAAGGACCTCGCCGACCGCGGCATCCTCTACGCGCCCGACTACGTGGTGAACGCCGGCGGGGTCATCCAGGTCGCCGACGAACTGAACGGGTTCGACTTCGACCGGTGCAGGGCGAAGGCGGCGAAGATCTTCGACACCACGCTGGCCATATTCGCACGTGCGAAGGAGGACGGGATTCCGCCGGCCGCCGCGGCCGACCGGATCGCCGAACAGCGGATGCACGAAGCGAGAACGGCGGACGGCCGCTGATCGAACGCCGGGTTTCCGGACACGTTTTCGGTACCTGCCGGCGGACGGTTGGAGAGAACTCTCACGTTCGTCGGCGGGTCGCCCGCCAGGAAGTGGTTAAAATCGTCGTTGACCAGCGGGGACGGGGCACCTCGCGGGTCATCGGGGCAGGCGCGTGGTGCGGGCGACGTACCGTATGGGCGCGGGCTCAGGTACCGTGGAAGCCCTACGGACCGGTCTCTCCGAGGAGAGCCCGTTCCGGATCATGAACGCGTGTCAGACTCTGGGGCCGTCGAGCCCCGTCACCGAGGGGGTCGAGCCATGGGGCGCGGCCGGGCCAAGGCCAAGCAGACGAAGGTCGCCCGCCAGCTGAAGTACAACAGCGGTGGGACTGATCTGTCACGTCTGGCCAGCGAGCTGGGCGCATCGACTTCGAGCCAGCCGCCGAACGGCGAGCCGTTCGAGGACGACGACGAGGACGACGACCCGTACGCCCAGTACGCGGATCTCTACAACGACGACGATGACGACGGGGACGAGGACGACCAGTCCGGTCCCACGTCCCAGCATCGTCGCGGTGCTTGACGTACCACTTCCCAGCAGTTCACGTAGCAACTGCACCTACCCGGTCCGGGGCGTACATCGCCGGACCGGGTTTCGTGCTGCGCGTCAGGCGTAGTCCCCCACCAGTTCCGCACCGGTGGTGTGCGCGCCGCGCTCCGTGATCTCGCCGGCGACCCAGGCCTCGACACCGCGGTCGGCCAGTGTGGCGAGCGCCACCTCCACCGATTCCTGCGGGACGATCGCGATCATGCCGACGCCCATGTTGAGCGTCTTCTCCAGTTCGAGCCGCTCGACCTGGCCGGTCCGGCCCACCAGGTCGAAGATCGGACCCGGGGTCCAGGTGGCGCGGTCGACCGTCGCGTGCAGGTGGTCCGGGATCACCCGGGCCAGGTTCGCCGCGAGTCCGCCGCCGGTCACGTGGCTGAAGGCGTGCACCTCGGCGGTGCGGATCAGCGCCAGGCAGTCCAGCGAGTAGATCTTGGTGGGCTCCAGGAGTTCCTCGCCGAGGGTCCGGCCCAGCTCCTCGACACGGGCGTCGAGCGCGAGCCCCGCCTGGTTCAGCAGGACGTGCCGGACCAGGGAGTACCCGTTGGAGTGAAGCCCGGAGGACGCCATGGCGATCACCGCGTCACCCGTACGGATACGATCCGCGCCCAGCAGCCGGTCGGCCTCCACGACGCCCGTACCGGCGCCGGCGACGTCGAAGTCGTCCGCGCCCAGCAGACCCGGGTGCTCGGCCGTCTCGCCGCCCACCAGGGCGCAGCCGGCCAGCACACAGCCCTCGGCGATGCCCTTGACGATGGCGGCGACCCGCTCCGGGTGGACCTTGCCGACGCAGATGTAGTCGGTCATGAACAGCGGCTCGGCACCGCACACCACGATGTCGTCCATGACCATCGCGACCAGGTCGTGGCCGATGGTGTCGTACACGCCCAGCTGCCGGGCGATGTCGACCTTGGTGCCCACGCCGTCCGTGGCGGAGGCGAGCAGCGGGCGCTCGTAGTGCTTGAGGGCGGAGGCGTCGAAGAGGCCGGCGAAGCCGCCGAGGCCGCCGAGGACCTCGGGGCGCTGCGTCTTCTTCACCCACTCCTTCATCAGCTCTACGGCGCGGTCGCCCGCCTCGATGTCGACACCGGCAGCCGCGTAGGAGGCACCGGAGGGCTGGCTCTCAGACATTGCCTGGGATCTTTCGGGTTGATGACGGGGCTTACGGGCGACGGATCGCGTCGGCCGCGGCCGTGGCTGCCGGACCGGCGGCCAGCTCGGTCTCCAGGAGCTGCTTGCCGAGCAGCTCGGGGTCCGGGAGCTCCATCGGGTACTCGCCGTCGAAGCAGGCACGGCACAGGTTCGGCTTGGCGATGGTGGTCGCCTCGATCATGCCGTCGATGGAGATGTACGCCAGGGAGTCGGCGCCGAGCGAGGTGCCGATCTCGTCGATGCTCATGCCGTTGGCGATCAACTCCGCGCGGGTGGCGAAGTCGATGCCGAAGAAGCACGGCCACTTCACGGGCGGGGAGGAGATCCGGATGTGGACCTCGGCCGCGCCCGCCTCCCGGAGCATCCGCACCAGCGCGCGCTGGGTGTTGCCGCGCACGATCGAGTCGTCGACGACGACCAGGCGCTTGCCCTTGATGACTTCCTTGAGCGGGTTGAGCTTCAGACGGATGCCCAGCTGCCGGATGGTCTGCGAGGGCTGGATGAAGGTCCGGCCGACGTAGGCGTTCTTGACCAGACCGTTGCCGAAGGGAATTCCCGAGGCCTCCGCGTAGCCGATGGCGGCCGGCGTTCCGGACTCCGGGGTCGCTATCACCATGTCGGCGTCGACCGGGGCTTCCTTGGCGAGCTTCCGGCCCATCTCCACCCGGGAGAGGTAGACGTTGCGCCCGGCGATGTCGGTGTCGGGGCGGGCCAGGTACACGTACTCGAAGACACAGCCCTTGGGCTTCGCGTCAGCGAATCGGGAGGTACGCAGGCCGTTCTCGTCGATGGCGACGAACTCGCCCGGCTCGATCTCGCGCACATAGCTGGCGCCGCAGATGTCGAGCGCGGCCGACTCGGAGGCGACCACCCAGCCGCGCTCCAGGCGGCCGAGGACCAGCGGGCGGATGCCCTGCGGGTCACGGGCCGCGTAGAGGGTGTGCTCGTCCATGAAGACGAGCGAGAAGGCGCCGCGCACCTTCGGGAGGACCGCGTGGGCGGCCTCCTCGATGGTCAGCGGCTTGCCGTCCTCGTCGACCTGGGCCGCGAGGAGCGCGGTGAGCAGGTCGGTGTCGTTGGTGGCCGCGACCCGGGTGGAGCGGCCGTTGTGGTCCTTGGGGAGGGCGGCGACCATCTCGGCGAGCTGCGCCGTGTTGACCAGGTTGCCGTTGTGGCCGAGCGCGATCGAGCCGTGCGCGGTGGCACGGAACGTCGGCTGGGCGTTCTCCCAGACGGAGGCACCGGTGGTCGAGTAGCGGGCGTGACCGACCGCGATATGACCCTGGAGCGATCCGAGGGAGGTCTCGTCGAAGACCTGGGAGACCAGCCCCATGTCCTTGAAGACGAGGATCTGGGAGCCGTTGCTGACCGCGATACCCGCGGATTCCTGGCCCCGATGTTGGAGGGCGTAGAGCCCGAAGTACGTGAGCTTGGCGACCTCTTCACCGGGAGCCCAGACACCGAAGACGCCGCATGCGTCCTGGGGGCCTTTCTCACCGGGGAGCAGATCGTGATTGAGGAGACCGTCACCACGTGGCACGCCACCGAGTGTAGGCGAGATCGACCACTGGTCCGAATTGGGGATACACGGCCGTAATGGATCTACGACGGCGGCCGCTGTTGTGGCTTTCTCCATTTCCGCTGGTCAGCGCGGCGGGAGGAAGCTCCAGAAGGGGGCCGCCCAGCTGTGCCGGTGCCGGCGCAACCCCCTCACACGGTATCCGTGAGTGAGGTGTCGCACATCATTCGGGGGTCCGGAGGTCACTTCCTGGACAGCTGGACCCGGTCGCCGCCGGGGGTGGTGAGGGTGAGTTCCCGGCCCTGGACCGTCGTGGTGAGCGGTCCGGCGGCGAGCGTCCGGGCGAGCGCCCGCTCGAAGGTCATCCGGGCGTCGTCGCAGGCCATGCGGGTGGTCCGGGCGTGGCTGAGCCGCAGCAGGCCGTCCGTGACCAGGGCGGTCGCGCTGAACTGGTTGCAGCCGTAGCTGCCGGCGGCCCGGCCGTCGTCGATCTTCATATGGGCGTGCGCCGGGGCGCGGAGGGTGCTGCCGTCGACGGTCACGCTGTCGACGGTCCAGTCGATACCGGTCACCTGCTGCGCGTCGCCCACCGAACCGCTCCCCGTGTCCGTCCGCCCGCCGCCGCAGGCCACCGCGAACAGGACGGTGGCCGCCGCGAGGATCATGCGCCACTTGTACCTGTACATGCTGGTTCGACGGATCGCACCGGGAGACCGGTTCCCCGGACCGGTCCGCTCAGCCCATCAGCGGCAGGTAGGGGCCGAGGTCGGCGCGCTCCCCGCTGGCCCTGACCTCGGCCTCCCGCACCGCCTCCGGCCACCCCAGCCGTCCGGTGGCCAGCCGGATCCAGGTCAGCGGGTCGGTCTCGACGACGTTCGGCGGGGTGCCCCGGGTGTGCCGGGGCCCCTCGACGCACTGCACCACGGCGTACGGCGGCACCCGCACCTCGGTGGAGCCGCCGGGCGCCCTCACCGCGAGCGCGTCGGCGAGCAGCCGGGTGCAGGCGGCCAGGGCCTGCCGGTCGTAGGGCACGTCGAGGCCCGGGACGGCCGCGGCGAGGTCGTCGGTGTGGACGACGAGCTCGACGGTCCGGGTGACGAGGTAGTCGTCGAGGGACATCGCGCCGGCGCCGGTGGCGAGCAGCCGGGTGCCGGGGTGCTCGGCGAGCAGGGCGCGGAAGCCGAGGTCGATGTCGGCGAGGTAGGCGTCGAGGTCGGGGTGTCCGGCGGCGAGGCGACCGGTGAACTCGGCGATGGCGGTGGCGTTGCGGGCGGTCCGGAAGGGCCAGTCGAGCGGTGCCGTGTCGGCCCTGGCGGGCGCGGGTTCGGCCAGGGCCCGGTGGACCGCGGTGACCGCCATGCCGAGGTGGGCGGCCAGGTCGCGGACGGTCCAGGTGCCGAGCCGGGTGGGGAGCGCGAGCTGCTCGGGGGTGAGCCCCCGGACCGCCTCCCGCACATGGCCGAACTGGGCGAGGACAGCGGCGCGCGTCCGCGCCGGATCGTAACTGCGCACACGCTTCTTGGCCTGGGGCATGCCGGTGAGCCTATGCAGGGCCGGGGGTCCGCCGCGAGCGGTACGGCCGGAGTCCGCGGCGGCCGACGGGCAGCGGACGGGGGCATCGCGGAGCCCCCTCCGGCACGCCGCGACCGCCGGCGTACGCCGCCCGGCCGGATGCGGAACGACCGGCCCCCGGCCGGATGCGGAACAGCCGGCCGGATCACTCCGTGCGGACGCGGAACGGCCCCGCCTGTCGGTGCAGGCGGGGCCGTCGCGGTGGTGCGGGTTACGCGAGCAGGGCCTCGATCGTGCCCTCGTGCGCCTCGCGGAGTTCGGCCAGGGTGAGGCTGAACTCGCCCTGGACCTCGACCGTGTCGCCGTCGACGACACCGATGCGGGTGACCGGCAGGCCGCGCGCACCGCACATGTCGTTGAAGCGGACCTCCTCCGAGCGCGGCACGGCGACGATCGCGCGGCCGGCCGACTCGGAGAGCAGGAACGTGAACGCGTCGAGCCCGTCCGGTACGACCAGCCGCGCGCCCTTGCCGCCGAGCAGCGCCGACTCCACGACCGCCTGGACCAGACCGCCGTCCGACAGGTCGTGGGCCGAGTCGATCATGCCGTCGCGGGAGGCGGAGATCAGGATCTCGGCCAGCAGCCGCTCCCGCTCCAGGTCCACCTTCGGGGGCAGGCCGCCGAGGTGGTCGTGGACGACCTGGGACCAGGCCGAGCCGCCGAACTCCTCACGGGTGTCGCCGAGGAGGTAGAGCAGCTGCCCCTCCTCCTGGAAGGCGACCGGCGTCCGGCGCGCGACGTCGTCGATCACGCCGAGGACCGCCACGACCGGGGTCGGGTGGATGGCCGCCTCGCCCGTCTGGTTGTAGAGCGAGACGTTGCCGCCGGTCACCGGGGTGCCCAGCTGGAGGCAGCCGTCCGCCAGACCGCGCACGGCCTCGGCGAACTGCCACATCACCGCCGGGTCCTCGGGCGAACCGAAGTTCAGGCAGTCGGAGACGGCGAGCGGCCTGGCACCGGTCGTCGCCACGTTCCGGTAGGCCTCGGCCAGCGCCAGCTGCGCGCCCGTGTACGGGTCGAGCTTGGCGTAGCGGCCGTTGCCGTCGGTCGCGATGGCGACGCCGAGGCCGCTCTCCTCGTCGACGCGGATCATGCCCGAGTCCTCGGGCTGCGCCAGCACGGTGTTGCCCTGCACGAAGTGGTCGTACTGCGAGGTGATCCACTTCTTGGAGGCCTGGTTCGGGGAGCCGACCAGCCGGAGGACCTGGTCCTTCAGCTCCTCGGCCGACGCCGGGCGGGCCAGCTTGTTCGCGTCGTCCGCCTGGAGCTCGTCCTGCCAGGACGGGCGGGCGTACGGGCGCTCGTAGACCGGGCCGTCGTGCGCGACGGTGCGCGGGTCGACGTCGACGATCTTCCCGCCGTGCCAGAAGATCTCCAGGCGGTCGCCGTCGGTGACCTCGCCGATGACGGTGGCGATGACGTCCCACTTGGCGCAGATCTCCAGGAACCGCTCGACCTTCGCCGGCTCGACGACCGCGCACATGCGTTCCTGCGACTCGCTCATGAGGATTTCCTCGGGCGAGAGCGTCGAGTCGCGCAGCGGGACGTCGTCCAGGGTGACGGTCATGCCGCCGGAGCCGTTCGAGGCGAGCTCGGAGGTCGCGCAGGAGAGGCCGGCCGCGCCGAGGTCCTGGATGCCGACGACCAGCTTCTCCCGGAAGGCCTCCAGGGTGCACTCGATGAGGAGCTTCTCCTGGAAGGGGTCGCCGACCTGGACCGCGGGGCGCTTGGAGGGCTTCGCGTCGTCGAAGGTCTCGGAGGCAAGGATCGACGCGCCGCCGATGCCGTCGCCGCCGGTCCGGGCGCCGTACAGGATGACCTGGTTGCCGGCGCCGGAGGCCTTGGCGAGGTGGATGTCCTCGTGCCGCATGACGCCGATGGCACCGGCGTTGACCAGCGGGTTGCCCTGGTAGCAGGCGTCGAAGACGACCTCGCCGCCGATGTTCGGCAGGCCCAGGCAGTTGCCGTAGCCGCCGATGCCGGCGACGACGCCGGGCAGCACGCGCTTGGTGTCGGGGTGGTCGGCGGCACCGAAGCGCAGCGGGTCCACGACCGCGACCGGGCGGGCGCCCATGGCGATGATGTCGCGGACGATGCCGCCGACACCGGTGGCCGCGCCCTGGTAGGGCTCGACGTAGGACGGGTGGTTGTGGGACTCGACCTTGAAGGTGACCGCGTAGCCCTGGCCGACGTCGACGACACCGGCGTTCTCGCCGATGCCGACGAGGAGGGCGTCGGACTGCGGGGCCTTCTCGCCGAACTGGCGCAGGTGCACCTTCGACGACTTGTACGAGCAGTGCTCGGACCACATGACCGAGTACATGGCGAGCTCGGCGCCGGTCGGGCGGCGCCCGAGGATCTCCACGACCCGCTCGTACTCGTCCTTCTTCAGACCGAGTTCGGCCCAGGGCAGCTCGACGTCGGGGGTCGCGGCCGCGTGCTCGACCGTGTCCAGAGGCGTCCGGCTCATGCGTTGACCAGCTTCTTGAGGATCGAGGTGAAGAAGGGGAGGCCGTCGGTGCGGCCGGTGCCGATGAGCGGCTCCACGGCGTGCTCCGGGTGCGGCATCAGGCCGACGACGTTGCCCGCCTCATTGGTGATACCGGCGATGTCGCGGAGCGAGCCGTTCGGGTTGAAGTCCACGTAGCGGAAGACCACCCGGCCCTCGGCCTCCAGCTGGTCGAGCGTGTACTCGTCGGCGACGTACCGGCCGTCCATGTTCTTCAGCGGGATGTGGATCTCCTGGCCCTCGCGGTAGTCGCCGGTCCAGGCCGTCCCCGCGTTCTCCACCCGCAGCTTCTGGTCGCGGCAGATGAAGTGGAGGTGGTTGTTGCCGAGCATCGCGCCCGGGAGCAGGTGCGCCTCGGTGAGGATCTGGAAGCCGTTGCAGATACCGAGGACCGGGAGGCCGGTCTTCGCCTGCTCGATGACGGACTCCATCACCGGCGAGAAGCGGGAGATGGCGCCGGCCCGCAGATAGTCGCCGTAGGAGAAACCGCCGGGGAGGACGACCGCGTCGACCTGGTGGAGGTCCTTGTCCTTGTGCCAGAGGGCCACCGGTTCGGCGCCCGCGAGGCGGATCGCGCGCTGGGTGTCCCGGTCGTCGAGACTTCCCGGGAAAGTGACGACGCCAATACGAGCGGTCACTTCGCGGCCTCCGCCACTTCCTCCACCTTGACGGTGAAGTCCTCGATCACGGTGTTGGCGAGGAAGGATTCCGCAAGATCGTGGATGCGGGCGAGCGCGGCCTCGTCGACCGGCCCGTCAACTTCCAGTTCGAATCGCTTTCCCTGACGTACGTCGGAGATGCCTTCGAAACCCAGGCGCGGCAGCGCACGCTGGACCGCCTGGCCCTGGGGGTCGAGGATCTCCGGCTTGAGCATGACGTCGACTACGACGCGTGCCACTGGCACTCCCGGTGTTGTGGTGCTGGCTGCTGAGCAGATACCCGTCGGCGTCTCCGACCGGTGTCTTCAGACTACCCGCACCAAATTTCTACGCGAGTAGAGTTGTAGGAAACTACGTGAGGCGCATCACGATCGGGTGACAGCGGGGGATCATCACGAAAAGTTCTGGGAAAGTTCCCCGGGTTCGCCCGAGACATCTATTGCGCGGGGGACACGCGGACGGATTTAGTCGGGCTTCACTTTGTATTGCCAGGCACTGTACAAATGAATTGGCAATAGCCGATACTCGGCACGTCATCGCCGCATCACCGTTGAGCTGTGATGAGCTGTATAGACGTGCCACACGAAGGGACCGATATTCGTGGCGCAGAAGGTCGTGGTCACTCTCTTTGACGACATCGACGGCTCGGAAGCGGCGGAAACGATCGCCTTCGGACTCGACGGCAGGTCGTACGAGATCGATCTGAATCAAGCCAACGCCAAGAAACTGCGCAAGGCCCTTGAGCCGTACGTGGTGGCCGGCCGCAAGCGGTCGAAGTCGGGCAAGGCGTACAAGCAGACGGAGGTCGCCCCCGACCCGGCGGCCGTCCGCGCCTGGGCCCAGGCGAACAAGATGGACGTCCCGGCGCGCGGCCGTATCCCGAAGAAGGTGTACGAGGCGTTCAGCGCCGCGCAGTGAGGAGCCGGCCGGCTGCCCCAGGGTGCGTCAGCCACCCCTGGAGGCAGCCGACTTGCGCTACCCCCCTGCTGATCAGCTAATGTCTGGAGCACGCCGAGGGGCAAGGCCGAAAGGCCGGAACCCCGAAGTACATGCGGGTGTAGTTCAGTAGTAGAACATCCCCCTTCCAGGGGGAAGGCGCAGTGTGCAATTCCTGTCACCCGCTCTGCACCGCCGGTCCTGATCATGCTTGTGGATCAGGTAGGCTGGTGCTTGCGCCGATCGGTGGGAGCCGGTCGGGAGCAGTGCGGACGTAGCTCAGTTGGTAGAGCGCAACCTTGCCAAGGTTGAGGTCGCGAGTTCGAGCCTCGTCGTCCGCTCCAGCTCAAAGAAGAAACCCCAGTCGCATGACTGGGGTTTTTTCGTGTCCCGAGCCCCAGCGGTCTTCGACATCTGACATTTGTCATGGCGGGCGATGACACCGCGCACTGCCGCCGGACGCCGACCGCCGGAACGCTGGTCCCATGGCACACAACGAACACGAACACGTGATCGAGGTCACAGATCTCCGTCGCGTCTACGGGGGCGGGTTCGAAGCGGTCCGCGGCATCACCTTCTCCGTGGCCCGCGGGGAGGTCTTCGCACTGCTCGGCACCAACGGCGCCGGAAAGACCTCGACCGTCGAACTGCTGGAGGGACTCGCACCGCCGAGCGGGGGCCGGGTGCGGGTACTGGGCCACGACCCGCACCGCGAGCGGGCCGCCGTACGGCCGCGCACCGGCGTGATGCTCCAGGAGGGCGGCTTCCCGTCCGAGCTGACCGTCGGCGAGACGGTACGGATGTGGACCGGCTGCACGACCGGAGCCCGCCCCCAGGGGGAGGCGCTGGCGCTGGTCGGGCTCGACGGCAGGGCGGACGTCCGGGTCAAGCAGCTCTCCGGCGGCGAGCGGCGCCGCCTCGACCTGGCGCTCGCGCTGCTCGGCCGGCCCGAGGTGCTGTTCCTGGACGAGCCGACGACCGGGCTCGACGCCGAAGGACGCCGCGCCACCTGGGAGTTGGTGCGCGCCCTGCGCGACTGTGGGACGACCGTCCTGCTCACCACGCACTACCTGGAGGAGGCCGAGGACCTCGCCGACCGGCTCGCCATCCTGCACCGGGGGCGCATCGCGACCACCGGGACACCGGCCGAGGTGACCGCGGCCCAGCCCTCCCGGATCTCCTTCCGGCTGCCGAGCGGCTACTTCCTGGGCGACCTGCCGCCGCTCGGCCAGCTGGGCGTGTGCGGACACGAGATGGACGGGGACGTCGTACGGCTGCGGACCCGCGAGTTGCAACAGGCGGCCACCGGGCTGCTGGTCTGGGCTGAGGCGGCACGGGTGGAGCTGCATGGCCTCGACGTGCGGTCGGCCTCGCTGGAGGAGGCGTTCCTGGGAATCGCGCGGGAGAAGGAGTTGGCGGCATGACCGGGAACCTCACGGGGACGGCGCCCCGCACCGGCCCGCGGGCGCGGCCCCTCGCCCCGTCCGGGCGACGGCTGCGGGCCCTGGCCCGGGCGGAACTCACCCTGCTCGCCCGCAGTCGCGGCGCCGTGCTCACCGCGCTGCTCGTACCACTGGCGCTGCCGTTCACGGTGCGGCCCGCGATCGACCAGGGCGGACTCGGGGACGTGGGCGTCGGCACCCTGATGCTGACCGCCGCGACCGGCTTCTCGTTCCTCTTCGCCGTCTACAACTCGCTGGTCGGCGCGTTCGTGTCGCGCCGCGAGGAACTCGTCCTCAAACGGCTGCGCACCGGCGAGCCCACCGACGCCGAGATACTCGCCGGGACCGCGCTGCCCGCCGTCTGCCTCGGCCTGGCCCAGGCGCTCCTGCTCTGCGCCGGCTGCGCGGTGCTGCTCGACGCGGGCGCGCCCGAGGCGCCGTACCTCACGCTGCTCGGGCTGCTCTTCGGTCTGCTGCTGAGCGCCGCGCTCGCCGCGCTCACCTCCGCCTTCACCCGGACCACCGAGAGCGCCCAGGTCACCGCGCTGCCCCTGGTCCTCGTGTCGATGCTGGGCTCGGGCATCGCCCTGCCCGCGGACCTCCTGCCCGACCGGGTCGCCGCCGTCTGCGAACTGCTCCCGCTCTCCCCCGCCGTCCGCCTGGTCCGCGGCGGCTGGACCGGCGAACTCGGTGCGGGCCAGGCCCTGGCGGCGGTCCTCACCGCGCTGGCCTGGACCGTGGTCGCGGTGTTTGCTGTACGACGGTGGTTCCGCTGGGAACCCCGGCGCTGAGGACGAGGGACGGGACCGGGATGAGCGGGGCAGGCGGCTGGTGGCGGGGGAAGACCACACCCGCCAAGGTCGAGACGTACACGCGGTGGTCGTTCCACTTCTTCGCGCTGATCGAGGTCTCGGCGATCGGGCTGCCGGTGTTCGCCCAGGCGGACCCGGCGGTCGCGGGCCGGCTGATGGCGGCCGTCGTCGGCCACGCGCTGCTCTGCGCGCTGACCGCCTCCCGGGCCCTGGACTGGACGCGCGGCCGCAGACAGCGGCCGGTGCGGCTGCTGTGGGTGCTCGGCGCGGCGACGTACGCCGTCGCCGTCGTCGCCCTCGTGCTGCGCGGGCACGGCTCGGGCCCGGACCTGGACGCCGCCGGCGGCAGCGTCTTCACCGGGGTGCTCGCCTTCGGGGCCGGGACCATGGCGCTCGCGGTGCGCGACCGCAAGCGGGTGCTGTCGCTCGTCGCGGGCTTCGCGTGCGGAGCCGGGGCGGTCTCCTTCGCGTTCGGCCGTCCCGGGGCGGCCGCGCTGGTCACCGGGGTCGTGGTGTTCCTCGGCGGGACGTTCCTCGCCTTCGCCTCGGTCTTCTCCGTCTGGCTGCTGGACGCCGTCTACGAACTCGACGAGGCCCGCGAGACCCGCGCCCGGCTCGCCGTCGCCGAGGAGCGGCTGCGGTTCGGCCGCGATCTGCACGACGTCCTCGGCCGCAACCTCGCCGTCATCGCCCTCAAGAGCGAACTGGCGGTCCGGCTGGCCCGTCGCGAACGCCCCGAGGCCGTCGAGCAGATGATCGAGGTGCAGCGCATCGCGCAGGAGTCGCAACGGGAGGTGCGCGATGTCGTGCGCGGGTACCGGGAAGCCGACCTCGGCACCGAACTCGCGGGTGCACAGGGTGTGTTGACGGCGGCCGGGATCTCCTGCGAGGTGACAGGCGAGACCGCGGGGCTGCCCGCCGAGGTGCAGTCGGCGCTCGGCTGGGTGGTGCGCGAGGCGACGACCAACGTGCTGCGGCACGGGGACGCGGGACGGTGCGCGGTGGGACTGCGGACACGGAAGGGGTGTGTGGTGCTGACGGTGGAGAACGACGGGGCCGGGCCGCGTCCCGGCGAGGGCGACGGACGCGGCGGGTCCGGGCTCGCCGGGCTGCGGGAGCGGCTCGCGGGCGTGGACGGGACGCTGGAGGCGGGGCCGGTGGGGACGGACGGGTTCCGGCTGGTGGCCTCGGTACCGCTGTCCGGCCGTACGGCGGCCGACACGAGTGTGAGCGGAGTCACCTCATGGCGTCCCGGGTGCGGCTGCTGCTCGCCGACGACGAGCATCTGATCCGGGGCGCGCTGGCCGCGCTGCTCGGCCTGGAGGACGACCTGGCCGTCGTCGCGGAGGCGGCGAGCGGGCCCGAGGCGCTGGCCATGGCACGGGCCCACCGGCCCGATGTGGCGGTGCTGGACCTCCAGATGCCGGGGGCGGACGGTGTGAAGGTCGCCACATCACTGCGGGCCGAACTGCCCGGCTGCCAGGTGCTGATCGTCACCGGTCACGGCCGGCCCGGGCACCTGAAGCGGGCGCTCGCGGCGGGGGTGCGGGGGTTCGTCCCGAAGACGGTCAGCGCACAGCGGCTCGCCGAGATCATCCGGACCGTGCACGCCGGAAACCGCTACATCGACCCCGAGTTGGCCGCCGACGCGATCTCCGCCGGGGACTCGCCGCTGACCGCGCGGGAGGCCGAGGTGCTGGAACTGGCGGCCGACGGGGCGCCGGTCGCGGAGATCGCCGAGCGGGCCGCGCTGTCGCCGGGAACCGTGCGGAACTACCTCTCCTCGGCCGTCACCAAGCTCGGTGCGGAGAACCGGCATACGGCAGTGCGTCTCGCACGGGAGCGAGGTTGGGTATAGTTGCTCTCGCGCCACGGCGCATGCGGACGTAGCTCAGTTGGTAGAGCGCAACCTTGCCAAGGTTGAGGTCGCGAGTTCGAGCCTCGTCGTCCGCTCGGGACAAGGCCCCGGTCCATCGGACCGGGGCCTTTTTCGTACCCCTTCGAGCTCCTCCGAGAGCCCCTCGGTGCGCTACGACCAGCTCTGGCCGGTCAGCCGCTCGTACGCCTCGATGTACTTCGCGCGGGTCGCCTCGACCACCCGCTCCGGCAGCGGCGGCGGGGGCTGCTCGCTCCTGCGGTCCCAGCCGGACTCGGCCGAGGTCAGCCAGTCGCGCACGAACTGCTTGTCGAACGACGGCTGGGCGCGGCCCGGCTGCCACTCGTCGGCCGGCCAGAACCGCGAGGAGTCCGGGGTGAGCACCTCGTCGGCGAGCACGAGGGTGTCGTTCTCGTAGCCGAACTCGAACTTCGTGTCCGCCAGGACGATCCCCCGGTCCCGGGCGATGTCCCGGGCCCTGCCGTACACGGCGAGGGTGGCCTGGCGCAGCTGGGCGGCCGTCTCGGCGCCGACCTGCCGGGCGACCTCCTCGTACGACACGTTCTCGTCGTGCTCGCCGACCTCGGCCTTGGTGGCCGGGGTGAAGATCGGGGCAGGCAGCTCGGAGCCGTCGACCAGGCCCTCGGGCAGGGCGAGGCCGCAGACCGTGCGGGACTCCTGGTACTCGGCGAGGCCGGAGCCGGTGAGGTAGCCGCGGGCCACGCACTCCACCGGGAGCATCTTCAGGGACTTGCAGATCAGGGTGCGGCCCGCCCAGTCGGCGGGGGCGCCCTCGGGCAGCTCGGTGCTCAGCACATGGTTGGGCGCGATGTGGGCGAGCTGGTCGAACCACCACAGGGACAGCCGGGTGAGCACCCGGCCCTTGTCGGGGATCTCGGTCGGCAGTACCCAGTCGTACGCCGAGATGCGGTCGCTGGCGACCATCACGAGTTCACCGGCCGCGTTCTGGTACAGCTCGCGCACCTTGCCGGTGTGCAGATGCACCAGACCCGGCACCTCCAGGGGCTCGGGCTTTTCGACGAATCCGGACACGGTTCCTCCCCGTGGTTCTGTACAGGTGCCCTCGATTCTCCCGTATGCCCGGCCGGTCGCGGACACGGGGGCTGCGCGGGCACCCGCACGGGTCAGTCGTGTTTGCAGATGCGGTCCAGGAGGTTGGCGGTGGCACGCTGCACCCGGGCGTCGACATGACCGGGTCGGTCCAGGGCCGGGGACCAGGCGAAGGTGCCGGAGGCGAAGACCAGGGCGCCGGAGGGCGCGCGGTACAGCGAGGTCTCCTGGTGGCGCACGGCGCCGTCGTTGTCGGTGTAGGGGGAGTGGGAGAGCAGGATGCGCTCCTCGTGCTCGGGGAGCGCGGTGCGCGGGAAGTAGCGGTCGGCCTCGCCGGCCACCAGGCCCGGCAGTTCGTCGCCCTCGTGGGCGCCGGTGGCGTCCCAGAGCCAGTGGCGCGCGTTGCGCACGATCAGCGGGGACGGCTCGGGGACCCGGCCCGCGTACTGGATGCCGACGGTCTGCTGCTCGGGCCGGTCGATCTCGCGCCAGAGCACCGGCTTGCCCGGGCCCCGGCGCTTTCGGCAGGTCAGCAGGCGGTCGGCGACCCCGGACGGGGAGGGACCCAGCTCCACCTGCCAGTACATGGTGTTGGCGGAGAGGAAGACGAGGCTGGTGCCGCTGTCGCGGGCCAGTTCCACGGTCCGGCGCATCTGCGGGGACCAGTACTCGTCGTGGCCGGGGAAGACCAGGCCCCGGTAGCGGGTGGGGTCGACGCGGCCGGCGTGCAGGTCGCGGGCGTCGGCGTAGGCGAGGTCGTAGCCGTAGCGCTCGGCCCAGCGGATGAAGTCGTAGGCGTGGCCGACGTGCAGGGGCAGGCCCGCGCCCGCGTACGGCCGGTCGAAGGAGACGGTGGTGGCCGCCTCGGCCTCGCCGAGCAGCCGGCCCCTCTCGTCCCAGGCGTGGTAGAGGCTGGCGCCGGTGCGGCCGTCCTCGGGGTAGAGGTTGTACGCCTGCCAGGTGATGTCGGGCAGCAGGAGCAGCAGGTCGGCCCGGTGGTCGTCGCGCACCGTGAAGGGGACGTGGGAGCGGTAGCCGTCCGCCGTGGTGAGGACGGCGACATACGCTCCGACGCTCCAGTACGAGGGGACCTGGAGCCGCCAGGACAGCCACCAGTGGTGGCAGGAGACGGTGCGGTCGGCGGCCAGCGGCGGGGGCTGGACGATGCCGGACAGCCGCGGGCTGGTGGTGATCTTGGCGGCGCCGTCACCGCCGTAGTGTCCGATGCGGTAGACGTCGACGCTGAACTCCTGCGGCGGGTCGACGGTGATGTGGAAGTCGACGGCCTCGCCGGGCGCGACCGCGCCGGTCGAGGTGAACCCCTTGATCTGGCGGTGCACGTCGTCCGCCGAGCGCGGGCCGCCGGTGGCGGCGCGGGGCGCCGGGATCCGCGGGTTCTCGCTGGTGGGCTGCGGCCTGCTCGGGTCCACGTACCAGGGGACGACGTGGCCGGTGTCGTCGAAGTAGGTCTCGCTGCCGCGCAGCCAGGGGACGGGCCCCAGACCGAAGGGGTCCGTGACGGCGTGCGCGAGGGCTCCCGACTCCCAGCGGCGGATGTGGTCCGATGCCATGGTGGCTCCCCTCCCTCGTACTGCCCCCCGTGAGGTGTGCTGTTACGAGTCGATGGGCGTGCGGTTGATACGGCTGTCCGTGCGGTGGTCACGGCTGTGTCCGTGCCGTGGTCACGGCTGTGTCCGTGCCGTGGTCCTGCCGTGACTGTGGCGCCTGTCGTATGTCGGATGCGCTTGCCACAACCGACATCGGTCCCAGCACATCACATAACGCACGCGCCCGGTCACGGTTCGTTGCGAATTTGCCTGAAGTGGAACGCTTTGCTCCGCGAAAGCGCCGAAACGCGCAGGTCAGACCAGCCGTACCGGCTTCTCGGGGCGTATGCCGGACTCGACCAGCCAGGCCCGCAGCGGGGCCGGGTCTCCCTCCTCGATGAGGCTGAGGACTCTGGGCGTCAGGTCGGCGGCCCGCTCGCCGTCGACCAGCAGGGACGGGCCGTCGAGCCAGTCCAGACCGGGGGTGGCTCCGGCGGTGTCCACGGCCGCGCAGCACACCATCGCCTTGACGTGGTCGGCTAGGAGTTCGCGGGCGGTGCGCGGGGGCTGGAGCGGGAAGAGGGGCAGTCCGCCGTCGTCCCACAGGGCGCTGTCGGGGCCCTGCCCGGCGGGCGCGGGCGAGCCGGGGCGCGGTGCGGAGGCGGCGGTCGCACCCTCGCGCTCCTCGCGGGCGAGGGCCGCGGTGAGCCCGGCGGCGAGGGCGGCACTCCGCTCGGTACCGGCGGCATCCTCTGCGTCGTCCATGGCGTCGTCCATGGCGTCGTCCTCGTAGGCGGGGGTGCGGTCGGAGCCTGTACCGGTACCGGGGTCGGCCGGGTTGTCGTCGTGGGCGTGGGTGTGGACGTGGGCGTGGGCGAGGTCGGGATCGGCCGGCGGCTCGCCGTGGGCGAGGTCGGAGTCGGGGCCGGCCGGGTTGTCGGGGCCGGCATGGCTGTCGTGGCCGGCGTGGCTGTCGTGGATGTCGTGGCCGAAGGTGCCGGGGAAGGCGCGGTCGGGGTCGGTGTCCTCGTCGTGGGGCGGGAAGTCCTTGGACCTGGCGGCGGCGGTGGGGTCGGTGAGGTGGTCCATGACCCGGGCCAGGGTGGGGCCGCCGGGGTCGGGGGCGCCGGGGTCGAGGGTGGCGCGCACGCCGAGGGAGTCCAGGACCCGGTGCAGCCGGGCCGCCTCGGTGCGCCATGTGCGGTCGACGACCTCGTCCGGATACTCCTGCCAGGCCACCGGCGACCAGTCCGGACCCGGCTCCGCGGGACCGCCGTGGAACAGGCGGGCGGCGAGCAGCGAGGCGGCCTCGTCCACCAGCCCCGGCTCCTCCAGCAGGTCGCAGGCGGGCCGCTCGCCCAGCCGGGAGGCGAAGCCCTCGGCCAGCCGGTCGCGCCGGGACAGCTCGGTCAGCGCCGCGACCACGCCCGCGTCCAGCCGGGAGGGCCAGCGGCCCATCCGCCAGGCGGGCACCGCGACCCGGGTCAGGAGGCGGTCCCAGCCGGCGTACGCGAGACCGACCTGCTCCTGGGCGACGATCCGCAGTCCGTAGTCCACGGCCTGGGCGCGCTCGGCCGCCGCCGCGGCGACCCCGCGCTCCATCAGGGCCGCGTGCTCCCGGCAGCCGCGCAGCAGCAGCCGCGCCACCCAGCCGACGCCCGCGCAGACCACCCGGGTCGCCGGACATCGGCCGGACGTCGAGGAGACGGCCACCGCCGCGTCCAGCCCCCGGACGAAGCGGCGGGCGGCGGCTATGTCCGGCTGCGCCGAGGGTCCCGTACCGGCGACGACCGGGGCGAGGACCGCGCGCAGCTCGCCGACGCGCATCCACCACAGGAACGGGGAGCCGATGACGAGGACGGGCGCGGCGGGGGTACGGCGGTGCGGCCGGGCGCTGCCGAGCTCGTCGCCGGCCCTGGGCGCGGGCGGGCCGTGGGCCGGGTGGGTGCGGTCCTCCAGCCAGCTGTCGCAGTCCGGGGTGAGCGCTATGGCGGAGGGCACCGGGACGCCGAGGCGGTCGGCGAGGTCGCGCACCATCCGGTACAGGTCCGGCGCGGACTCCTCGGGGATCGGGACCGTGGGACTGACGGCGGGACGGGCGCGGGCCACGACCAGGGCGACACCGGCGGCGGCCAGCAGGACGACCACCGCGAGCACGCCGACCGCCCAGCGGGCCGTGTCCCAGCCCCGGCCGACGAAGTGGCCGGTGGAACCGCCGGTCAGCAGGATCACCGTGGCCGCCGCGGGCAGCAGCGCCACGGCCAGGGCCCGGCCGCGGACGCGCAGCACCGCGAGGGCCCGCGTACGGGCCGCCTGCGCTCCCGCCTCCACACCGATTCCGGTCACGACCGGACCTCACCCCCTCCCTGCAGTCCTGGCGCTGTCCTGGCTGTTGCTCACTCCCCCACTGTGGCACCCGTCACTGACATCGCAATGCCGGTGGGCCAAGTGCCGGAACGCTTGCGCCGCACCATAGTTGGGGCCCCGGCCCGCGTCAGCCGGATGGGGCATCGGTCACTCGATGGAATGGCTTTGGTCAGAGGTGATCGACAGAAAGCAATGATCAGGCCCCGGATTACGGGTCCGGGGCCTGATCGGGAAGAACGTCTGGAACCAGGTGGGAGTCCTGGGCCTGCTGGGCGGTCAGGACTCGGCGGCCGCCTTCGCGGCGATGTCCGTGCGGTGCTGGGAGCCGTCGAGCCCGATCCGGGCCACCGCGCCGTACGCGCGCGTACGGGCGTCGGTGAGGTCCTTGCCGGTGGCCGTGACGGACAGGACGCGGCCGCCCGCGCTGACGACCGCGTCGCCGTCGCGCTTCGTCCCCGCGTGCAGGACGTAGGCGTCCGGGGCGTGCTCGGCGGCCACCGTGTCGAGGCCGGTGATCGGGTCGCCGGTGCGCGGGGTGCCGGGGTAGTTGTGGGAGGCGATCACCACGGTGACCGCGGCGTCCTCGCTCCAGCGCAGCGGCGGCAGGTCGTCGAGGGTGCCGTTCGCGGCGGCGAGCAGGACACCGGCGAGCGGGGTCTTCAGACGGGCGAGGACGACCTGGGTCTCGGGGTCGCCGAAGCGGGCGTTGAACTCGATGACCCGGACGCCGCGCGAGGTGATCGCGAGGCCGGCGTAGAGGAGACCGGAGAACGGGGTGCCGCGCCGCCGCATCTCGTCGACGGTGGGCTGGAGGACGGTCTCCAGGACCTCCTCGACGAGCTTGGGGTCGGCCCAGGGCAGCGGGGAGTACGCGCCCATGCCGCCGGTGTTGGGGCCCTCGTCGCCGTCCAGGGCGCGCTTGAAGTCCTGGGCGGGCTGGAGCGGGAGGACCGTCTCGCCGTCGGTGATCGCGAAGAGGGAGACCTCGGGGCCGTCGAGGAACTCCTCGATGACGACGCGGTCGCAGTCGGCGGCGTGCGCCTTGGCGGCGGCCAGGTCGTCGGTGACGACGACACCCTTGCCCGCCGCGAGCCCGTCGTCCTTGACGACGTACGGCGCCCCGAAGGCGTCGAGGGCCTCGGCGACCTCGTCGGCGTTGGTGCAGACATACGAACGGGCGGTGGGCACTCCGGCCCCCGCCATGACGTCCTTGGCGAACGCCTTGGACCCCTCGATCCGCGCGGCCTCCCCGGAGGGGCCGAAGACCGGGATGCCCGCGGCGCGCACGGCGTCGGCGACCCCGGCGACGAGCGGGGCCTCCGGGCCGACGACCACGAGGTCGGCACCGAGCTCCCGGGCCAGGCCGGCGACGGCCGCGCCGTCCAGGGCGTCGACCTGGTGCAGCTCGGCGACCTCGGCGATGCCGGCGTTGCCGGGTGCGCAGTACAGCGCGGTGACGTCGGAATCGAGGGACAGGGAGCGGCACAGGGCGTGTTCGCGGGCGCCGCTGCCGATGACGAGGACCTTCACGGGGGCCAGCGTAGCCGGACCGGCGGACTGGAGGTTCCTCCAAGGGGGCGGGAAGCCGCCGGGGGCCGGTGGGAAACGGGCGAGGAGCCGGCCGAGATTCGGTGGGAGGCGAGCGGGAAGTCGGCCGGGCCCGCGACGTGGAGCGAGCGGGAAGTCGGCCGGGCCCGCGACGTGGAGCGAGCGGGAAGTCGGCCGGGCCCGCGACGTGGAGCGAGCGGGAAGTCGGCCGGGCCGCGGCAGGAGGCGAGCGAGGCGCCGACCGGGACGCGACGGGAGGCGAGCGGGAAGTCGGCCGGGCCGCAACGGGAGGCGAGCGAGGCGCCGGCCGGGACGCGGCGGGGAGCCGTGCCGGCCGTGCCGGACCGGCCGCTTCCCGTCACTCGTTCTGGATCTCCTCCACGACGGTCGCGCCCAGCTCCCGCACGATCAGTTCGTGGCCCGAGAGCGCCGACTCGTCGAGGTCGGGGTCGTCCTCCTCCGGGATGTCGTCCTCGGGGGCGACCGGGGGCGGCTCGGGGGCGGCGGGCGGGGGCGCCGGGGCCGCTGCCGCGGGGGCGCTGCGGGGCGGGGCCGCCGGAGCGGGCTGTGCGGGCGCCGGGCGGGGCGGGGCTGCCGGGGCGGGACTGCCGTAGCCGCCCGCCTGGGGTGCGCCGTACCCGGCGGCCGGGGCACCGCCGTACCCGGAACCGGCGGCCGCGGCGGAACCACCGCCACCACCGCCCGTCGGGTCGACGACCGCCTCGACCTTCCACTGCACGCCGAACTGCTCGCCCAGCGCCTGCCGCAGCACGTCCTCGCTGCCGCTGCCCGCGAAGTTGTCACGGGCACCGGCGTTGACGAAGCCGAGCTGGAGGGTGGTGCCGTCGAAGCCGGTGACCTGGGCGTTCTGACTGAGCAGGATCCAGGTGAAGCGACGGCGGTTCTTGACCGCCTCCAGGATGTTCGGCCAGAGCACCCGGGGGTCGAGGCCGCCGGTGGGGGCGGGGGCGGCGGCCGGGCCGGAAGCCGCCGGGGCCGCGGGGGCGGACGCGGGTACCGACGCGGGGGCCTGATGCGCCTGCTGGGCCTGGTGTGCGGCCGGGGCACCGGCGGACGGCGCGGCCGTGGGCCAGCCGCCGGGCCGGCGCGTGCCGCCACCCGCGGCGGCCGCGGTCGGCCAGGCACCGGGCGCGGCGGCCGGAGCCGGGGCTGGGGCCGCGGCTGGAGGCTGGGACGGGGACTGGGGGACCGGCGCGGGCGCGGGAGCCGCCGCGGCAGCCGGTGGGGCAGCCTGTGGGGGCGCGGCTGCGGGCGCGGGGGCGGGCGTCGGCATGGGTGCGGGCGCAGGCATCGCAGGCGCGGGCGCTCCCGCGCCTGCGCCCACCGCTCCCCCGCGCACGGCCGCCCGGGCCGCCGCCGGACCGCCCCCTTCGGGAACCGGGGCCGCCATGTGGGCCTCGGGCCCGGGGACGTACCCCATCGCGGGGGCACCGGCCCCGGCGGAGAAGTTGACGCCCCGCTCCAGCCGGTCGAGGCGGGCCATGACGGACCGCTCGTCGCCGTAGGCGGCCGGCAGCAGGACGCGGGCGCAGATCAGCTCGAGCTGGAGGCGCGGGGAGGTGGCACCGCGCATCTCGGTCAGCCCCTCGTTGACGAGGTCGGCGGCGCGGCTGAGCTCGGCCGCGCCGAACGTGCCGGCCTGGGCCTGCATCCGCTCGATGACGTCGGCGGGCGCGTCGAACAGCCCCTTCTCGGCGGCGTCCGGGACGGCGGCGAGGATCACGAGGTCACGGAGCCGCTCCAGCAGGTCGGCGACGAAGCGCCGGGGGTCGTTGCCGCCCTCGATGATGCGGTCCACGACCTCGAAGGCGGCGGCCCCGTCGCCGGTGGCGAAGGCCTCGACGACCGAGTCGAGCAGCGAGCCGTCCGTGTAGCCGAGCAGGGAGGTGGCCATGGCGTAGGTCACACCCTGCTCGCCGGCCCCGGCGAGCAGCTGGTCCATGACGGACATGGAGTCACGCACGGACCCGGCGCCGGCGCGCACGACGAGCGGCAGCACCCCCTCCGCGACGGGGATCTGCTCCTTCCCGCACACCTCGCCGAGGTAGTCCCGCAGGGTGCCGGGCGGGACCAGCCGGAACGGGTAGTGGTGGGTCCGCGACCGGATGGTCCCGATGACCTTCTCGGGCTCGGTGGTGGCGAAGATGAACTTCAGATGCTCCGGCGGCTCCTCGACGACCTTGAGCAGGGCGTTGAAGCCGGCCGACGTGACCATGTGGGCCTCGTCGATGATGTAGATCTTGTAGCGGCTGCCCGCGGGTCCGAAGAAGGCCTTCTCACGCAGGTCACGGGCGTCGTCCACACCACCGTGAGAAGCCGCGTCGATCTCGATGACGTCGATGGAACCCGGTCCGTTGCGCGCGAGGTCCTGGCACGACTGGCACTCGCCGCACGGGGTCGGCGTGGGCCCCTGCTCGCAGTTCAGGCAGCGGGCCAGGATGCGCGCGCTGGTCGTCTTGCCGCATCCGCGCGGGCCGCTGAACAGGTACGCGTGATTGACCCGGTTGTTCCGCAGCGCCTGCTGCAGCGGGTCGGTGACATGCTCCTGCCCGATGACCTCGGCGAACGACTCCGGGCGATAGCGGCGGTACAGCGCGAGAGACGACACGCATACGAGGTTATAGGCGCCCACCGACAACCCACCCCGCCGAAGGCTCCGCCCGGCGAACGCAAGCGCCCCCCACGCACCCGCCAGAGCCGACCTACCCTTGCTGCCTTCCGGCCCTGGGGGAGTTCAGTCAGATAGCGCCGCGTGAGGGGCTCTGCACAGAGTACCCGACGTCAGCGGCTAGGAACGAGTTCGCGAGCACTCCTCTCGGTCATGTAATGTTCCCACCGGAGGATTCGCCTAGAGGCCTAGGGCGCACGCTTGGAAAGCGTGTTGGGGGCAACCCCTCACGAGTTCGAATCTCGTATCCTCCGCCATTGCTCTCACCGGGCAATACGTCGAAGGGCCCCGCTGTTCGCAGCGGGGCCCTTCGACGTTGTCCGTCTCAGTTCGTCTTCGGAAGCTCCCAGAGCACATCGCCGACCTGCTGCGCGACCTTGCGGAGCATGGTCCCCGTCACGTGCATGTACCGAGCGCGCATCCGGGCCGCTCCTCCAGGCTCCCAACCCATGATCGAGTCGATCACGACGTCCGGGACGCCGAGGATCAGGAGCACGGTCGCGGCGGTGTGGCGAGCGTCATGGAGGCGGCCGTTGCGGACACCGACATCCCGGAGGAGCGGCTTCCAGACGTGGAAGTCGGTGTTGGGGCTCAGCGGTCCCCCGACCGGCGAGGCGAACACGTACCCCTTCCCCTTCCCAGTGCACCGCGAGCACAGCCCGATACCTCTGCTCGACAACCGACAACTCCACCAGAGCCAATCCCGGCCTCCTGCCACACGACGCAACGACGTGCACAGAAAAGCCGATCACGGCCACCGTCAACCATCAGCCGGGATCGAAGCGTCAAGCATCTACCGGGACCGGACAGCCCCACAGCCCCGAGTGAGTTACAACTTTCTCTACTGGTTCAAGCCATCCGCCCTTCCGGGCGGATGGAGGGCGGGAAGGCTCAGGCTGTGAGGTGGTGGGCCCGGTGGGGGCGGGGGCGGTCGCTCCGAGACTTTAAGGTCTGCTGATCTGCGGGGCCCCTCCGAGAGTGAAACATCGCCATGGCCCAACTCCCTTGATTGCCAGTTGAGTTGGGTGCCCGCAGTGAGAGCGCTTGGGAGGGGACATCAAGGGAAGTTGTGTGGCACGATCTTCCGCGTGGAGTGGGGGACGCTTGCCGGGACGGCACTCGGAGCAGTGTTCGGCATTGGGGCGACGCTGGCCGGCGAGCACTTGCGTTGGCGGCGAACTGTCAGGGATAACAGGTTGCAAGACCGCCGAACCATGTACGCGGACTGTTTGGTGGCCCTTCGGCGTGCGCACGAGGCTATGCGGTTGGCCGCCGACGAGGCATACCCGGACCCACAGGCGAGGGCAGCCAAGATACGGCAGGCGTTCCAGGCGTCGGGGTGCGATGAGGCGCGAGAACGGCTCGTCCTGACAGCAGCCGCCGGTGTATCGGAAGCCATAGACGCTTCGTACCACTCTTTGCGTCAGGTTCGAGAAACACTCGCGTCCGGATGCACGGTGACGTCAGATGAATACCATGCCGCCAGACAGGCTCACGGAGAAGCGACCCGTGCGGCACGCACGGTCTTCCGGCAAGATCTGGCGACCCTGGAGTTCTGACACGATGCTGTACAGCAGCGAAGTACAGCAACCACAGCGGCCGGCCATGACCAGTGGTGCCCATCAGCCCCCTCCGAGCGGCCTGTATGACCGTCAATGCCCGATCTTGATAGAGCTACGGATCAGAAGGCTTCTGACATCCACGGCTGACATCAACGACGCCGGGCAGAGGCGTACACCAGCGTGGTCATCCAAAGAACTGATCAGTTCCTTCTGATCGGTGCTCTGGCAGCGCCAGCACCACCACTTCGCTTCTCCGATCCCGGAGCCGAAGAACAACCCCTGCCGGGACCGTCCGCATCCCTCGCAGTTGTACATGATCTCGCTCCTTCGCTTCTCGTCAGACCCGGTTCGGAGCAGTGGGGAACGGATCAGGCGGTTCCCTCCCCGCAGAGGAGAGAGAACCGCAGAACCATCCGGCTCCCGGCGGTTCGGAACCACCAACTCGCCATAGCGAAACTGGCTCTCTTCGTGGTGCTAGTTGTCCTGGCCTTTGTTCAGTGCACCGCCAGCCGCCACCGTTCACCGCCATACGCGCACCCCGTCTGGCCTGCCCCCTGAACCCCCGCGAACGCCCCCGAACAGCCGCGCAGTGTCGGCATGACTGTCACCGTGCGGCCGAGGCCGCCGACGTGGAGCCGCTCGACGGATCAGCAGTGCACCGACCGTCCACGTTCGCGCACCCAACCCTCCGATGTCACACTCGGCCCACCGGCGGCCGGCCCTCAGTCCCATCGCCTCGCGAACTCGGCTCCGGCCAGCAGGTCGACGATCCGCACGATCGGATCATCGAGCCCCATGGCGACCAACACATCGGCGGGAAGGACTACGTACTTTCCCTTCTCCTTCGTGACACGGCAGGGGAAGCGGCCCGCCCTCACCAGTCCGCCCGCCTTCGCTGCGTCGACTCCGAGGAGGTCTGCCACCTTGCGGAGGGGCATTGGCTCGCGCCGTCGACAAGACTGCGCGGATCCGTCGTACGCTCGGCCGGATCAGCCCGCTCTACCGCCCAGCCGGCGGCATTGGCAGCCCGGACGACCTCATCACGGACGTCGTCGGCTTCAGCCGCCAGTGCCAGCCCGTACAACGCGCCGACGAGCACGGCTGACCTCACCTCTGCGACATCGACGCAGAGCCTCCTCGAGACTCTCGCGGCCGACTTCCGCAGGTAGGGGATGATGAAGTACAACGCGAGCAACTGGCCGCGCTGAGCCAAGTTCGGCACGTCGCTTCGGGCATCGCGCCCCACGCACCGCCACAGCGCATCCCGCACAGCGGCATCAGCGGCATCTCGTGCCGCCGCTTCCTTCGCCTCCGGGAGCGTGAGGTGCTCGCCGACCGAACATCTCTCCCCGGGTCCATGTGGACAGACCAACTGTCCACCGAGCAACTGCGGAACCTTTAGCTCGATCGATCTGAAGACGTCTGCCGAAGGCAGCAGGGACATGAACTCTCCTCCTGTCGTTCATCAACGTCAGGAGGCTCACCACCGCGAAGGGCAACCATCCTCATCCGACGCAGCATGCGCTGATGAGAGTGAACGGCACACGCTGGCCGAGTGAAGCGGTACGAGTCAGCGATCACGTGTGGGCAGGGCTCACGGATTGGCTATTGGCCTCCTTGCCCTACAGGTCACGGCAACCCGGTAAGGGCATTCACACCAGGAGTATGGTGACTTGTATGGCAACCAAGAAAGTAACGGTGACGATCCCCGAAGATCTACTAGACGAGATCCGCGCCGACGCGGCTGAGCGGGGACTTTCGGCGTACGTCGCCGAAGCACTGCGATTCAAGCGCGATCGGGACCGGCTGCTGGAGCTGGTCGACTGGTTGCAGGAGGAACACGGCGCGGTCACCGAGGACGAGCGCGCGGCAGCACTCTCGGAACTGGACGATCTCGACACCGAGCACGAGCGCCGCCGCGCGGCCGGAGGACACGATGCCGGAGAGGCCGCGTGAAGAAGCGCGCCGGTGAGCACAGGCAACGGCCACTGCGCGTCTTCGTACTCGACTGCGAGGCCCTGTCCCTGGCCGTGCGCGGCGACCGCAAGATGATCACCTGGCTCGACCTCGCAGCCGGGGGTGAGGCCGAGGTCGTGACATCTCCCATGACGCTGGTCGAGGCGTTCGACGGCAGAACCACCGAGCAGCGCTGGGACTGGGTGCTCTCCCGGCTCAAGGTCGCAGACATCGGCAAGGACGAAGCCCGCCAGGCCCGACGACTCCTGGCCGACGCCAAGCTGCACGGTCACAAGTACGCCATCGATGCCGTGCTCGCTGTCATCGCACGCCAGCAGAAGGGGCAGGTCACCGTCTTCACCTCGGACGTAGACGACCTGGAGAAGCTCCTCCCGGACACCATCGTCGTCAAGCAGGTATGACCCTGCGCCCTGGTCTCAGTTCTGGTCTCATTCACCCCCGTCACCCCCTCACGAGTTCGGATCTCGTATCCTCCGCAGCCGCCTGAACAGGCGAAACGAGGAGCCGAGCCGCAATCGCGGCTCGGCTTTTCGTCGTGCACCGGTTGCAGTTTTGGTTGCACTCATATCTGCCGATTAAGAACATTTCGGCGAGCGGGCGGCCGGATCTTCTCCTGCCGTCGGCTCGTCTCGTCGGGCTGGGCCCGGCGGGGAGGCGCTGCGGGTTCTGTCCTCGTACGACATCCGCAGATCATGGAACTGCGCCATCCTTGGCCTTGGCGCCGAAGCGACTTCGGCCCGTCCGTGACGTTTCCTGCTTGTCGAGGTGCACCCTCATGGAGTCCCGATCGACGCTTGCGACCTGGCTGAGCGAACTCGACCGTTCCCGCCTGGCACGCGTACTCGCCATGCGGAAGGACGCGGCCTCCTCTCCGGAACCACGCTCGGTGGGGGAACTGGCGGACCGTCTCCAGCGTCCGGGGTCCGTGGCACTCGTCCTGCCGCGGCTCACGCTGCCGTGCTTGCAGGTCACCGAGGCGCTGGCCGCCCTGGGAGCACGAGCGACCCGGGAGAGTCTCGCGGAGTTGCTCGGCTCGACATCCCCGGCGGCGGTGCACGCACTGGACGCGACCCTGGAGGCGCTGTCGGATCGGGCGCTCGTGTGGCACGACGGCAACGAGGCACTCCGCATGTCCACGCCCTTGCGGCAGGCCTGGAGCACGCCCCTGGGGCTTGACGCCCCGCTGGAGGAGCTGCTGGCCGGCACCACCTCGGAGGAACTGCGCGGCATGCTGGCGGTCCTGGGTGTCAAGCCACCCGGCACCAAGCAGCAGCGACTCGCGGCTCTGGTGGAGCACCACAGTGACGCGGAGCGGGTCGCCGCGCTGGTGGCGGGGGCACCAGCGGCCACCCGGAAGTTGCTTGAGCAGAACGCCAGGTCCACGCCGCGTCAGTCGCTGTTCGTCGCGTTCGGGGCTCCTGACCCCGATCTCCAACCAGGCGCCCGGTGGGCACTCGACCGTGGGCTTCTGCTCCAGGACCGTCACCGGTACGGGCCCGTCCGGATGCCGGTCGAGGTGGCTTTGGCCGTGCGGGGAGCCGATTGGCACGCTCCGTTCGATCCTCTGCCGCCCGTCACACAGTTGGTGCCCGTCACCTCTTCGGAGGTGGAGCGGGAGGCCGCGGTGGCCGCCACCGCGTTCGCGGCCCATGCCGCCTCCGTCCTCTCGGTGTGCGCGACCGCTCCACCGACCCGGCTGAAGTCGGGCGGGATCGGCGCGCGTGAACTGGCCCGGCTCGGCAAGGCCGCCCAAGCGGACGACGCCGTCGTACGCATCGCCCTGGAGACCGCTTACGCCGCCGGACTGCTGGCTCGCGACGGCGATCGCGTACCTCCCACCGAGGCGTACGACGCCTGGGCCGAGCAGGAGCCCGCGGAACAACTCGCCGTACTGCTCCGGGCATGGCGGGACCTGCCGCTCACCCCCACCCGGGCGCGCGACGAAGACGACAAGGCGCTGCCCGCGCTCGCCGGCGCGCCTGACTGCGGCGGCTGTCTGCAGGCCCGCCACGGGCTGCTCACCGCGGCAGCGGGGCTCCCGGCGGGACAGGGTGTCAAGGTCGCTTCGGAGCTGGGGCCGCGCGTGGCCTGGCACCGTCCGCTCGCCGACGACGCCTCGCCCCAGGACGCGGCACCGTTCAGCACCGTGATCCGCGAAGGCGAACTGCTGGGCGTGCTGGCACGGGGTGCGCTGTCCCCGCTCGGCGCCCACCTGGCGGCCCACGCCGACGAAGAGCTCGACCTCACGGTCCGGCGGCTGCTGCCCCCCCCGCGACCACGACGGCCCGGATCGGCGCCGATCTCACCGCCGTCGTCACCGGCACCCCGTCCGCGCGACTCGCAGCGCTGCTGGATTCGACGGCCGACCGGGAGACCAGTGGCACGGCGTCGGTATGGCGCTTCAGTGCCGGCAGTATCCGCCGGGCCCTGGACGCCGGCCGCACCCCGGACGACATCACAGCCGACCTGGCCGCCGGCTCCGCCACAGCCCTGCCACAGCCGCTGACCTATCTCATCGCCGACACCGCACGAGGTCACGGCCGGGTACGCATCGCCCCCGCGGCCTGTGTCATCCACGGCGACGAACCCGCGCTCCTGGCCGAACTCGCCGCCCACCGCGCACTGGCCGAGCTCGCCCTGCGGCAGCTCGCCCCGACGGTCCTGGTCAGCGGCAGCCCACCCGCGACGGCTCTCGCCGCGCTCCGCGCTGCGGGCTACGCCCCGGTCGCCGAGACCGTCGGGGGAACGGTGCGCATCGAAAAGCGCCTGCCGCAGAGGGCCGCCGCTGCCGTCCCGCCCCCGCGAAGGAACGTCGGGCGGCACGGCCCCCGGACGGCCGCGACCGGCGCCTCGGGCATGCCCGCCGACACCGGGACGGACGCCTTGGCCGACCGGCTGCTCAAGGCCCCGCCGGTCTCACCCGAACCCGACCCGTTCGGCAGCGGGGTGCCTTTCGCGACGGACACCGAGGAGATCGTCGCCGGATACGCGAAGCACCTGTCGTACAGCGACGTCCGCCAGGTCGCCCATGCCATCGACACCGGTGCGGCCATCACGATCGAGTACATCGCCACCTCGGGCAACCGGACCGTACGCACCCTGAGCGACCTGGAACTCGACCCGCCCTACCTCGACGCCTGGTGCCACCTGCGCGAAGCGGAACGCGTCTTCACTCTCTCCCGCATCCATGGCGTGATGCCCGCGTAGGACTCGGCGGCCAAGGCCGGGTACCCAGGCGTGCCACCCCGCGGGCACCCCGCAGCACCGTCCGAAACCTCCACCGCCACCCGTTCCGTCGCAGGTCAGGACGCTCCCGAGCGTCCCCGAACCCCCGGACGAACATGTGGAAAGCGTGTTGGGGGGGCAACCCCTCACGAGTTCGGATCTCGTATCCTCCGCCAGTGCCTCACCGGGCACGTTGTCGAAGGGCCCCCTGGAAACAGGGGGCCCTTCGACGTTTGTGCCTGGGGCGGGGGCCGGTCCCTGGTTGTGGTTGCGGCTGCTGGAGGTGGGTTCGCCCCCGTCCGTGGACGGGGCGTTGTGCGGGGGCGTCCGTCGGTCAGGCGAGGGCGCCCGCGTCGTGGACGACCTGGCCGCCGATCACCGTGGCGCCGACGGTCAGGGTGCCGATGCAGTGCGGGGCGACGGACAGGAGGTCGTCCGAGAGGACGGCGAAGTCCGCCAGCATGCCGCGGGCGAGGCGGCCCTTGCGGTCGTCGGCGTGCTCGGCGTAGGCGGAGCCCACCGTGTAGGCGTACAGCGCCTGTGCCGGGGTGACCGCCTCGGCGGGAGCCAGCGGGACGCCGGCGGCGGTGCGGCGGTTGACCATGTCGTGGATGCCGAGCAGCGGGCTGCCGTGCGCGACCGGTGCGTCGCTGCTGCCGGGCAGGACCGCTCCGGCGTCCAGCAGGCTGCGCATGCGGTAGCAGTGCTCGGCGCGCTCGGGGCCCAGCGCGGCGATCATGCCGTCGCCGATCTCCGAGACGAACCGCCCCTGCGGCACGGGGACGACGCCCAGGTCCGCCAGGCGGCGGACCTGCTTGTCGGAGGCGACGGCGAAGTGCTCGATGCGGTGGCGCGCGTCCCGGCGCGGATGCGCGGCCTGCGCCGCCTCGAAGGCGTCCAGGACGACGTCGATGGCGGCGTCCCCGATCGCGTGGGCCGCGATCTGCCAGCCGCACCGGTGCGCCTCGTTGATCGTCCGGCGCAGCCAGCCCTCGTCGAACTGGAGGAAGCCGACGTTGTCGGGTTCGTCGTGGTAGCCGCTGCACATGTGCGCCGAGCGGCCGATGAGCGAGCCGTCCGTGGCGATCTTGGTGGCGCCGATCTTCAGCCGGTCGTCGCCGAACCCGCTGCCCAGCCCGAGGTCGAGTCCGAACCAGGTGTCGCCGCCGCCGACGGCCCCCAGGTCGTGCAGGACGGTCATGTAGGGCATCACCGTGGTACGGATGCTCAGCGCGCCCTCGCGCACCGCGCGGTGGAAGGCGTGCAGGTCGGCCGGGCCGTGCCCGACGTGCTCGGCGGCGGCGATCCCCGGCTCGGTGAGGCTGGTGATGCCCTCCGTCACGCCCTGGTCGTTGCCGGCCGCGATGGCGGCGACGATCGAGTCCACGGGGGAGGGCCGGAACGCCCGGGTCACCAGGTGCATGGCGGTCTCCTGGAGGAGGCCCACCGCCCTGCCGTCCGCGTCCCGCTCGACGTTGCCGCCGTCGAGGTCGGGCACGCCGAGCCGACCGGTGAAGCCGGCGCGGGTGAAGGCCGCAGTGCTGGCCACGCCCATGTGGCAGGAGACGTGCTCCAGCCACACGGGACGCCCCTGCGCCGCCTCGTCCAGGGCCTCGGCCGTCGGATGGGCGCCGATCTTGTTCTGGTCGTAGCCCGCGCCGAAGAGCCATTCGTCGGGGCCGAGCCGGGCCGCCCGTTCGCGCACCGCGGCGTAGAGGGCGTCGAGGGTGGGGACCGACCGGGCGTGCAGGTCGAGCTGGAGGAGGCGGCGGCCCCGCATGCTCAGGTGGTGGTGGGCGTCGTTGAAGCCGGGCACCACCGGGGCCCCTTGCAGGTCGTGGACGCGGTCGGCGGTACATCCGGCGACCTCGTCGTCGAGGCCGACGACGCGGCCCCCGAGGACGCCGAGGGTGTGGGCGGTGGGACGGTCCGCGTCGAGCGTGGTGAAGCGGCCGTTGGTGAACAGTGCGTCCAGGTGCATGACTGGTCCTCCGGGAAGTGGGTGCGGCCGGCTCACGGCGCGACGGCGGACAGGCTGTCCGGCTCGCGGGCGTCGGTCCGCGAGGCGCCGCCGAGTCCGGAGCTCTTCCGGGCCAGGGCCAGTACGCAGACCGTGGTGAGCAGCAGGAGCGCGATGTAGTAGCCGACGACCGGCCAGTAACCGCCGCCGAGGGTGAGCAGCCACTGGGCGACCAGCGGGGTGGAGCCGCCGATGACGGTGCTGCACAGCTGGTAGGCCAGCGAGACGCCGGTGTAGCGGACCCTGACGGGGAAAACCTGGGACAGGAAGCCGGCCAGCAGCGCGTAGTAGCTGGCCCCGGTGATCACGGCCATGGCGAGACCCACCGCGATCAGCGTGCTGTCCCGCGTGGCGATCAGCAGGAACATCGGCACCGCGACGACGATGTTGGCGACCAGGGCGCCCGCCATCAGCCGGACGGTCCCCACGCGCTGGGCCAGCAGCGCCGCGGCCGGCTGCCACAGGAACTGCAGGACGGCGAGGACGAGCAGGATGTCGAGCATGGTCTGCCGGTCCACGCCCAGGTCGCTCGTGGCCCAGGACAGCACGAAGGTGTTGGTGAAGTAGGCGGCCGAGATGCCCATCGCGCTGGCGCCCACACCGAGCAGGACCAGCGGCCAGGAGGTGCGGAGCAGTTCGACGACGGGGACCTTCGGGGTGGCGTTCTCGCGCTCCCTGGCCGCCTCGAAGTCGGTGGACTCCGTGACCTTCAGCCGGATGACCAGCCCGATGACCACCAGCACGGCGGACAGCAGGAACGGGACGCGCCAGCCCCACGACAGGAACGCGTCGTCCGGCAGGTGTCCCACGGCGATGAAGACCAGGGTGGCCAGTACGGCGCCCGCGGGCGAGCCCTGCTGGACCCACATGCCGGCGATGCCGCGGCGCCCGCGGTCGGCGCTCTCGGTGGCCATGAGCACCGCGCCGCCCCATTCACCGCCGACGGCGATGCCCTGGACGGCCCGGAGCAGGACGAGCAGCACCGGCGCTGCGACGCCGATGGAGGCGTAGGTGGGCAGTACGCCGATGAGGGTGGTGGCGGATCCCATCAGGACCAGGGTGGTGACGAGGACGTTCTTCCGTCCCACCCGGTCGCCGATGTGGCCGAAGACCAGTCCGCCGAGCGGGCGGGCCAGGAAGCCGACCCAGAAGGTGGCGAAGGCCGCGAGGGTGCCCGCGGCGGGGCTGGCGGCGGAGAAGAACAGCTTGCCGAACACCAGGGCGGTGGCGGTGCCGTAGATGTAGAAGTCGTACCACTCGACGGCCGTCCCGATGAAGGACGCGGTGGTGGCGCGTCTGGCGTTGCGGCCGGCGGTGGACATGGCTTGGGGCATGGCTGACTCCGGGAGTGAGCGGCGGTTCCTGCGGATTCGACCTACGTGCGGTGCGCGGCGGGGAGTGCCTTGCGCTGACCGCGACGCTGCGGGTGCCCGTTCGAACGGTGTTGTCCGGTCCGCCTCAGTTTCGTAGCCCACCGGCCATACGGTCCAGTACCTTCTAAGCTGTGCTGCCATGCCTCCAAGGCATGGCCCGGCCCGGCAGGCCATGGCCTGGCCTCGTCGGGACGAAGGCCCGGTGGCGATACGACGGAGGCACGGTGGAACTACGGGTCCTGCGGTATTTCCTGGCGGTGGTCGACACCGGCTCGATGACGGCGGCCGCCGCGCGCGTCCACGTGGCCCAGCCCTCCATCTCCCGGCAGCTGCGCTCCCTCGAACGCGAGCTGGGCACGGAGCTGCTCCGGCGCACCGGCGCGGGGGTCCGGCTCACGGCGGCCGGACGGCGCTTCGTGCCCGTCGCCAGGGACCTCACCCTGCGCGCCGCCCGGGGTACGGAGCTGTTGCAGGCGGTCTCCGGACAGAGCCCGCTGCGGTTCCGCGTGGCCTGCCCCCACTCCACCATCACCCACCTCGTGGCCCCGTTCGTCGCCGAGGTCGGCGGCCCGCTGGCCGACGCCCGGGGCTGCGAACCGGACCAGGTGTACGAGCGGCTGAGGGCCGGGGACGTCGACATCGGCATCTCCACCGGGCCGCCGCCCGGTACCATGGCGGCGCGGCGTCTCGGGGAACGGCGGATCAGCGCACAGATGCCAGACGCCCATCCGCTGGCCCGGGAAGGGTCCGGTGACCTGGAGCTGGCGCGGCTGCTCGACCACCCCGTCATCGTCAGCAGCCGGGCCAGCGCCGTGCGGCGCACCCTGGACACGGCGCTGTACGAGCAGGGCACGCCGCTCCGGCCCTCCTTCGAGCCTCAGTCCGAGGCCATGTCCCAGGCGCTGGCCGCCGCGGGCCACGGCGTCTGCGTCGTCCTCGACCACCCGCAGTACGGCCTGAGTGCCCGCGCCCTGACCAGCCAGGACCGTCCGCTGGCCGTCTCCCTGTACGCGGGCTGGGACCCGGACCACTACGCGCACGACGAGATCGACGCGGTCATGCGGGAGCTGTCGGGCTGGCTCAGGGCCAACGACGGCGGGAGAAAGCCCGGCAGCCGCCCCCGCAACGCTCCGGAGCCGCCTGCGCAGGGGGGCTAGCCCGCGACGCGGATCCTCTTCGTCACCGTCACCTGGTCGAGGTCCGACACGCGGACCGTGACGTTCATCGTCCACTCGCCCGCGATCGGGAGGTTGACGGAGTTGGCGGCCCAGTAGCCGCCGCGGTCGGCGAGGCCGGCGGGGAGGGGGCCGATCTTCTGGGCGGCGAGGGTGAAGGAGAGGCGGAGTTCGGGGACGGTGGAGATGCCGCCGTCGGGGCCGAGGACGACCGCCTCGACGGAGTTGTTGCCGACCCGGCCCGGGTCCAGGGTGATCTGCACCTTGCCGTGGCCGTTGGGGGTGCCGACGTCGAAGGGGACGAGGGCGACGGCGGCCGCCGGGATGCCGGTCACCGTGTTCGCCGTCGCTCCCGACGCGGCCGCCTCGGCCTCCGCGCGGCCCGGCAGGGTGCCGGTGAGGATCGTGGTGACGACCAGGACGACCACGCCGACGGCGACCTCGGCGAGGACCGAGCGGCGCAGGGCGCGGTGGGCGCCCGGGCTGGCGGCGGACGGTGCCCGCCCCTGCGGCGGGGTCTGACCGGCAGGTGACTCCTCCCCCGGTGCCTCGCTCCCTCGTTCCTCGCTCCCCGGTGCCCCGCCCTCCGGTGTGTCGCCCTCCGGTGCCTCGCCCTCCGGTGCCTCGCCCTCCGGTGTGTCGCCCTCCGGTGCCTCGGTCTCCCGTGGCTGGTCCGTGGGGGGTTCGTCCGGGAGGGGGGCGCCGACCGGCTGCGGGACGCGTTCTAGGGCCGCGGACGTCGCCGCCACCGGGGCCGCCGCCGGGGCCGCCGCCAGCCTCGCCGTCCAGCGGCGGGACTGGGAGGCCGCCGCCAGCAGCAGGGTCACCGCGGCGAGTTTGACGACGAGGAGCCTGCCGTACGACGTGTCGGTGAGGGTCTGCCAGGAGCCCAGGCCGCGCCAGGACTGGTAGACGCCGGTGACGACGAGGACCGTCACCGAGGCGAAGGCCACCCGGGAGAAGCGGGTGACCACGGCGGCGGGCAGGGGCGCGGCGGTGACCCGGCGCAGCGTGAGCAGGAGGGCCGTGAGACCGCCCAGCCACAGCGCCATCGCGAGGAGGTGCAGCACCGAGGAGGCCATCGCCAGCGGCACCTGGATACCGGCCGAGGCGTGCTCCGCCGCGGCCCAGGTCAGGGCCAGGGCGACGGCGAGGACACCGCCCGCCGCGACGACCGGGCGGGTCCAGAGCGCGCGCCTGCGCAGGAGGAACAGGTGGAGGGCGGCCGTGATCGCCAGCAGGGCGACCCTGGCCAGCAGGGCGAGGCCCGGGCGGCCCTGCGCCGACTCGGCGAGGGCGGAGAGGCGGAAGGCGGTCGCCGGGGAGGTGCCCTGTTCGTAGGGGGAACGGAGCACGAAGAGGAAGAGGGTCGCGGCCAGCAGGACCCACCAGGCCGTCACCGCCGCCCCGCGCAGGGAACCGGGGTTCGGGGGGCGGCAGACGGTGACGAAGGCGACCGTGCCGATCAGCAGCGCCACGGCGAGGTACGCGACGTAGCGGCCCATGTTGTAGAGGCTGGCGGTGGCCGGATCCTCGACCGGGCCGGTCGGGACGGCCGCGGTGGTGGCCGACGGCTCGCCCACGGAGAAGGTGAGGGCGCCGGAGACGGGGTGGCTGTCCGCCGACACGACCCGCCACGCCACGGTGAACGTTCCGGTGCCGAGCTTCTTCGGGAAGGTGATCCGGGCGGTGTCCGAGCCGTCGGGGCCGTGTTCGGGGTCGCCGGTGGTCACCCGGTGGTTGGTGGGGTCGTAGACGCGGAAGGAGTCGTCGAGCAGGCCGACGGACTCGGTGAAGGTCAGGGTGACGGCCCTGGGCGACGACTTCAGTACGGCGCCGTCGGCGGGGTCGCTGCCGCGCAGTGCCGCGTGGGCGGAGGCGGGGGCGGCCGAGGCGAGGAGGAGGGCGGTGAGGAGGGTGCCGAGCAGGGCGACGGCGCGGAGGGCCGTTCGGTGGGGAGCCGCCCGGCGGGAAGCCACCGGGTGGGGGGCTGCCCGGTGGGGGGCCGTCGGGCGTCGCCGGGCGTGTTCTTCGCTCACGTCACCGTCCTGCGTTCGGAAACACGTATTCACGTTCACGGGTCATACGGACAGGGGGCGGACCGTGCTCATTTCGCCCGCCGGGCGCCGTCACCAGGTCGGGCGGGCCGAGACTCCTCCGTCCACCACCAGGTCGTGGCCGGTGATCCAGGACGCGAGGGGCGAGGTCAGGAAGACCACCGCGTCGGCGACGTCCTCGGGGCGGCCCAGGCGGCCGGTCGGCGCCGCCCGCCGCCAGCGTCGTACGCCCTCCGGCCAGGCCTCCTCCAGTCCCTCCCGGTCGATCAGGCCGGGGGAGACCGTGTTGACGCGGACGCCGAAGGGGCCGTACTCCAGGGCCGCCGCTCTGGCGTGTGCGAGGACCGCCGCCTTCGACGCGCCGTAGTGGGCGTGGCCGGGGGCCGGGTGGGTCGCCTCGATGGAGGCGATGTGGGTGACCGTGCCGCCGCCGGGGTGGGCGCGCATGATGCCGGCGACGGCCTGGGTGCAGGCGAAGACGCTGGTGAGGTTGGTGTCGACGACCGCGCGCCAGTCGTCCGCCGTCATGCCGGGCAGGGGCTGTACGGGCTGCACGGCCGCGTTGTTGACGAGTGCGGTCAGGCGTCCGCCGCACCGGTCGGCGGCCTCGCGGACCACGCGGTGGCAGGTCGCCTCGTCGCTCAGGTCGCCCTGGACGACGACCGCCCGGTCGCCGATGGCGGCGGCGAGGTCGCGGGCCGCCCGGGTCTGTGTGCGGCAGTGCAGGGCGACCGTCGCGCCCTCCTCGGCCAGGCGCAGCGCGACGGCCCGGCCGATGCCGCCGCTCGCGCCCGTGACGAGGGCGGTCTGTCCGTGCAGGAGTGGGGTCATGGGCGGCAGAGTTCCGCGATGCGGGCGGCCTCGGCGGGGTAACGCGCCGTGAGGTGGGCCGCGTTCCCGTGTTCGTACCCCTCGTAGGTGAATCCCGGGGCCATGGTGCACCCGAAGAAGGTCCAGGCGCCGGGGGCGGCCACCCGGGCGCCCATCCAGGTGCCGGCCGGGACCGTGAGCTGGAGGTGGTGGCCGGCGCGCGGGTCCGGGCCGAGGACGGGGGCGCTGCTGGTGCCGTCGGGGGCGAGGAGCAGGAGGTCGAGGGGGTCGCCGAGGTAGAAGTGCCAGACCTCGTCGGAGGGGAGGCGGTGCAGGGCGGAGTAGTCGTCGGCGGTCAGGAGGGCGACTATCGCGGTGCCCTCGGGGCGGCCGTCGGCGCGCCGGGGACCTTCCCAGGTGCGCCGGAACAGGCCGCCCTCGCGGGGGATCGGCTCCAGGGCGTAATGCGCGATCAGGTCATCGGGCGTCATCACCCGGGAAGGCTACCTCCCGGGTGAGAAAAGCCAGTTGGGCGTGTTTCTCGGGCAGGTGGACGTCCGGGAGGTCGATCTCCGGGAGGACGACGGCCGGGCCGAGCGTGAAGCCCTGGCGGGTGAAGCGGGCGATGGCCTTCCGGTTGCGGACGTCCGGGTCCACGACGACGCGCCGCCGGTCGAGGGTGCGCAGGACGTACGTCGTCAGGGTGGCGAGCAGGGCCTGCGTCCAGCCGGGGCGCGCGCCCTCCGGGCCGGCCGGGGCGAGCAGGAGGTGGATGCCGATGTCGCCGGGGCGGGGGTCGTAGCACTCGCTCACCCGGTCCGCCTCGGGCTCGTACGTCTGCAGGAGCGCGACCGGTTCGCCGTCCTTCTCGGCGAGGAAGGCGTGGTGGGTGTCGAGGGCGGCCATGTGGGCGTAGACCTCGGCGACCTGGGTGCGGCTGAGGCCGGTCATGCCCCAGAAGACGGCGCGTTCCTCGCTGACCCAGCCGTGCACGACCGCGGAGTCCCGGTCCGGGTGCAGCGGGCGCAGGCGGACGGTGCCGAAGCCGTCCACCGTCTCCTCGTGGACGGGGGCGTACGGCTGCTCAGACATCGGTCTCCTCGACGAGTTCCAGTCGGTCCCAGTCGGTGCTGACCGGAACCAGTTCCCCCTTGAGCCACAAGGGGAGTTGGTCGGTGTGGTGGTCCGCGCCGGGGACCCCGTCCGCGCCGAGCGGCACCACCCACAGGCTGTTGCCGCGGTCGGCCAGGTCCCAGACGTACCGGGCGGCCGGGCCGCGCGCGGCGAGGTCGGTGAGACCGGGGACGGCCGTGGTGCACAGCACGCAGTCGTGGTCGCCGGAGAGCGCCGGACCCTCGTACGACGGATCGGGCAGCGCCTGCCAGGGGGCGAGGCGGTGGGTGTCGCCCCAGGTGCCGGCGGGCGGGTCGACGGCGACCTCCTCGACCGCCGCGCGTACCTCGGCGGCGCGGTCGATGCCGTACAACTCATCGGCCCTCAGCAGGTGTTCGAGGGCGAAGGCGATGCGGGGGGTGAGGGCCAGCCAGGGCAGCAGGGCCTCCGGGTGGGCGGGGGGTTCGGCGAGGGCGGCGAAGGCGGGGTGCGCGGCGAGGCGCCGTACGACCGCGGTGCGTACGGCCGCGTAGCCGGCGGCGTCGGCGCTGTCGGCGTCCATGCGGCGGTCCCAGGCGAGGAGCCGGTCGCGGAGGGCGGCGGCCGCGGGGGTGAGGCCGTCGAGGGCGGCGAGGCGGTCGAGGAGGGGGGCCGCGGAGGCGAGGTGGGTGTCGGTGTGGATCGCGGGCATGTCGGCGGCGGACCAGGTGCGGCGGCCGTCGAGGAGGGCGCGGATGCGGTCGGCGCGGTGGGGCGGGGCGAACTCGACGCCGAGGGGGGTGGCCGGGCCGCGCTGGTTCGCCATCACCGCGACGCCGTCGGTGAGTTCGCCGTACGGCATCTCGTGCCAGCCCTGCCATGCGTGGCCGGGGAGCCAGGCGGGGGCGAGCCGGGTGCGGTTGGTGCGGGAGCGGACGGGGACGCGGCCGGCGACGCGGTGCAGGGTGCCTCCGGCGGTGTCGGCCGCGTGGACGACGTTGACGGGTTCGGCCCAGAGGTCGAAGGCGCTGTCGACGTCGGTGACGCTGCGGGCGCGGAGGAGGGGGAGGAGGGCGCTGAAGCCGAGGTCTTGGGTGACGCGGGGTGGGTAGCGCAACGCCAACGCCTCGGCTTCGCCGTCGGCATACGTCCCCCCACCCGCATCACCCGTGCGGCTTTCGTGGTCAGGTGCGGGTGGCCCCTGCGGGGGCCGAGCGGCGTCGGCGGCCACCGGCTGCTCGCGGGGTGCCGCCCCAGGCGACCCGCCGCCCGGCCCACGACTCTCCCGGCCGACTCCCGCCGGCTCCGTCCCCATCACCCCCGCCAACTCCGGCTCCGTCCCTGTCGGCTCGGCCCTTGTCCACTCGGTTCCTGTCGGCTCGGTCCCTGTCGGTTCCGTCGGTTCCGTCGGTTCCATCTGCTCCGTCGGCTCCGTCGGTTCCGTCGGCGGGCCCTCGGTGAGCAGGGGGCCCCGTTCGGTTTCGAGTAGCTCTATCCGTAGCGGGGGTTCGCCTGCGATCTCGACCGTCTCCGTGTGGCGTTCCACTCGGGCCCACCTGCCGTCGGGGCCCAGCGCCCGCACCCCGGTCGGCGTGCGCCGCAGGCGCTCCCGGTAGAGGTCCTGGTAGTCGGCCATCGCGTTGGTGATGGACCAGGCGACCGTGCCCGCGTGGGCGAAGTGGGCGATGCCGGGGACGCCCGGGACGGCCAGGCCGACGACGTCGAACTCGGGGCAGGCGAGGCGGATCTGCTGGTAGACGCCGGGATCCTCGATGAAGCGGTGGGGGTCGCCGGCGAGGACGGCCCGGCCGGTGGTGGTGCGGGCACCCGAGAGCAGCCAGCCGTTGCTGCCCGCGGTGGCGGGGCCGTCCGTGGCGAAGAGCGGGACCGCCTCCTCGCCGAGGTGCCGGACCGCCTCCTCGCGCCACAGCTTGGCCGGGAAACCGGCGAACAGGATGTGCGTGGCCAGCCAGACGCCCAGCGGGTGCCAGGGCTCCCAGGTGCCGGGCGCCAGGCCGGTGCGGGCGAACTCGGGGGCGCGGGCGGCGCCCGCCACGAGCCCCTCGTTGACGCCGGCCACGTACGCCCGTACCCAGTCCGCCGTCTCCGGGTCCCGCTCCTCCAGGGCCGTGAAACAGCGTCGCGCCGTGTCCGCGAGCCGGGCCCGGCGGGCGAAGACGTCCCAGGCGACGGCCGGGGCACCGAGGAAGGACGCCGACGTGCCCTGGACACGGTGCCGCTCCATCTCCAACTGCCAGGCCCGGTCGTGGGCCGTGACCCGGCCCTGCGCACGGGCGAGTTCGCGGGCGTCGGAGGCTCGCAGATGCGGGATGCCCCAGGCGTCTCGGTACGTCTCGATGGTCACCCTGCGACCCCTCTTGTCTAAGGTTAGGCTTGCCTAATCTAATTCGTGGAGGAATCGTACGTGAGGCGTGCGGGGGCCGCGGAGGCCGGGCCGTCGCGAGCGCGCGGGCCGGGGCCGGGCGCGGGATCATCGACGCATGGACGCCAATGCCAGCAGCCTGCATCTCGCGCAGGACCCCGAGGCCGACGAACTCCTCAGCCGCAGCAGACTCGCCGCGCTCGTCGGGATGCTGCTCGACCAGCAGGTCCCGATGGAGTGGGCGTTCAAGGGCCCGGCGACCATCGCCGCGCGCATGGGCGCGGACGACCTCGACGCCCACGAGATCGCCGCGCGGGACCCGGAGGCGTTCGCAGCGCTGCTCTCCGAGAAGCCCGCGGTGCACCGCTACCCCGGGTCGATGGCCAAGCGCATCCAGCAGCTGTGCCAGTACCTGGTCGAGCACCACGACGGTGACGCCGAGGGCGTCTGGCGCGACGCCGGCACCGGGGCGGAGCTGCTGAAGCGGCTACAGGAACTGCCCGGCTTCGGGAAGCAGAAGGCCCAGATCTTCCTGGCGCTGCTGGGCAAGCAGCTGGGGGTGCGGCCGACGGGGTGGCGGGAGGCCGCGGGTGCGTACGGGGAGGCACGGTCGTTCCGGTCGGTGGCCGACATCACCGGCCCGGAGTCCCTGGCCAAGGTACGGGCCCACAAGCAGGAGATGAAGGCGGCGGCGAAGGCGGCGAAGGCCGGGGGCCAGTAGCGGGCTCCGCAGACGGTCGATGAGCCCCCCGAGCACCCGGCACCTCGGAGCAGCACACCGACGGGCCCCGGAGCGACATCGGATCCCCGGGGAGCGACGGGTCCCGGAGCAACGGCGAATCCCCGAAGAAGCCGACGAACGACCGGAGCTACGGCTGACCCCCGGAAACCCGACGAGCCACCAGAGCAACGGCTGACCCCCGGAAACCCGGCGCGTCGCCGGAACTTCGGTGGGGTCCAGGAGGGCTGGTGCCCGGCGACCCCAGCGCCCCGGCGCCCCGGCGACCCGGTGCTCCAGCGCGCGGGGGAGGCGCTCGTGGGTGGTGGTGGCCTGGCTTCGGGGTCACCCGTCCGGGCCCCGTCGGATGGCGGGGGCGGGGGCGGTGTTCGCAGCATGGGGCATGACCGAGCCTTTCAGCACCGGGCCCGCCGACGACGACCGCAGGGCGCACGCCGGTTCTCCGTGGCGTGAACCCGAACCGGCCTTCGAGGGCCCGCTGCACTACCTCGCCCGGGCCGCATGGCAGATCGTGCTGCTCACCGGGATCGCCTCCCTGATCCTCGGGATCGTCATCCTCGTCTGGCCGCACGCCTCGCTGCGCGTCGCGGGCGTGCTGTTCGGCGTCTACCTGCTGATCACCGGCGTCTTCCAGCTGATCGCCGCCTTCGGCACGCACAGGACGGCCTCGCTGCGCGTGCTGGCCTTCATCAGCGGCGCGCTGTCGATCCTGCTGGGCCTGTTCTGCTTCCGCGGCCCGATGGAGTCGATCCTGCTGCTCGCCCTGTGGATCGGCATCGGCTGGCTGATCCGCGGGATCACCCAGACCATCGCCGCCGTGCACGACCCCGCGATGCCCGCCCGCGGCTGGCTGATCTTCCTCGGGATCGTCACGTTCGTCGCCGGCATCGTGCTGATCGTGTCGCCCTTCGCGTCGGTCGCCGTGCTGACCCTCGTCGCCGGCATCTGGCTGGTGGTCGTCGGCATCGTCGAGATCGTCACCTCGTTCGGCATCCACGGCCGGGCCAAGCGGATCCCGCAGACCGTGTGAACGGCCCGGCCCCCGTCAACCCCGCGCCCCGCCCGTACGCCGAGCGAGCGGATCTCGTGCCCGGCGCGATGAACACCGCCCACCGCGCGGGGAGATGACCGGCATGAGCCGCAGCCCCGCCGTCCGTCCGCAGCCCGGCCACGCCTGGCTGCGGACGCTCGTGCTGCTGCTCGCCCTGCTGCTGCCCGGCGGCCCGACGGCCGCCGAGGCCCTCACCGCGACCGCACCGGCGGTCTCCACCGGTACCGCCGGGACCGTCGAGCACGACGTCCTCGACTCCGCGCTGCGGCCGCCCGGCCGCACCGTCCACCGGGCCGACGTACCCCAGCGCCCCGCGCCGCTCCCCGACCCGGCGGCGCCCGCCGACGCGGCGCACCACGCGCTGCCGTGCCCGGCCCCGCCGCGCCCGCCGTACGCGACGCCCCTGCTCCGCACCGTGGTCCTGCGCTGCTGACCCGACCCGCGCTCCCCCAGCCAGGTCGGCACCACGCACGGAACTACGCAAGGAACACAGCCATGTCCTCAGACCCGTACGCGGTCCTGCGCGCCCTGCTGCGCGCCGAGGCCGTCCGCAGCACGCCCAAGCCGCAGGCGAAGGCGGCTCCGCCGCAGCGGCCGCCCTCCCAGGAGCGCAAGGGCCGTTGACGGCGGGGTGAGCCGGACGGCACCGCCCGGCTCACCTCCGCCTGCGGGCCGTACCGAACAGGGACCGGGTGATCTCCCGGCCGAGCTGGGTGCCCACGGACCGCGCGAGGGACTTGAACACCCCACTTCCGACCACCTGTTCGACCAGAGAGGGTTCCGCCCCGGCCTTCCCACCCGTCCCGGCCTTCCCACCCGCCGCGGCCGTCTCTCCCGCCGTGGCCGTTTCTCCCGTCCCGGACGCGGTCTTCGGCTCCGCGGCGGAGGCCTGCGCCGCCCGCAGCTTCTCGTACGCCGACTCCCGGTCCACAGCCTGTGCATAACGCCCGTGGAGCGCGGAGTCCCGGACCGCCGCGTCCAGTTCCGCCGCGTCGACGGGGCCCATCAGGGACTCCGGTGCCCGCAGCCGGGTCGCCGCGACCGGCGTCGGGGCGCCCTTCTCGCTGAGCACGGTGACCACGGCCTCGCCGGTGCCGAGCCCGGTGAGCAGTTCCTCCAGGTCGTACGGCGACCTCGGGAAGGTCTGCACGGTCGCCTTCAGCGCCTTCTGGTCCTCCGGGGTGAACGCCCTGAGCGCGTGCTGGACACGGTTGCCCAGCTGGGCGAGGACGTCGGAGGGCACGTCCTTCGGGGTCTGCGTGACGAAGAAGACGCCGACCCCTTTCGAGCGAATCAGCCGCACGGTCTGCGTGATCGACTCCAGGAACGCCTTCGACGCGCCGGTGAACAGGAGATGCGCCTCGTCGAAGAAGAAGACCAGCTTGGGCTTGTCGGCGTCGCCGATCTCGGGCAGGTCGTGGAAGAGGTCGGCCAGCAGCCACATCAGGAAGGTGGAGAACAGCAGGGGCTTGTCCTGCACGGCGGGCAGTTCGAGGACCGAGACGACACCGCGGCCGTCCGGTGCCGTGCGCAGCAGGTCGGCCGTGTCGAACTCCGGCTCGCCGAAGAAGTCGGTCATGCCCTGCGCCTCGAAGGCGGTCAGGGAGCGCAGGATCACCCCGGCCGTGGCCGTCGACAGGCCGCCGATGTCGCGCAGTTCGGCCCTGCCCTCGTCGGAGGTGAGGAAGGCGACCACCGCCCGCAGGTCCTTGAGGTCGTACAGCTCCAGGCCCTTGGTGTCGGCGTAGTGGAAGATCAGGCCGAGGGACTGCTCCTGGGTCTGGTTGAGCTGGAGCACCTTCGACAGCAGCACCGGCCCGAAGCTGGTGACCGTGGCCCGGACCGGAACGCCGTGGCCCAGTCCGCCCAGCGCGAGGAACTCCGCCGGGAAGCCGGCCGCCGTCCAGTCCTGCCCCACCTCGCCCGCCCGGCCGCGGACCCGATCGTCCGCCCGGCCGGGCCTGGCGATGCCGGACAGGTCGCCCTTGACGTCGGCCAGGAACACCGGGACGCCCTGCGCCGAGAGCTGTTCGGCCATCAGCTGGAGGGTCTTGGTCTTTCCGGTGCCGGTGGCGCCGGCGACCAGGCCGTGCCGGTTGAGCACGGGGAGGGGGATGCGGATCCGCGCCCCGGGAAGGCAGCGCCCGTCCCACAGGAGCGCGCCGAGATCCAGCGCCCGGCCGGTGAAGGCGTACCCGGAGGCGATCGCGGCGGCCTCGGCCGGAACCGTGCCCTCCGCGCCGTCGGCTTCGTCGCCCGCACCGGCACTCGTCATCGGACCCCCAGCTTCCCGTTTGGCCTGTTTGATGTCCTTTACGGTGTCTTTTCCAGCGTCGCACTCGGACGCCATGGCTGCGCCCGGAACGTCTGGACCGGTAGGCTTTCCGTGTGATCTTCAAGCGCATCGGAAACGGCCGGCCGTACCCCGACCACGGCCGGGAGAGCACCCGGCAGTGGGCGGACGTCGCACCGCGCCCGGTCCGCCTCGATCAGCTCGTGACGACCAAGGGCCAGCTCGACCTGGAGACCCTCCTCGCCGAGGACTCGACGTTCTACGGCGACCTCTTCGCGCACGTCGTGAAGTGGCAGGGCGACCTGTACCTGGAGGACGGGCTGCACCGCGCGGTCCGCGCCGCCCTCCAGCAGCGGCAGGTGCTGCACGCACGCGTGCTCGAACTCGACTGACCCCGGTTCGCCGCCCGGCGTTTCGGCGCCCGTTGACCCTTTCGGGTTGGACCGTCCACCATCGGATGATCATCTATTAGTCAACGCCTCCGGGGCGCACTACGCTGCGCTCATGAGCATGCTGACTCCCCCCGGCATGGGCGGCCAGTACCGGATCACCGGGGACAAGTACCCTCGCATGCGCCCGCGCCGGCGGCGTGCCCGGTTGACCCTCTCCGTGGTCGCCTCCGTCACCGCGCTCGGCCTGGTCGGCTGGGGCACCCTGCAGCTCATCGACGTCTTCACGGGCGGCGGCGGGACGGCCTCGGCGGCCGGTTCCGCGAGCGGCTGCGTCAAGAAGGCGGCGGCGAGCCCGAGTCCGGCGGCCGGGGCGTCCGCGGCGGCGCTGCCGCAGCCCGCGCAGATCACGGTGAACGTCTACAACGCCACGACCCGTACGGGCCTGGCCAAGGACACCGCGGACGAGCTCAAGAAGCGCGGCTTCAGGATCGGCGACATCGGCAACGCGCCGGCGAAGTTCGACCGGAAGGTCAAGGGCACGGCCGTACTGCTCGGCCCGGCCTCCGCCCTGAAGACCACGCTGCCGGTCCTCGCCACCCAGCTGACCGCCGCCGACCAGCGCACGGAAGCGGGCCGCAAGGGCGCCGCCGTCGACCTGATCATCGGCGACACCTTCAAGACCCTCACCCCCCGGGCGACGGCCGCCAAGGCCATCACGGCCCTGGCCAGCCCCGAACCCACGGCGACGACGACCAGGAAGCACTGCTGACCGGTGCTCCGCGCGGCGCCGGGCACCGAACGCCGGCACCGAACGCCGGCGCCGGACACGGGGTGCGGACCGCACCCCGCGGCGCCGGTGCGGACGGCGGTCCTACTCGGCCGCGCCGTACAGGCGGTCGCCCGCGTCGCCCAGGCCCGGGACGATGTAGCCGTGCTCGTTGAGGTGGTCGTCGACGGCCGCCGTGACGACGGTGACCGGCGTGCCCGCCAGTTCCCGCTCCATGATCTCGACGCCCTCGGGCGCGGCGAGCAGGACCACCGCGGTCACGTCGTCCGCGCCGCGCCTGATCAGCTCGCGGATCGCCGCCACCAGGGTGCCGCCGGTCGCCAGCATCGGGTCGAGGACGTACACCTGCCGCCCGGAGAGGTCCTCCGGCATCCGCGAGGCGTACGTGGACGCCTGGAGCGTCTCCTCGTTGCGGATCATGCCGAGGAAGCCCACCTCGGCGGTCGGCAGCAGCCGCACCATGCCGTCCAGCATGCCGAGCCCGGCCCGCAGGATCGGCACCACCAGCGGGCGCGGCCGGGCGAGCTTGACGCCGGTCGTGCCGGCCACCGGGGTCTGGATGTCGACGGCCTCGGTCCGCACGTCACGTGTCGCCTCGTAGGCGAGCAGGGTGACCAGTTCGTCGGCGAGCCGACGGAACGTCGCGGAGTCGGTGCGCCGGTCGCGCAGCGTGGTGAGCTTGTGGGCGACCAGGGGGTGGTCGACGACGTGGAGACGCATGCCGACAACAGTAACCGCGTCCGCGCACGGCTCGCGCTGGCACCAAACCGCCCGTCCGGGGGAAGGACGACGGTAAGCGTCGTAAAGCCGATCCTTCGGCAAAGATCCACTGCAGGTGACGTGTTGCGGTCCGCGACGGGGAAGTCCGTGCGCGGGCCGCGGGAAAACCCGCGTACGATCCGCTGGTGGCGGCAACGAGTGCGCTGGTGAGTCCGTACCCGGACACATGAACGCCTCTTTGCATACGTGCGATCAAAACTGCCAGACACAGGGAGCCGAAGACGTCCCCTGAACGCCTTGTTTCTGCCACGATTCCGAGTGGGCGGGGCTCGGAGCACAGCTCTCCCCGCCCAGAACCTCCGCCGGGGGGACCCCCAACCGGCACGCCTAAGACCAGTGGGAGAGTCACGGTGTACTTCGCCGCACTGCTCGCGCGCACCGAAGACGGGTGGGAAGCGAGCGACACAGAGCTCGACGATGTGGAGACCCTGTCGGACCTGGCCGACCTGGCCCGGGAATCGGCCTCGGACGCCGACGACACGGTGCTCGTCTTCATCGAGCAGGAAGACGCTTGGTTCGGCGTCGTGCGCGTGGACGGCGAGGAGGACCCCAGGGTCTTCGTCTCCAACGCAGCCGCCGCCGCCCGCAGCTCGTACGGCGAGCTCCTGCTCACCGACGAAATGCTCGGAAGGGAGCCCGACGACGACACCGACGACCTGGACTCCCTCGACCTCGACGGCACCGAGGACGGTGAACCGGAGACGGAGGATGACGACGACCCGGACGGCTCCGCCGTGCCCTCCGGCCCGGTCGGGGACAGCGGGATCCTCGACGACCTGGGTGTGACGGCCAAGGAGCTGCTCTCGCTCGACGACGACGCGCTCGGCGAGATCGCCGACGCCCTGGGCGCCTCCGACGTCCTGGAGACCGTCCGCTGAGCCTCCACGAGGCAGCCGGGTCCCCCGACCCGGTACGCGACCGCTGGCGGGCCGCGATGCGGCTCGCCCTGGACGAGGCCGGCCAGGCCGTGCGGGGCGGCGACGTCCCCGTCGGCGCCGTCGTACTGTCCACGGACGGTACGACGGTCCTCGCGGCCGGCCACAACGAACGCGAGGCGACCGGCGACCCCACCGCGCACGCCGAGGTCCTGGCGCTGCGCCGGGCCGCCGCGCGGCTCGGCGAGTGGCGGCTCACCGGCTGCACGCTCGTGGTCACCCTGGAGCCCTGCACGATGTGCGCGGGCGCCTTGGTGCAGGCCCGGGTGGACCGGGTCGTCTACGGCGCCCGCGACGACAAGGCCGGTGCCGCGGGGTCCCTCTGGGACGTCGTACGGGACCGGCGCCTGAACCACCGCCCCGAGGTCGTCGAGGGCGTCCTGGCCGCGGAGTCCGCCCGTCTGCTCACGGACTTCTTCCGCGCCCGCTGACGGACCGTGGGCCTCCGGATACCGATTTCAGGGCACGGCCTCCCGTGCTGTAGGGTCTCTCTCGGTAGCGTGTCCGAGCGGCCGAAGGAGCTCGCCTCGAAAGCGAGTGTGGCGCAAGTCACCGAGGGTTCAAATCCCTCCGCTACCGCTCTGAGACGAAGGGCTCGGTCTTCTAGGCCGGGCCCTTCGCCGTGTCCCCGGTGACCGGGTGCTTGCCCGCGTAGTTCCAGACCAGGGCGCCGAAGACCGGCGCGTGGAACAGGAACAGCAGCCAGAGCCACTTCGGGACCCAGCGGACCTGCCACGCGGGCGTGCGGACGCAGTCGAGCAGCGCCGCCACGACGAACACGATCAGCAGGGTGACGAGCCCGAAGGCCATCGCCGTCATCAGCATGTGCGCTCTCCCCCTCGACGCCGGCCGCCCCGACGGGCCCCGGCCGGTTCTCCCGGTCTCTCGTCCCCTCATCGGACGGGCCCCCGCGATCGGTTCACGCTTCGGAAAACAATTCCGGCACCCACCGCGCCGTTGGTCATACAAAACGATCGGAGGGTTACACTCGCGCCCGGCAAGCAGGCGTGCGGACAGGGGAGATGCCAGGTGGCGGTGAACGCCAAGAAGATCGCCGTCTACGTGCTCGTGGTCTTCGCGCTGTACGTGATCATCACGGACCCGGCCAAGGCGGCCGACTACGTCCAGATAGGGTTCGAGGGCATATCGGACGCGGCCAAGGCCATCGGCGAGTTCATGACCTGGATCGTGAACGGAGCCAAGTAGCGCACCACCCCCCGGGAGCCCCCATGATCCGCCACCTGGTCCTCTTCAAGCTCAACGACGGCGTCGAGCGCGACGATCCGCGTGCCGTCACCGGCGCCGAGGCCTTCTTCTCGCTCGGCGACAAGATCGCGGAGCTGCGCTTCTGGGAATGCGGCTGGAACATCACCGAACGGCCCATCGCGTACGACTTCGCGATCAACTCGGCGGTCGAGGACCGGGACGCGCTCAAGAGCTACCTGGAGCACCCGGACCACCAGGCGGCCGCCGCGCAGTGGCGGGAGTTCGCCACGTGGGTGATCGCCGACTACGAGTTCTGAGCGGCCCGCCCGTTTCGGATCGAAGCCCCCCGCCGGGAACGGCGGGGGGCTTTCGTTCGTCTTATGCACCAACTTGCCCCAACTCACCCTCAACACGGCGCTATGGGGTGCTTGCACACAGTGCACATGTCTTGTGATGCTATGACCGCTTTTGACGGATGATTGACCGATGAAGAGGTGGCGTTGACCGTGTCGGCCAGTTCTGCGCCGCCCCAGGAAGAGGCGCCCGCCCCAGCCCAGCCTCCCGCCCAGCCCCTGCCCCAGCCGATGACCCAGTCCACACCCCAGCCGATGGCGCAGACCCCGGCCCAGGCGCCCGCTCCCGCGCCGGAGAAGCGGCGGGGCGCCGACACCCGGGCGCTGACCCAGGTGCTCTTCGGACAGCTCAAGGAGCTCAAGCCGGGCACGCCGGAGCACAACCGGGTGCGCGCGGCGCTCATCGAGGCGAACCTCCCGCTCGTGCGCTACGCCGCCGCCCGCTTCCGCTCCCGCAACGAGCCGATGGAGGACGTCGTCCAGGTCGGCACCATCGGCCTGATCAACGCCATCGACCGCTTCGACCCGGACCGGGGCGTGCAGTTCCCGACCTTCGCGATGCCGACCGTCGTCGGCGAGATCAAGCGCTACTTCCGGGACAACGTCCGCACCGTGCACGTCCCGCGCCGGCTGCACGAGCTGTGGGTGCAGGTGAACAGCGCGACCGAGGACCTGACCACCGCCTTCGGCCGCTCCCCCTCCACCGCCGAGATCGCCGAGCGGCTGCGCATCAGCGAGGACGAGGTGCTCTCCTGCATCGAGGCCGGCCGGTCGTACCACGCGACCTCCCTGGAGGCCGCTCAGGAGGGCGACGGGCTGCCCGGCCTGCTGGACCGCATCGGCTACGAGGACCCGGCCCTGGACGGCGTGGAACACCGCGACCTGGTCCGCCACCTCCTCGTCCAACTCCCGGAGCGCGAACAGCGGATCCTGCTCCTGCGCTACTACAGCAACCTCACCCAGTCGCAGATCAGCGCCGAGCTCGGCGTCTCCCAGATGCACGTCTCGCGCCTGCTGGCCCGCAGCTTCCAGCGCCTGCGCTCCGCGAACCGCATCGAGGCCTAGCCCCCGGGCCCCGGGGACCGTTACCGGCCCGAGACCCGCCCGGGGCGGCTCCGTACGGCCATAACCGCGCACAGGATCGAGCCATCACCGGCGCGAGCGAATCGCTCACCAGCGCACTTCCCGACAGTTGGGCGTCGAAAAAGCGTCAGACCCCTTGCATCCAGGGCGGATTCACATCTCTCATGTCGACATGTCACTACAGCGTGTTGCCGACATGTGACATTCTTCCGGAAGCGCGTTTGCCGGGGCCCAGGCTCCGGTATTCAGGTGAAGGCGCCGTTCCTCGACGGGGAGGGGCAGCCGCGACCGTCCCGCGACCCAAAGGGGGTGGCATGTCCGCAGTCCAGGGCAGCTCGAAGGTGCTCACGCCCACGAAAAGCGAGGCAGCGCCCAAGGAGCTCGACGCCATCGACGTGCTCGACAGCATCGATGGCGCCATCGACGGCGCCCCGGCGCTGGAGGCCCCGCCGGCCCAGGAGCTTCCGGCCGTCTCGGAGAACCTCGACACCCGCACCCTGTCCCGCTCCCTGTTCCTGCGCCTTGCCGCACTCGAAGAGGACAGCCCCGAGCGTGCCTACGTCCGGGACACCCTGATCGAACTCAACCTCCCCCTCGTGCGCTACGCGGCGGCCCGCTTCCGCAGCCGCAACGAGCCGATGGAGGACATCGTCCAGGTCGGCACCATCGGCCTGATCAAGGCGATCGACCGCTTCGACTGCGAACGCGGCGTGGAGTTCCCGACGTTCGCGATGCCGACGGTCGTCGGTGAGATCAAGCGGTTCTTCCGCGACACGTCGTGGTCGGTCCGCGTCCCGCGCCGCCTCCAGGAGCTGCGGCTGGCCCTCACCAAGGCCAGTGACGAGCTCTCCCAGAAGCTGGACCGCTCCCCGACGGTGCCGGAGCTGGCCGCCGTCCTCGGCGTCTCCGAGGAGGACGTCGTCGACGGCCTCGCGGTCGGCAACGCCTACACCGCCTCCTCCCTCGACTCCCCGGCCCCCGAGGACGACGGCGGAGAGGGCTCCCTGGCGGACCGCCTCGGCTACGAGGACACGGCCCTGGAGGGTGTGGAGTACCGCGAGTCCCTCAAGCCGCTGCTCGCCAAGCTCCCGCCCCGCGAGCGCCGGATCATCATGCTCCGCTTCTTCGCGAACATGACCCAGTCCCAGATCGGCGAGGAGGTCGGCATCTCCCAGATGCACGTCTCCCGTCTGCTGACCCGGACCCTGGCCCAGCTCCGCGAGGGCCTGATCTCGGACTGACCCTTCCTTACTGACGGAGCGTCAGCCACACTGGCGCGATGCTTCTCCGGAGGACACCGAGCGGCCGCCACCCGGCACCACCGGCGGCCGCTCCGCCCCGTCCGCGCAGAGCCCCCGTCGACCACGGCGACACCACGCCGCCGGCGCCGACGGCCGGTCCGGCGAGACCCCGGCCCGCACCGGCCCTCGGCCCGGCCGCCCCGACGGCGACACCGGAACCGGCCCCGCCCCACCGGAACATCACGACAGCCGGGCCGGCCCGCCCGCGCACGGCACCCGAGCCCCGCCCCGGCACCTCACCGACGGCACCGGCACCCACCCCGGCCCGCCCGAGCGCGGCGTCGAGTGGCCGGCGGGTCCGCCGGGTGCCGGCGACCGGGTCGGGGTCGGGATCCGGTGTGCCGTGGACGGTGGTGGGGGGTCGGCGGGGTGCGCTGGTCGCCTCGTCGGCTGTGGTCGCGTGCCTGGCCTCGGCTCTGACGGCCTGTGCGGGCGGGGGCGGGAAACGGCTATACGGCGGTGGGGGCGGTGCCGGGCGGGACCGGACGGGGGTCCACGGGACCCACGGGCTCGGTGACACTGGTGCCGCTCGACGGAGCGGGGCGCGCGGCGACGGGTGGAACGGCCTCCGCGGGCGGTGGGGCGGCCACCGAAGGCGGCGACGCGGCCTCGACGGGTGGCGACGCGGCCGGCAACCCGGCCCCTTCGTCCGGCACTTCGGCTTCGCCCGCCCCGTCCTCGTCCCGGCGTGACGGCGGGCAGCCGCCGGCGTCCGGTTCCGCGGTCCCGAACTCACCGCAGCCGTCCGCCGCTTCGCCCGCCGCGCTCACCTGGAGCACCCCCACCCGCAAGGCCACCGACAAGCGCTGGTGCGAGAAGGTGACCGTCGCGTTCCACAACTCGGGCGGTACGGCGGCGCGTTCCGGGAAGATCACGCTCGGCACGCACATCATCGGCCTGCTCGGCATCGACTGGGCCACGATCCGCTCGACCGAGACCCTGCCGACCCCGATCGCGGCCGGCTCCGACAGGAACGGCACCTGGACGGTCTGCGTGGACGACTGGCGCGTCCCGCTGGGCATGCACGTCGAGACCCGGGTCGAGACCGTCGACTGGAGCTAGGCCGAGGGCGAGGGCGAGCACCGCAGCAGTCGTCGCCGTGGCCGGGTGGTAGCGGGCGTTGTCGTCGATCGGCACGGCGAGTGCGGGCGGGCCGCCGTCCCCCGTGCTCACCCGGTCGGTCGGTCGGCCGCCGCCCGACCTGGGCGGGCGGGCCGGCGAGGGGCCGTGGGAGGGAGCCGTGGGAGGCGGCGCCCACGGGCAGCGTCGTCAGCAGCGAGGTGAAGGGTGCGACCGCGCCCCGGGCGTCGGCCATCGCCGTCACCGGGGACACCGGCGCGGGCAGGGTGCCCGGGAGGCCCGCCGAGGCGCGCGCGCCTCAACCGGCCCACGGGCACGACGAGAGCCCGGGGCGGATCACCCCGGGTTCCTCGCCGTACCGCCCGGCGTTCTCCTACTTGAGTGCCAGCCAGGCCACCGCCGCGACCACGATCACCGCGGCGACGACGCCGAGGATCAGGCCGATGCGGGGGCCGCCGCCGGAGGCCGCGGGGGTCTGCTGGGGGGTCTGCGGGTCCTCGTCGACGAACGCGCGGAACATCTGGGTGCTGCCGGCGGGGTCGTAGTTGCCCTGGGGGCCCTGGGTGTTAGCCATGGCCCGAGACACTAGCGAATCCGGAGGTGGGGCCCAAGTGGGGGGCCACCGGCGGGGGGAACCGTCCCCACCTGCGTGTTTACGTTCGCAATACTTGCCTTTGCCAAGTTTTTGTCCCCTACCTCGCCAATTTATTTGCCTGTGGCAACCAAGCAGTTCTATGGTTGCCCCAAGCAACGAATACGGTCGAGGAGGTGTGATGGCGGAGCAGGCGCAGTTCGAGGAGCTGGCGCGTCAGCTCAGCGCCGTCGGAGCCGTGAAACGGGATCTCGCGCGGATACTGCCGCACGACTGCCCGGGCGGTTCCGCGGCCGTGCTGACGCTGCTCGGCCGCCACGGCTCCATGCGCATGAGCAAGCTCGCCGAGCTGCTCGCCGTGGACATGTCCGTGACCAGCCGGCACGTGGCGCACGTCGCCGAGCGCGGCTGGATCGAGCGGTCCCCCGACCCCGCGGACAAGCGGTCCCGCATCCTGCGCCTCACCCCCGCCGGCGAGGAGACCCTCGTGGAGCTCTCCCGGCGCAGTACGGCGCTGCTCACCGAGCGGCTGGGCGACTGGAGCGACGAGGAGGTCGACCAGCTGATCCGGCTGATGACCCGGCTCCGGGCCAGCTTCGGCGACTGCCGGGCGACGGCCCCCCACCCCCCGCTCACCGCCACCCCGGCGGCCCGGGCCCCCGCTCCCGTACTCGAACCCCCCGTACTCGAACCGACCACCCGTACACCCGCATAAGACGCAAGAGAAGGAAGTCCATGGCAACGACCACACCAGCCGGTGTGCGGGCTCACGCCAAGCACGGGGGAGGCTCCGAGGAGCACGCCCCCATGACGCACCGGCAGATCATGGAGGCGCTGTCCGGCCTGCTGCTGGGCCTGTTCGCCGCCATCCTGTCGTCCACCATCGTCACCAACGCGCTGCCGACGATCATCAAGGACCTCGGCGGCGGCCAGTCCGCGTACACCTGGGTCGTGACGGCGGCGCTGCTCGCCATGACCGCCTCGGTACCGCTGTGGGGCAAGCTCTCCGACCTGGTCAGCAAGAAGGCCCTGGTCCAGATATCCCTGGTCATCTACGTCATCGGCTCGGTCATCGCCGGCCTGGCGCAGAACCCCGCGATGCTCATCAGCGCCCGTGTGGTGCAGGGCCTCGGCGCCGGCGGTCTGTCCGCCCTGGTCCAGGTGATCATGGCCGCGATGATCTCCCCGCGGGAGCGCGGCCGTTACTCCGGCTACACCGGCGCGACGTTCGCGGTCGCGACCGTCGGCGGTCCGCTGCTCGGCGGTGTCATCACCGACACCAGCTGGCTCGGCTGGCGCTACTGCCTGTTCGTCGGTATCCCCTTCGCGCTGATCGCGCTGTTCGTACTGCAGAAGACGCTGCACCTGCCGGTCGCCAAGCGGAAGGTCAAGGTCGACTGGACCGGCGCCTTCTTCATCACCGCGGCCGCCTCGCTGCTGCTGCTCTGGGTCACCTTCGCGGACGACAAGTACGACTGGCTGTCCTGGCAGACCGCCGTGATGGTCGGCGGCACCGTGGTCCTCACGCTGCTGTTCGTCTTCACCGAGACCCGCGCCACCGAACCGATCATCCCGCTGCGCCTGTTCCGCAACCGCACGATCACCCTGGCCTCCGCGGCCTCGCTCTTCGTCGGCGTCGGCATGTACTCGGGCACGGTCTTCTTCTCGCAGTACTTCCAGCTGGCCCGGGACAAGTCCCCGACGATGTCGGGTGTCATGACGATCCCGATGATCGGCGGTCTGTTCGTCGCGTCCATGGTCTCCGGCCGCTTCATCACCAGCACCGGCCGCTGGAAGGGCTGGCTGGTCGCCGGTGCCGTCTCGCTGACCGCGGGCCTCGGCCTGCTCGGCCTGATGCGCTACGACACCCCGTACTGGGAGCTGTCCATCTACATGGCGCTGCTCGGGATCGGCGTCGGCATGATGATGCAGAACCTGGTCCTGTCCACCCAGAACCAGGTCGCCCCGAAGGACCTGGGCGCCGCCTCCTCCACGGTGAGCTTCTTCCGCTCGCTCGGCGGCGCGGTCGGCGTCGGGGTGCTCGGCTCGGTGATGTCCACCCGGATCACCCACTACGCCAAGGACACCATCACCTCCCTGGACCTCAAGTCCCAGGCGGCCGCGGCCAAGGCGGTCGGCGGCAGCGCCCTGCCCGACATGGACGCGCTGCCCCTGAAGGTGCGCACCTGGCTGGAGGGCGCCTACGGCCACGGCATCGCGGACGTCTTCCTGTACGCGGCCCCGTTCGCCCTGGTCGCGCTGATCCTCTGCCTGTTCATCAAGGAGGTCCCGCTGCGCACGTCCGGCGCCCTCGCCCAGGCCGCGCAGGGGGAGGCCGCGGAGAACGCCCCCGCCGCGGCGGCCCCCACCGCCGTCGCCGCCGAGGTCCCCTCCGACACCTTCGCCGAGGAGCGGCAGGTCCCCGGCTGGGCCGCCCCGGTGGTGAACAGCGCCCCGGAGACCGGCGCCGAGGCCACCCGGCAGCTCACCGCCGTCGCCACCGTCGCCGTACCGGAGCAGTCCACGGGCCCCGGCGGCACCCCGGTGCACGGTTTCGTGCGCGGCGCCGAGAGCGCCCCGGTCGCGCAGGCCGCGGTCACCCTGATCTCGCTCTCCGGCCGCCAGCTGGGCCGCTCGGTCGCGGGCTTCGACGGCGCGTACCGGCTGGACGCGCCCGGCGCGGGCTCGTACGTCCTGATCGCCTCCGCCGACGGCTACCAGCCGCAGGCCTCCACCGTCGTGGTCGGCGAGGACGCACTGCCGTACGACATCCTGCTCAGCGGCACCAGCGGGCTGAGCGGTGTGGTCCGGGGCGCGGGCAGCGCGCTGCCGGTCAAGGACGCGATGGTGATCGTCACCGATGTGCGCGGCGACCTGCTGGCCACCGCGGCCACCGGTGAGCAGGGCCAGTTCGTCTTCGGCGAGCTGGTGCCCGGTGTGGTGACCGTCGCGGTGAACGCGGCCGGCTACCGGCCCCGCGCCCTGCCCGTCGAGATCGGCATCACCGGGGTCACCCGGATCGAGGTCGACCTGGACGCCGGCGCCCAGCTCCAGGGGGTCGTCCGGGCCCCGCACGGCCCGCTGGCCGACGCCCGCGTCACCCTCGTGGACGCGGCCGGCAACGTGGTCGGCACGGCCACCACCGGCGTGGACGGCGCGTACGCCTTCGCCGACCTGGACGGCGGCGACTACACCGTGATCGCGACGGGCTACCCGCCGGTCGCCACGGCCCTGACCGTGGCCGGCGCGGGTGTCGACGGCCACGACATCGAACTCTCCCACCCCGGCGAGTAGTTCGTACTCCGGCCCGTGGCGGGCGCGCCCACGAGGAGGCGCCCGCCACGGGCCGGTCCGCTGGGCCGATCTGTAATTTTTCGAGCGTCTGAGTGTTCGCAGGGAGAAACGGGATGGGACTGACCGCGAGGATCCGCACCCGGGACGGATGGGCCGTGTCGCACGCGGTCGTCACGGTGACCGACATGACCGGCAGCCAGGTGCTGCGCGCCGAGGCCGACGACGAGGGCACGGTACGGGACCCGAATCCGATGGCACCGGGGGCGTACACCGTCATCGTCACGGCCGTGGGCTACGCGCCCGCCGCCTCCAGCGCCATCGTCACCGCGAGCGGCCGCGCCGAGGTAGGCACGGTCACGCTGGCGCGGCAGGGCGGTACGGAGCTGCCGCCGCCCGGACCGTGGACGGTGGACCCGGCGCACTCGACGGTCGGCGCGGTCGCCCAGCACCTGGGCATCTCCAGCGTGCGCGGCCGCTTCACCGACTTCGGCGCCTCGATCGAGATCGCCCCGGACGACGTCGCCAAGTCCCGTGTCCGGGCGGTCGTCCGGGCCGCCTCCATCGACACGGGCAACGCCGTGCGCGACACCCATCTGCGTTCGGCCGACTTCCTGGACGTCGACCGGCACCCCGAGATCGTCTACACCTCGACCGGCCTGACGGTGGCCGGCTCCGACCGCTGGACCGTGCACGGCGAGCTCTCGATGCGCGGTGTCGTGCGCCCCGTCGACCTCGCGCTGTCCTACCTCGGCACCGGCGCCGACCCGTGGGGCGGCACGCGGGCCGCGTTCCGCGCGACGACCGAACTGCACCGCGAGGACTTCGCGATGAACTACAACCAGGTCGTCCAGGCGGGCATCGCCGCGATCGGCACGACCCTCAGGATCGAGCTGGAGGTCCAGGCGGTGCAGGGGGAGTCGCTGCCGCAGGCCTGAACATGGGCACGGCAGGGACAGGACGACCGGGCTCCCCGGCCCTAGGCTGGCGCCATGGCACCGAACATCGCGACGAACACGTCCGTCTCCCTCGACGAGCTGCTGGACTTCGTACGGCCCCGGCACCGGGCGATCCTGCTCACCCGCCGCACCGACGGGAGCCCGCAGGGGTCGCCGCTGACCTGCGGGGTCGACGACTCCGGGCGGATCGTGGCCTCCACCTACCCCGAGCGGGCCAAGACGCGGAACGCGAAGCGGGACGAGCGGGTGAGCGTGATCGTCCTGAGCGACGACTGGAACGGGCCGTGGGTGCAGATCGACGGGCGTGCGGAGGTGATCGACTCCCCGGAGTCGGTGGAGCCGCTGGTGGAGTACTTCCGGAACATCTCCGGGGAGCATCCGGACTGGGACGAGTACCGGGCGGCGATGGTGAAGCAGGGCAAGTCGATCATCCGGGTGACCCCGGAGCGGTGGGGGCCGGTCGCCACCGGCGGTTTCCCGGCACGGCTGGCCGCACCGGACGCCTAGCGGTCCCCGTGCCCCTCAGGGGCGCCGCACCTTGGCCTCGATGCCCGCGATCAGCAGGTCCAGCGCGAACGTGAAGTCCCTGTCGAGCATCTCGGCGACGGTGTCGCCGCCGCGGGCCGCCATGAGGTCCCTGGACTCGTTGACGACCTCGGCCGTCCCCGGGACCTCGGTCACGGCGTCCATGGCGGTGCTGAGGTACTCGTCGGGGGTCATGCCGGCCGCCGCCACCCGCTCGGCGAAGTGGCCCTCGATCGTGCCGTAGCCGTAGACGAACTGGAAGACGGCCGAGATCGCGCCGGTCACGCCGTGCGCGGGCAGGCCGGCGCGGCGGACCACCTGCTGGACCACCCGGGAGAAGGCGAGCGAGTGGGGGCCGATGTTGAGGTAGCGGCCGGCCAGGGGGGAGAGCCAGGGGTGGCGGACCAGGAGCGCGCGGTACTCCGTGGCCAGCGCGCGCAGTTGCTCGCGCCAGTCGCTCCCGTCGGCCGCGTCCGGCAGGCGCAGTTCGCCGAAGGCCGCGTCGAGAGCGAGTTCGAGCAGGTCGTCCTTGGTGTCGACGTACCAGTACACGGACATCGCGGTCACGTTGAGCTCGGCCGCCAGCCGCCGCATGGAGAACTTGCCGAGCCCGTCGGAGTCGAGCAGCCGGACGGTGGCGGTGGTGATGCGGGCCCGGTCGAGGCCGGAGGGCTGACCCGTACGCCCCGCCTTGCGGTCCCGCTCCTCCAGCCACACACTGGCCCGCACCATCGCGCCCTCCTCCGCCAAGACGATCACTTCCCAAGATGCCAGGACCGCACCCGCCGAGGAACATGTACCCCCTCCCCGTCAGGCGACATTCTTCTCCGCCCGTCTGAGCAGCCCCGCCGCCACGAACCCCCCGGCCGCCACCGCGGCCGCCCCCACCAGCTGTCCGGCCCCCAGCCCCGCCGACAACGACGTGCCGGAAGCCACCCAGGAGCTCAGCACCGCCCCCAGCACGGCCACGCCCAGCCCGTTGCCGAACTCGGCCAGCGTCCCGTTGATCCCGGCCCCGACGCCCGCCTTCTCCGGAGGGATCGCGCTCATGATGGCGTGCGCCATGGCCGGGTTGGCGATCGCGCACCCCGCGCCGATCAGCAGCAGCCCGAGCAGTGTGCCGCCGTAGCCGCCGGAGTCGGACACCGCGATCGACACCAGGCCGAGGGACATCAGCAGCATCCCCGCGGCTATCGCCACCGGTGTGCCGAGCCGCACCGCCCACTTCGCGGACAGGCCGGTGAAGTTGAGGGCGACGACCGTCAGCGCGAGCGGTGCCGTGCGCAGGCCGGCCTCCAGCGGGCCGTAGCCGAGGACGAGCTGGAGGTGCTGGGTGAGGAGGAACAGCGCGCCGCCCATGCCGAAGGTGATGAGGACCGCGCCGGCGACGGCGCCCGTGAAGCGGCGGTCCCTGAAGAAGTGGGGGTCGAGCATCGGGAAGGGGACGCGCAGTTCCCAGTACGCGAAGAGCGACAGGGCCACGACGGCCACCGCGGCCGTGGCCGGCACCCGTCCGGACGTCCAGCCGTGCTCGGGGCCGGAGATGATCGCGAAGACCAGCGCGGCCATGCCGATCGTGGAGAGCAGCGCGCCGAGCAGGTCGGGGCGGTCGCCCTGGGGGTTCTTCGACTCGGGGACGAGCACGACGACGGCGGCCAGGGCGAGCGCCGCGACCGGGAGGTTGACCAGGAAGATCGCGCCCCACCAGAAGTGGTCGAGCACGAACCCGCCGATCAGCGGACCGGCGGCGAAGCCCAGCGCGTTGACGGCGCTCCAGATGCCGATGGCCTTGGGGTGCTCGTCGGGGGTGAAGATCTGCATGGCCACGGCGAGGGTGGTGGTGAGCAGGAGCGCGCCGCCCACGCCCATGCCGGCCCGGGCCGCGACCAGTTGGCCGGTGGAGTCCGCCAGTCCGGCGGCCAGTGAGCCCGCGCCGAACAGGGCCAGGCCCGTGATGAGCATCTTCTTGCGGCCGTAGCGGTCGGCCGCGCTGCCCGCCGTCAGGAGCAGACCGGACTGGACGAGCGAGTACGCGTTGATCATCCACTGGATGCCGGCGGTCGTCGCGTGCAGTTCCCGGGTGAGGGAGGGGATGGCCACGTTCAGGACGGTGTTGTCGAGCAGCACGGTGAGCTGCGCGAGGCAGATGACACCGAGGATCAGCCAGCGCTGGGGGTGGCCCTGAGAAGTCATGCCGTACACCGTAGAACAGCTCTTGTACGGCGTACAACGCGATTCCTCCCCGTACGCCGAAGGGCGGTGGCCGAGGCCACCGCCCTTCGTCCGCCGGTCAGTCGGCCGTCAGCTGCCGCTCGCCTTCTGCGTCAGGTCGTAGAAGGTGGACGAACCCACCGTCACCTTCTTGAAGTTCTTCTCGACCCACGAGGTGATCTGCGAGGACGTGCCCGTGCTGCTGCCGCCCATGCCGCCGCCGGTGCCGGAGGAGATGAAGTAGTGGATCTTTCCGTCCGCCACGTACTTCTTGAACTGGGCCAGCGTCGGGGACGGGTCGGTGCCGTTGAAGCCGCCGATCGCCATCACCGGGTCGCCGGTGGAGAGCTGGTAGCTCGCCGCGTTCTGGGCACCGATGGCCGCGGCGACCCAGGTGTACTCGGACGAGTTCTTCTCCAGCAGCTTCTTGGCCTCGGAGCTGACGGTCGCGCCGTTCAGCAGGCCGCCGACGCCACCGCCGCCGCCCATGCCGCCGAAGCCCTCGCTCATCTGGCCGCCGCCGGGGAAGCCCTGGCCGTTCTGGGTGCTGCCGTTGCCGTTCTGGGTGCTGCCGTTGCCGTTCTGCTGGCCCTGGCCCTGGCTCTGCCCGTTCTGGCCCGGCATACCGCCGCCGAAGCCGCCGGTGCCGCCCGTGCCGCCGCCCGGGAAGCCCTGCTGGCCGTTCTGGGAGTTGGTGCCGCCGTTGCCGTTCTGCTGGTTCTGGCCGAAGCCGCCACCGCCGCCCGTGCCGCCGGGCATACCGCCACCGCCACCGCCGCCGCCCATGCCGCCCATGCCGCCGCCGGACGGACCGGCCGTGACGATGGAGCCGGTGTGCCCCGTCTGGAGCGTGCTCAGGGTGTACGCCGTCGGGCCGGCCAGCGCCGCGACCAGGCCCACCGCCGCCGCCCCGAGGGCGAGCCGACGGCTGATCCGGCCCGCGAAGATCAGGCCGAGCGCGGCGGCCAGACCGCCGATCAGGACCAGGTACTTCAGCCAGGGCAGGTAGTCCGAGGTGCGGTTGAGCAGGACGTAGCCCCAGACCGCGCCGGCGACCACGGAGGCGGCGAGGGTGATCGACGCCCACATCTCGGTGCGCTGCTTCCACAGCTGGTCGGCGCCCATGCCGATCACGGCGGCCAGGTAGGGGGCCAGGGCGACCGTGTAGTACTGGTGGAAGATGCCCGCCATGTAGCTGAAGACGATCATGGTGATCAGCAGCGAGCCGCCCCACACCAGGAACGAGGCGCGGGTGACCGACGTGCGCCTCAGCTTGCGGGTGGCCACCAGACCGGCGGCCAGGAGGATCAGCGCGGAGGGCAGCAGCCAGGAGATCTGGCCGCCGATCTCGGAGTTGAACATCCGGTCCCAGCCGGTCTCGCCCCACTGGCCGGTGCTGCCGCCACCGCCGCCACCGCCGCCGACGCTGCCGGTCTCGTCGCCGCTGAGGCGGCCGAAGCCGTTGTAGCCGAAGGTCAGCTCCAGGAAGCTGTTGTTCTGCGAGCCGCCGATGTACGGGCGGGAGGACGCCGGCCACAGCTCGACGATCGCGACCCACCAGCCGCCGGACACGATCAGCGCGCCGGTGGCGACCGCCAGCTGCCCGAACCGCTTCTTCACCGACACCGGCGCGCAGACCGCGTACACGATCGCGAGCGGCGGCAGGATCAGGAAGGCCTGGAGGGTCTTGGCGAGGAACGCGAAACCGATCGCGACACCGGCCCACACCAGCCACTTCGTCCGGCCGTCCTCGACCGCGCGGACCACCGCGTAGCAGGCCACCGCCATCAGCAGCGCCAGCATCGCGTCCGGGTTGTTGAACCGGAACATCAGCGCGGCGACCGGAGTGAGCGCGAGCACACCGCCCGCGATCAGACCGGCGGCGGGGCTGAACCGGCGCCGCACACCCGCGTACACGACGGCGACCGTCGCGACGCCCATGAGGACCTCGGGGGCGAGGATGGCCCACGAGTTGAGGCCGAAGACCCGGACGAACAGCTCCATCGGCCACAGCGAGGCCGGGGGCTTGTCGACGGTGATCGCGTTGCCGGCGTCCAGCGAGCCGAAGAAGAAGGCCTTCCAGGACTTGCTGCCCGCCTGCACGGCCGCCGAGTAGAAGGAGTTGGCGTAGCCGGAGGAGCTCAGGTTGTACATGTACAGCAGGAAGGTGGCGGCCAGCAGGCCGAGGAAGGCCGGGCGCGCCCAGCTCGGGTCCTCGGGGCGGCCGCGCCACAGTCTGCGGACGAACGGCTGCTTCGGTTCACCCGTGCCCGCCTCCGGTGCCGGCGCGTCCGGCACGTCCGGCGCCTGCTGCGCCGACGGCGGTTCCGTGGGGGGCGGCCCCCACGGGGTCGGATGGTCGGTGTGGGTGGTCATCGGGGGTCCCCCGGGTCGCTGTCGTGGGGGCGCACCGGCTGCAACTGCATGGTGCTGTCCCTCCAGGTGCCGTCCGCGGCTTCACCGGCGCGGAACTGGGTCGTGGTGCCGCTCTGCGCGTACGGCTCGTGCGCCGGGCGCTGCGGGAGCGGGCCCTGCGGCTGGTACGGCTGCGGCTGGTACCCGCCGGTCGAGTAGGTGGGGGACGACGGGTTGTGCTGGGCGACCACCGTCGACCGCTGCCGGTCGTTGCCCTCGCGGTCCGGGAAGACCCAGGCGCGGAAGAGCAGGAAGCGCAGCACGGTCGCCGCGAGGTTGGCCGCGATCAGCACCGCCAGCTCGGTGGAGTGCGAGGGTTCGCTGCTCGCCGCGTTCAGGGCGGCGAGGGAGCCACTGGTCAGCGCGAGGCCGATACCGAAGACGACCAGGCCCTGCGCCTGGTGCCGGACCGCCCCGCCCCGGCCGCGCACCCCGAAGGTCAGGCGCCGGTTGGCCGCGGTGTTCGCCACCGCCGACACCAGCAGCGCGAGCGCGTTGGCGATCTGCGAGCCGGAGAAGGAGCGGAAGGCGCTGTAGAGGAGCAGGTAGAAGAGGGTCGACAGACCGCCGACCACGCAGAACCCGACGAGCTGGCGGGCCAGGCCCTTGGGCACGTCCTGGACGTCACGGTCGCGCGGGTCGTCGCCGAACGGGCGGGTGAGCCGGTCCAGCGGCAGCGCGCCGGTGGCCAGGGCCTTGCCGACCCGCCACACGCCCTTGAGGTCGTCGGTGGCGGTCTTCACGATGTGCACGGTCGAGTCGGGGTCGTCGACCCAGTCGACGGGCACCTCGTGGATGCGCAGCCCCGCGCGCTCGGCGACCACCAGCATCTCGGTGTCGAAGAACCAGCCGGTGTCCTCGACCAGCGGCAGCAGCACCTGCGCGACATCGCGCCGGATCGCCTTGAAGCCGCACTGGGCGTCGGAGAAGCGGGCCTGGAGCGAGCCGCGCAGGATCAGGTTGTACGTACGGCTGATGAACTCCCGCTTGGCACCGCGCACCACGCGCGACGAACGGGACAGCCGGGAACCGATCGCCAGGTCGGAGTGGCCGGAGATGAGCGGCGCCACCAGCGGCAGCAGCGCGTTCAGGTCGGTCGACAGATCCACGTCCATGTACGCGAGGATCGGCGCGTCCGAGGCGGACCAGACGGTCCGCAGCGCCCGGCCGCGGCCCTTCTGCTCCAGCCGGAACGACGTGACCTCGGCCAGCTCCGCCTCGAGCTTCTGCGCCACCTGGGGGGTGGTGTCCGTGGACGCGTTGTCCGCGACGGTGATGCGGAACGCGTACGGGAAGGTGCGCTTGAGGTGGTCATGCAGTCTGAGGACGCATGGGCCGAGGTCCTTCTCCTCGTTGTAGACGGGGATCACTACGTCCAGGACAGGCGTACCGGCGTTACCGGCCGGGAGGTGCTCCCGCGCCGGCAGAGTGCCGGGAGAAGAGTCGGTTCGCATGGCATCGACTCTCGTCAAGCGCCCTGTTGTGCCCATGTGGTGGCACTGTGCTGTGCCTGTGAGTGCGATTGCCAGTTGGTTTCGGGATCCGGCTGGGGAGCCGCCGGGGCAAGCGCGGGCAGATAGAGGGTGAACACCGTACGGCCCGGAACACTGTCCACGGTGACCGCGCCGCCGTGCGCGGAGGCGACGGCCTGCACGATGGCGAGGCCCAGGCCGGTGGAGCCGGTGGCCCGCGACCGCGCGGAGTCGCCTCGCGCGAACCGCTCGAAGACGTGCGGCAGCAGGTCCTGCGGGATGCCCTGGCCGTTGTCCTCGACGTCCACGCACATCCACGGGCCGCGCCGCTGGATGCGGGCGGTGACAGTGGTGCCGGCCGGCGTGTGCTTGCGCGCGTTGCCGAGCAGGTTGATCAGCACCTGCTGGATGCGGGCCGCGTCGGCGGCGACCAGCGCCGGCTCGTCGGGCAGGTCGAGCCGCCAGTTGTGGTCCATGCCGGCCGCGCGGGTGTCGCTGATCGTGTCGACGACGAGCGGGATGAGGTCGGTGTGCTCGAACTGGAGCGGACGGCCGGCGTCGAGCCGGGCCAGCAGCAGCAGGTCCTCCACCAGGAGGGTCATCCGCCCGGCCTCGGACTCGATACGGCCGAGCGCGTGCCGGGTGTCGGGGCCGACCTGCTCCCGGCCGCGCCGGGTCAGCTCGGCGTAGCCGCGGATGGAGGCGAGCGGGGTGCGCAGCTCGTGGCTCGCGTCGGCGACGAACTGCCGTACCCGCATCTCGCTCTGCTGGCGGGCGTGCAGCGCGCCGTGCACGTGGTTGAGCATGCGGTTGAGCGCGGAGCCGACCTGGCCGACCTCGGTGTGCGGGTCGCACTCGGACTCCGGGACCCGCTCGCTGAGGTTCACCTCGCCGGTGTGCAGCGGGAGTTCGGAGACCCGGGTGGCGGTGTTGGCGACCTTGCGCAGCGGCCGGGTGGCCACGCCGACGATGACGGTGCCGGCGAGGGTGGCGGCGATCAGACCGGAGACGGTGAGGCTGATCTCGACCAGGATCAGGGTGCCGATGGTGCCGTCGACGTCGGAGGTGGGGATGCCGACGTAGTAGGTGCCGGTGTTGCCCTTGACGTACTGGACCTGGTAGTTGCCGAGGCCGGGCAGGGCGACCGTGTGCGGCTGGTCGTCCTGGGCGACCGCGCCGAGCACCTTGATCTGGGCCTCGGTGAGGTTCCCGGCCTTCATCTGCGTGTAGCCGGCGGAGTCGTCCTTGTTGCCGACCTTGCCGCTGGTGATCGACCCGTTCTCTACCTGCGCCGCGAGCGTCTTGGGCGGGTTCGGGCCCTGGCTGACGAACTTGCCGAGATCGGTCGGCTCGGACAGCCCCAGCGTCTTGCTGCCCAGGACGTTGCCCTTGCCGTCGGGTCCTCCGGCGGGTCCGCCGGAGGCGCGCGCGGCGACCTCCCGCAGGTTGCTGTTCAGCTGCCCGTACAGGTGGTCCCGCAGGACCAGGGTGGTGACTGCTCCGATCACCGTGCAGACCACGGCGATCAGGGTCACGGACACGACGACGAGCCGGGTCCGCAGCGTGCGCGGCTTTCCCGCCCGTCGCTTCTGCGGACGCGGCCGTCGTCGTCCGCTCATGACGCGGCGGGCTTGATCAGGTAACCGGCCCCACGCCGGGTGTGGATCATCGGCTCGCGTCCGGCGTCTATCTTCCGGCGCAGGTAGGAGATGTAGAGCTCGACCACGTTGGCCTGGCCGCCGAAGTCGTAGGACCAGACGCGGTCCAGGATCTGGGCCTTGCTGAGCACGCGCCGCGGGTTGCGCATCAGGAAGCGCAGCAGCTCGAACTCGGTGGCGGTGAGGTGGATGGACTCACCGGCCCGCGAGACCTCGTGGCTGTCCTCGTCCAGGGTGAGGTCGCCGACGACGAGCACGGAGTCGGAGCGGCGGTCGGCGGCGCCGGAGCGCCGGATGAGACCCCGCAGCCGGGCCACGACCTCTTCGAGGCTGAAGGGTTTGGTGACGTAGTCGTCGCCGCCGGCGGTGAGACCGGCGATCCGGTCCTCGACCGCGTCCTTGGCCGTCAGGAAGAGCACCGGAACGTCGGGCAGCTCGCGCCGCAGGCGCCCCAGCACGGTGAGGCCGTCCATGTCGGGCAGCATCATGTCGAGGACGACGGCGTCGGGACGGAACTCCCGGGCGGTCTGGATGGCGCCCTGGCCGTCGCCCGCGCTCCTGATCTGCCAGCCCTCGTAACGGAGGGCCATGGACAGGAGTTCGGTGATCGACAGCTCGTCGTCCACCACAAGCACTCGGACGGGGCTCCCGTCCGGCCTCAGCAGTTCGGTGCGCCCCTGGGGCGAGGTCGTGGTCATGGTGGACACCATGTCCGGGTCCTCTGAGAGCACGCTTTCACTAATCTGTGATTTCCCTAAGAAACACACAGGTGCCTCTCAGGGAACGCCTGGGAATCCCACCACGTGCGCACGAACTCGTGAGCCGGCTCGCGCCGGGCTGTGTGGATCATGTCCGCGCCGCGTCCGCCCGGGGCCGTCGATGAAGCGCGGATGAAGCGCGGATCAGCTAGTAATGAGCTTCTGTGCAGGCGCTGTTGAGAGGGTACCCAGCCGCGCGAGCAGGCATGGCCCGGCACTTCAGAAGAGCCCATCCTGAGGCACGGCGAACTCCCTGAGCGGAAAGCCCACTTGACCGGCACCCCCACCCCCGACGGCAGCCAACTCCCACCCGGACAGCAAACGCGTGTCCAGGACGACGACCCCGCGCCCGGTCGCCAGATGAAGATCGGGACCGGCGGCCGCGAGCAGCTCACCGCTCACCGCGCCGCCCGGGACCAGCCCTGTCACCTCGCCCACGGCGGCCGGCAGCCCGGCCAGCCCGAACACCCCGGCATGGTCGACGGGTCGGCAGGGCTCCGGCACGAGCGCCTCGGGCCACCCGCCGAGCGTCAGCGCCCGCGCGTGCAACTCCTCCACCTCCGCGGCCCGCCCGGCCGGTGTCTCCGGCAGCACGGCGCGTACGACGCGCTTGTCGGCGTACGGGATCCGGTCCGGCACCCCGAGCGCGGCCCGCAGCAGCTCCTCGGTCCGCCGCGCCGCCATCAACGGCCCGGCGCCCAGCCAGCTGAAGCAGACCGCCCCCTGCTCCAGCAGCCGCGCCGGCCCCCGCTCTACGCCGGTGATCCCCACCTTGACCATTCCGGGCCCGAACCACGCCAGATAGACGTGGTACGGCCGGGGGTCGTCGGCGAGGGTGTCGGCGGCGACCGAGTGCGCCCGGTCCAGCCGCGCGCACTCCTCGCACCGCGCGCCGGTGCTCCGCCCCGACACCGGCGCCCGCACCGGGCAGGCGTTCCCCCGCGCCCCCACGCACTCCCGCCCGCCCCCTTCGGCGACCGCGAAGGCCACCCGCTTCCCCCGGACGAGCGGACTGCGCCGCCCACCGCTCCACAGCAGCACCGGCCCGTCGTCCGACCACCGCAGCCCCGAACACTTCCACGTCACCTGTGCCATCACCGACGAGGGTAGAGGCAGCCACTGACAGTGGCCCCGACTGTCCCGACGACGCCGACGGCAGCGGACGACGGCCGCACCGGACCCTCCACCCGGCAACCGGCCCTCGGCTCAATGGCCGGTCCTACGCTCAGCGGTCGGCCTCCCGGACCACGGCCGGCTCCGTCTCTCCCCCGGCCTCTCCCCCGGCGCCGAACGGCCGCAGCGCGGACGCCCCGCCGCGCCCGCGTCCCGCCAGCCGGCATCCCACACAGCCGGTGTGGCCGGCGCGGGCCGTGCCGTCCCTGGCCCCCAGGGCCCACTGCGCGCGCGGCCGCGAACCCGGCGGCTTGCCCCAGCCGGCGAGGTGCAGGACCCAGGTGACCAGGACGCTCGCGGCACACACCGCGAGCCCTCCGGCCAGGGCCGCGGCCGAGACCGCGCAGATGCCGAACCCCAGCAGACCGCTTCCGACGGTCGCGATCACGGTCCCGGTCCAACCCGCGACCGTGTGGCCTTCGTCGTGCTGACTCACGTACCCGACTCCCTCGCGTAGGCAGCGGAACCACACATATCTCTCACGCGCTGAGGGAATCTGTCGAGGGAATCCGGGAGCCTTCGAGGAATCGGGAACTCGACTGCACCTGAGCTGTCCGAGATCACCGACGCCCTCTCGGCGAAGGACCGTCCGGTACCGACGGTCCGGTACCGACGGTCTAGTACCAACGGGTGCAGACGATCTCCACGCGGTTCCCGGCCTTGCCGCACGCACGCATCACGTACCCGGCGTCATTGCGGGCGGCTGTGTACGCCTCGCGGCGGCCTCCCGGGATTCTGGTCACGTCCAGCTGTTTCCACGTCTGTCCCCTGTTGGCCGACCAGTCGACCCAGACCGCATCGCCGGGTGAGCCGTTGGAGATGTGACCCCAGGCACACCGGGTGCCGCTGTGATAGCGCAGTTCGATCTTCCGCCACCAGACCCCGGCGGTGGCGACCACCGACGTGTAGCGAGGGTCCCACCGGTTCGGATTGCTGCCCGCGGGACACGCCCACCAGTCGGCCGCAGCGGCGGCCGGCGTGGCGGCTCCGACCGGCCCGGCGATCGCCCCGCTCAGCATCAACGCCCAGGCCAGGCCGGCCGCTTTACCGCGATACCGACGCACAAGTGACATTGCCTTCCCCCTCCCGCCTTACCCATCCGAAAGGGATGGAAGTAGTCAGGATCGCTGCCGCAGGAGCCACTGTCACCCGCCAGGAACAGGCGCACGGAAGTGCGATCAGCAGCCCGCACAAGGGCACGCGCCCTGCCGCGCGGCCGGGATTCGTGCTTCGGAGGTCACCGCCTGCCGCCACGACGAACAGACCGCCCAAGTGAGCACAGTGATCACCCAGCGGAGGTGGCACACGACGGCCGAAGTCGCCGAAATGCTCGGCTTCGGCCTCTCCAAGACAAAGGCGCTCGTCCTGAGCGGTGAGATCCGGTCGGTCAAGGTCGGACGCAACCGCAGGATCCTCCCCGCCTGGGTCGACGAGTACGTGAACCGCATCGCGACCGACGCCGAGGAGTGGGCGGCATGAGCGGCAAGCGCGCCAACGGGGAAGGCTCGATCTACCCGTACAAGAACGGCTTCGCGGCCTACGTCTGGGTGACCACCCCGGAGGGCGACCGCAAGCGGAAATACGTCTACGGCAAGAGCCGCGAAGAGACACACGAGAAGTGGATCAAGCTGCACGGTGAGGCCTCCAAGGGCCCCGTTCAGACCCGTCACCGCACGGTCGCCGTGTTCCTCGCGTACTGGCTTGAGTCCATCGTGAAACCCAACCTGGCGCCGCTTTCGTACGTCTCGTACGAGGGTTCCGTACGCCTCTACATCGCCCCGCACCTGGGCGCGAAGCGACTGGACAAGCTGACCGTCCGGGACGTGCGCGAGTGGCTGACCAAGCTGGCCGGCATCTGCCAGTGCTGCGCCCAGGGCAAGGATGCCAAGCGGGCCACGTCGCGCCGGCGGTGCTGCGCCGTGGGCGAGTGCTGCGAGTCGTACCCGTCCCGGCGGGTCGTCCAGGCCGCGCGTGATGCCCTGCGGGCAGCGCTGACCCACGCCGTGACCGAGGAGGAGATCAGCAAGAACGTGGCCTCCCTGGTGAAGGTCCCCAAGCCTCGCCGACGCCGGATCAAGCCCCGGTCCGTGGTGGAGGCGGGCGGATTCCTCGCGGACGCGCTCCGCCGGGAGGATCCGTTGTTCGCGGCCTGGGTCCTGGTGCCCTGCCTCGGGCTGCGCCGCGGGGAAGTCCTCGGCCTCACCTGGAAGTCGATCGACTTCGAGACCGGTGAGCTGTACGTGGACCACCAGATCCAGCGGGCGGGCCGTCAGATCCTCCACCGTGAGACCAAGACGGAGGAGTCCGACGACTTCCTTCCACTCCCGGCGTTCTGCCTCAAGGCCCTGCGGATGCGCCGTGCTCAGCAGCTCGGAGACCGGAAGGCGGCCGGGGAGCTCTGGCAGGACACCCGCGGCCTGGTCTTCACCACGAAGTACGGAACGCCGATCGAGCCGGGGAACCTCACCCGCATGTTCGCCCTGCGGGCCCGCCGCGCCGGCCTCCGGGCAATCCCGCTCCGGAACACCCGCCACACATGCAGCTCACTCCTGGTGGCGCTCAAAGTCCATCCGAAGATCGCTCAACGAATCCTCCGCCACTCGCAGATCGCCATGACGATGGAGGTCTACGCGGAAGCGAGTGAGGAGGAGGTGCGCGCGGCTCTCGGACAGCTGTCCGCGGCCATGGACGGCACCGCCTGACGGCTGTTGCTGTACTTCGCTGCTGTACGCCCCCGAAACGCAAGAGACCCCGGATCTCTCCGGGGCCTCTCACCTATGTGCACTCGGCAGGATTCGAACCTGCAACCTTCTGATCCGTAGTCAGATGCTCTATCCGTTAAGCTACGAGTGCTTGTTTTTAGTTTCTGCCTTCGATCCTTGCCCTTCCGGGCCGCTCTCGGCGACAGGAAGAACATTACATGACTGCCGCCGTCATGTGAAATCCGTTAGGCACACCCCTTGTGAGCTGCGAAAACGCCCGGAAGCACCGAAGCCCCGGTCCAGGTGGACCGGGGCTTCGGTGATCAGGTGCGGAGGCGGAGGGATTTGAACCCTCGATGGGCTTTAAGGCCCAAACCGCATTAGCAGTGCGGCGCCATAGACCGGACTAGGCGACGCCTCCAGCACAGCCGCCCGCGTGAGCGCGAGTGGTGCGTGCAGATGATGACACAGTCGAGCGTGCTGTCACCAATCGGCTCCCACGGTACTAGGCAGCCGGGCCGCAGGGCAAAGGTCTTCCCGTCGGCGCGGGCGGGGCTCGACATCCGGGCGCAACGTCCCGAGGCGCAACGTCCCGGCGGGCGGCGCGTTGGGCTGGGCATGACGCACTTCGCCGCGCGCGGCGCCCTTGGGGCCGTCGCCGCCACTCTCGGGTCCCTCGGATCCCTCGCCGCTCTTTCCGTCCCACCCGCCTCCGCCGCCTCTGCCGCCCCTGCCGGGGGCGACCATCTCTCGGTCACCGTCCGGCACGCGGGGGCCGGGCGGGACGGGACGTACGAGCTGTCCTGTCATCCCGGAGCCGGCAGTCACCCGGACGTGGACGGGGCCTGCCAGCTCCTCGACGAGAACACGCAATGGGGCCGGGACACCTTCGCCCCGGTCGCCCCCGGCACCGCCTGCACCATGCTCTACGGCGGCCCCGCCACCGCCCATGTCACCGGCACCTGGGCCGGCCGCCCGGTCGACGCGACGTACGACCGCAGCGACGGCTGCGAGATCGGCCGCTGGAACCGGATGGTCCCCCTTCTGCCCGACCTGGGTCCATAAAATGCGGTACCGCCCGGCTCACACAGCGGGCACAGCCGTCGCACCGGGGAAGCCCCGGCACCGTAAAAGTCCCGCGAAGGTACGGCGGAGACGAGACCTGTCGGTCACATGTTCGTCGTCACTTCGTCGTGCGACCTCCCTCTCATCCGGCGCCGCTAGCGGGACCGGTGGCTTTAGACTCCCTCGCGTGACACGTCGCGGGCAGGTTGGCAAGATGGCCCGAGCGGTCGGCAAGGTGCGGTAACAGGGAGGAAGCGTCTCGTGAGCAGCAGGCCATCCCGAGGCGCTGCTCGCCTCGCAGCCATACTCGACGCACTTCCCGACGCGTTGCTGCTGGTCAACGCCAACGGAACCGTCGTCAACGCCAACACCATCGCGCTGGAGGCGTTCGAGGCGCCCGGCACCGCGCTGGTCGGGCGGGGGCTGCTCGACCTGCTCCCGCAGTTCGACTCCCGGCTGATCCCCGGTTCCATGCGGCGTCCCGACCACATGGACCCGCGCGGGCGGACCAAGCCGACCCGGATGGTCGCCCGGCGGACCGACGGCTCGGAGTTCCCGGTCGAGGTCACCAGCGCCAACCTGGAGAACGGGCAGCAGGCGTACGACGGTTACGGCTACAGCGACAACGAGCTGCTGATGCTCGTCGTGCGCGACCTCACCGGCACCGTGGACACCGAGGCCGAGCTGGCGCGCTCGCAGCGGCAGACCGAGATGATCCTGCGGGCCGCGAGCGAGGGCGTCGTGGGGACGGACACCGACGGGCGGATCGTCCTCGTCAACCCGGCCGCCGCCCAGATACTGGGATTCCGGGCCGGTGAGCTCGGCGGCAAGGAGCTGCACAACCTGGTGCTGCACTCGCGCGCCGACGGCTCCCCCTTCCCGTACGCCGAGTCGCCGCTCGCCGACACCCTGCGCTCCGGACGCAAGCACCGGGTGCGCGGCCAGGTGCTGTGGGCCAAGGGCGACAAGAAGGTGCCGGTCGACCTGACGACCGCCCCGGTGCGCGACGGCGACCTGCTCGTGGGCGCCGTGATGACCTTCACCGACCGGCGGCCGTACGACGCCGTCGTCGACGAGAAGTCGGCCCAGGAGACGGCGCACGCCGAGGAGCTGGAGCGGCTCTCCGAGGAGCACGCCTCCGACCTGACCGCGCTGCGCCAGAAGCACGTCACCGAGATCGAGGACCTGCGGGAGCGGCACGCCGAGGAGCTGGCGGCCGACGAGGACCGGTACGCGGCCCTCGGCGAGCGGGAGAAGGACCGCTACGAGGCCCTCTCCGGCCGCCACGAGCAGCTGCTGACGCTGCTCGCGCGGTCGCTGCGCGGCCCGCTGGACGAGCTGCGCCGCGAGCTGGCCACGCTCGCCGCCGACGACGCCGGGCAGCTGTGGCCCGAGGCCAACCAGGTGCTGCACCACCTCTCGGCCGGCTACTCGCGCATCACCCAGCTCATCGACAACGTGCTCGGCTACCAGCGGCTGGACGCGGGGACCGAGGACATCACCCGGACGAAGGTGATGCTCGACGCCGTCGTCGCCGCCGGTGTGGACGGCGCGGTGGAGCTGATCGGGCCCGGCCGGGTCCAGTTCGCGGTGCACGCCCCGCCCATCGAGGCCGAGGTCGACCCGCAGCGGCTCGCCGTCGCGCTGGCGCACCTGGTCGCGGACGTGGCCGGTGTCGACGCGACCGGCAACTCGCCGGTCTCGGCCGGCGGGTACATGGACAACACGGTGGTCGTCGCGGCGGCCCAGCGCGGCGAGGTCGTGCGCATCGAGGTGCGCGGGCCGTACGCCGGCGGGGACCCGGTGCACGAGCCGATCGTGCGCGGGATCGTGCGCGCCCACGGCGGTGTGCTCCAGACGCACGAGGTGCCGGGCATGAGCGGCAGCGCGTTCGTGCTGGAGGTGCCGATCGGCGGCGGTGCCGGAGCCGTCGCCCCGGCCCCGGCGGCCGACGTGGAGCCGGCCGCCCCGGCCGCGGACGAGTCCGGTGCCGGTGGGCGGCGGCGGGCCCGGCGGTCCTCCGTGGACGCCTTCCTGGAGAGCGACGCGCCCGCCGAGGGCGGCGAGGGCGGCGGCGAGGGCGAGGCCCCGGCCGTGCCGCCGACCGGGCGGCGGCGCCGACGGGCCGTGGAGGCGGCGGACGGCGCGCAGAGCGGTCCGCCCGCGCTGGAGAGCGCCGAGTCGGCGTCCGGCGGTACCGGGCGGCGGCGTGGGCGTCCGGCCGACGCCGGTGTCGCCGAGGGTGCCGTGGTGACGGCGGCGGAGCAGGGCGCCGGGACGGCCGCCGCGGGTACGGGTCTGGGCGGCACCGTTCCGCCGCAGGGCGTGCCCGTGCCGGCCTCGGCGGCGGGGCATCCCGCGCGCCGGGAGCCCGAGGAGCGGCAGGCGCTGCCGCCGGCGCTTCCCGCGGCCGGCCGGCTGCCGGCCGACCAGCCCTCGGAGGACGGCCAGCCGACCGGACGGCGCCGGCGTGCGCTGGCCGCCGCGGCCGAGCGGGCCGCCGCGCAGGAGGCGGGGCCCCGCCCGGTCTTCGCGCTGCCGCCCGCCGAGGCGGACCGTACCCCCGAACCGGCCGCCGTCGCGGGCGACGAGGGCCGGCACGACGCCGTGGCGCACGACCAGGCCGAGGACCACACCCCGCCGCAGCCGCACCCCACCAGCGCACCGACCGGCCGCCGCCGGCGGGCCGTGGGGCAGCCCGCGGAGGAGGGCGGCCAGGCCGTACCGACGGTCCCCGCGCAGGCGTCCGCCCCCGGCCAGCCGGTCCTGCCCGGCCAGCCCGGGCAGCCCGCTCAACTCGTACAGCCTGGTCAGCTGGTGCAGCCCGGCCAGCTCGTGCAGCCCGGTCAGTCCGGGCCGCCGGGTCAGTCCGGTCAGTCCGGTCAGGGCATCCCGGTGCAGGCCGGGCCCGCCGGGCAGGTCGTCGCGCCGGCCGGTGTTGCCGCCGTGGCTCAGGCGGGCCCCGGGCAGCAGCCGGGCCAGCCGGTTCCGCAGGCGCTGCCGGGCGCGGCCGTACCGGCGCAGCCGCAGGCGCCCGCCGCGGCCGGCGCCGTCCCGGTGGCTCCGGCCGGTGCCGTCCCGGTGGCTCCGGGGCAGGTCGCGCCGCAGGCGCTGCCGCCGGCCGTCCCCGCTCCCTCGGCGTCCGCCGAGCCGGCCCCGGCCGGTGCCCAGCCGCTGCCGGCGGAGTCCGCCCCCGCGGCCCCCGCCGTTCCGCAGCAGTGGCCGGGCGGTGCCGACGAGACGCCCGCCCCCGCCGCCGCCCAACCGGCTCGGGTCGCGCAGCCGTTGCCCGCCGAGGCGGCGGCGACGCCCGCGCCGGTCGACCCCGACTCCACCCAGGGCCGCGCCTTCAGCGTGCGGACGCTGGGGCAGGGCGTGCCGTTCTCTCGGCAGGCCGCGCAGGTGCAGCAGCCGACGGCCACCCCGCCCCCGCACCAGCCGGGCGGCAACGGACGCCGTCGCAAGCTGGGCACGCCCCCTGACCCGACCACGCGCGCCGACCAGCCGTCGGCGGAGCAGCCGGCCCGCCCGCATCCGCCGGCCGAGCAGCCGGTCGCCGCCCAGCCGCTGCCGCAGCCCTCGCTGGCCGGGCAGTCCCGGCTGGTGGGCGCGACCGACGGGGCCGGACGGTCGTACGCCATAGGCGCTCCGGACGTGAACGCGGCCGAGGGCCCCGAACCGCTGGACGGTCCCGGCGGCGCGATCGAGGTCGCCGACCCGCCGCGCCCGCAGCCGCTGGACGACGAACTGCCCCCGGAGCCGCTGGACAACCCGCGCCGGCTGCTGGTCTGGCCCGCGCCGGACGTCACCACGCAGCAGGCGCTGAGCGACCGCGGCTACCGGCCGGTGATCGTGCACTCCCGCGAGGAGGTCGACGCGCAGATCGCCGCGTTCCCCGCGGCACTGTTCGTGGACCCGCTGACCGGGCCGATCACCCGGACCGCGCTGCAGTCGCTGCGGCAGGCGGCGGTGGCGGCCGAGGTGCCGGTGATGGTCACGGCCGGTCTCGGGCAGGCGACGCGGGACGCGGCGTACGGCGCCGATCCCGCCGTTCTCCTGAAGGCGCTGGCGCCCCGGGACAGCGAGCAGCATCCGCCGCGGGTGCTGCTCATCGAGGAGCACGCGGAGATCGCCCTCGCCCTCACCTCGACGCTGGAGCGGCGCGGGATGCAGGTGGCGCGGGCGGCGAGCGACGCGGACGCGGTGACGCTGGCCGGGCAGCTGCGGCCGAACCTGGTGGTGATGGACCTGATGCAGGTGCACCGCCGCCAGGCCGGCATCATCGACTGGCTCCGCGCGAACGGGCAGCTCAACCGCACGCCGCTGGTGGTCTACACGGCGGCCGTCGACCAGGCCGACCTGCCGAGGCTGGCGTCGGGGGAGACGGTGCTGTTCCTGGCGGAGCGGTCGACCAGCACGGAGGTGCAGGGCCGGATCGTGGACCTGCTGTCGCGGATCGGGACGAACTGAACCCGGAAAGCACCACGGGGGAACCGCCGACCCCCGGCCACGGGTCGGGCGTGGCCGGTCGCGCGGTTCCCCGCGCCCCCGCAGGGGCGCTCCGGTGCGGGGCGTCTACAGGCTGGTGACGTCTACAGGCTGGTGACGTCGAGGTCGCCCTCGGCGTAGCGCCTGCGCAGGACCTTCTTGTCGAACTTGCCGACGCTGGTCTTCGGCACCGCCTCGATCACCGTCCACCGCTCGGGCAGCTGCCACTTCGCGATCTTGCCCTCCTCCGCGAGGAACGCGCGCAGGCTCTCGAAGTCGGCGTGCGAGCCTTCCCTGAGGACGACCGTGGCCAGCGGGCGCTCGCCCCACTTGTCGTCGGGGACGGCGACGACCGCCGCCTCGGCGACGTCCGGGTGGGACATCAGCGCGTTCTCCAGTTCGACCGAGGAGATCCACTCGCCGCCGGACTTGATGACGTCCTTGGCGCGGTCGGTGAGGGTGAGGAAGCCGTCGGGGGAGATGGTGCCGACGTCGCCGGTCTTCAGCCAGCCGTCCTCGCTGAACTTGTCGGCGGGGCGCAGGAGAGCGGCGTCGGGGCCGTTGTAGTACGCGCCGGCGATCCAGGGGCCGCGCACCTCCAGTTCGCCCGCGGACTCGCCGTCCCAGGGGAGGTGCTCGCCGCCGGGGCCGCTGAGCCGGGCCTCGACGGAGGCCGGGAAGCGGCCCTGGGTGAGGCGGTAGCCGAACTCCTCGTCCGTGCCGACCGCGTGGGCCGGCGGCCGTGCGATGGTGCCGAGCGGGGAGGTCTCCGTCATGCCCCAGGCGTGGCAGACCCGCATGCCCAGCTTGTCGAACGCGGTCATCAGGGAGGGCGGACAGGCCGCGCCGCCGATGGTGACCTGGGTGAGGGAGGAGACGTCGCGCGGGTTGGCGAGCAGCTCCGCGAGCAGGCCCTGCCAGATGGTGGGGACCGCGGCCGCGTGCGTCGGGCGCTCGCTCTCGATCATCGCGGCGAGCGGGGCCGGCTGGAGGAAACGGTCCGGCATGAGCAGGTTGACGCCGGTCATGAAGGTGGCGTGCGGCAGGCCCCAGGCGTTGACGTGGAACTGCGGCACGACGACCAGCGAGGTGTCCCGGTCGGTGAGCCCCATCGACTGGGTCATGTTGACCTGCATGGAGTGCAGGTAGATGGAGCGGTGGCTGTACACGACGCCCTTGGGGTCGCCGGTGGTGCCGGAGGTGTAGCACATGGCGGCGGCCTGGCGTTCGTCGATCTCGGGCCAGTCGTAGGTCCTGGGCCGGTCCGCGATCAGCTCCTCGTACTCGTGGACGCGCGCGGTGGCGCCCGCGAGCGGGGAGCGGTCGCCGGGGCCGGCCACGACGATGTGCTCCACGGTCGGCAGCTTGGACAGCAGCGGGGCCAGCAGCGGGATCAGCGAGCCGTTGACGATGACGACCTTGTCGGCCGCGTGGTTGACGATCCACACCAGCTGCTCGGCGGGCAGCCGCAGGTTGAGGGTGTGCAGGACCGCGCCCATGGAGGGGATGGCGAAGTACGCCTCGACGTGCTCGGCGTTGTTCCACATCAGGGTCGCCACCCGGTCGTCGCCCCGGACCCCGAGTTCGTCGCGCAGGGCGTTCGCCAGCTGCACGGCACGGACCCCCGCCTCGGCGAAGCTGCGCCGCTGCGGCTCGCCCTCCCCGGTCCAGGTGACGATCTGGGACCGTCCGTGCACCAGCACACCGTGCTCAAGGATGCGGGTCACGGTCAGCGGTACGTCCTGCATGGTGCTCAGCACGGCGTCCTCCCGGGGGCGACATTGCCTACTCGGCGGTAAAGGGGCTGCGCTGATTCTGCGCACATACCGGACGGTATGTCACTAGGCGGGGGACAACTCGGCGTGTGGGACAACCGACACGGCTAACGTGCGAGCACCAGCTCAGGGTCCTCGCGCAGCTTGCCGAGCGCACGCGACACCGCGGACTTCACCGTGCCCACCGACACCCCGAGCACCTCGGCCGTCTGTACCTCGCTCAGGTCCTCGTAGTACCGCAGCACGACCATCGCCCGCTGCCGCGCGGGCAGCTTCGTGATCGCCCGCCACATCGCGTCGTGCAGCGCCTGCCGCTCGGCCGGGTCGTCCCCGCCGGCCACCGGCTCCGGCTCGGGCAGCTCGTCGCAGACGAACTCGTCGACGCGGCGCTTGCGCCACTGCGAGGTCCGTGTGTTCAGCAGGGCCCGGCGCACGTAGCCGTCCAGGGCCCGGTGGTCCTCGATCCGCTCCCAGGCGACGTACGTCTTGGCGAGCGCGGTCTGGAGCAGGTCCTCGGCGTCGCTCGCGTTCGCGGTCAGCGACCGGGCGGTGCGCAGCAGGACCGGCTGGCGGGCCCTGACGTACGACGCGAACGTCGGATACGGCCGGGTCTGCCCCGCTGGGACGGCGGCCTCCGAAGCGCTGGTGCAGACGGGTGTGGTCATGGCTCCACGCTATGAGCGGGGTGTGTTCCGGCGGATCGGCCGCAGGTCCCGAAGGCGACTCCCCCTCAGGTTGTAGGGGTGGGGTCGGCTACACCTCCTGAAGGTGGAGTACGGGGCGGTCGTCCTACGGGTTCACCCCTGCGGGCTCGTCCTCCGAGGGGCACGGGCTCAGTCCTCCCGGGTGAGCACCAGCCCGGACGTCGGTACGCCCGTGCCCGCCGTCACCAGGACCCGCGCCGCTCCCTCCACCGGGTTCACGGCCGTGCCGCGCAGCTGCCGCACCCCCTCGGCCACCCCGTTCATCCCGTGCAGGTACGCCTCCCCGAGCTGGCCCCCGTGGGTGTTCAGCGGCAGCCGCTCCTCCGCGACGAAGTCCGCCGCCTCCCCGGGACCGCAGAACCCGAACTCCTCCAGCTGCATCAGCACGAACGGGGTGAAGTGGTCGTACAGGATCCCCACGTCGATGTCGGCCGGGGCGAGCCCGCAGGTGCGCCACAGCTGTCTCGCCACCACGCCCATCTCCGGCAGCCCGGTCAGGTCGTCCCGGTAGAAGCTGGTCATCTGCTCCTGGGCCCGGCCCGCCCCCTGCGCGGCCGCCGCGATCACGGCCGGCGGATGCGGCAGGGCGCGCGCCCGCTCCACCGAGGTGACGACGAGGGCCTGTCCGCCGTCCGTCTCCTGGCAGCAGTCCAGCAGCCGCAGCGGCTCCACGATCCAGCGCGAGGCCGCGTGCTCGGCGAGGGTGATGGGGCGGCCGTGGAAGTAGGCGGCGGGGTTGGTCGCCGCGTACTTCCGGTCGGTGACGGCCACGTGCCCGAACGCCTCCGGGGTCAGCCCGTAGGTGTGCAGATAGCGCTGCGCCGTCATCGCCACCCAGGACGCCGGGGTGAGCAGCCCGAACGGCAGCGCCCAGCCGAGCGCCGCGCCCTCCGCGGTCGGCTCCCGGTGCCGTACGCCCGAACCGAAGCGGCGGCCCGACCTCTCGTTGAAGGCCCGGTAGCAGACCACCACCTCGGCGATCCCGGCCGCGATCGCGAGCGCCGCCTGCTGGACGGTGGCGCAGGCCGCGCCGCCGCCGTAGTGGACCCGGGAGAAGAAGGACAGCTCGCCGATCCCGCAGGCCTGGGCCACGGTGATCTCCGGGCTGGTGTCCATCGTGAACGTCACCATCCCGTCCACGTCGGCCGGGGCCAGGCCCGCGTCGTCCAGCGCGGCCCGCACCGCCTCCGCGGCCAGCCGCAGCTCGCTGCGGCCCGAGTCCTTGGAGAACTCGGTCGCCCCGATCCCCACGACCGCCGCCCGCCCGCCCAGCGAGTCCCGGCCCCGCACGCTCATGACTCCCCCTCGACGGCGACGGGTGCCGGTGCCTCGGCGGCGACGGCCACGGTGACGGTGACCGTGCCGGTCACGTGGTTGCCGATGGCGTTGGCGCCGACCACCCGCACCCTCGCCGTGCCCGTCGCCTCGTCCAGCTCCTCGACCCGGCCGGTCAGCACCATCGTGTCCCCGGGGTAGTTGGGCGCCCCGAGCCGGATGGCGACCGCGCGGAGCACCGCCGTGGGGCCGAAGTGGTCGGTGATGTACCGGCCGACCAGGCCGTTGGTGGTGAGGATGTTCATGAAGATGTCCGGCGAGCCCTTGCCGCGGGCCAGTTCCGCGTCGTGGTGCACGTCCTGGTAGTCCCGGGAGGCGATCGCCCCGGACACGATCAGCGTCCGCGTGATCGGGATCTCCAGGGGCGGCAGGTCCGTCCCCACCGCCGGCCGCGTCGTCTCAGTCCTCACTCGCGATCAACTCCCCCAGTTCCTGGAGCACTTCGCTCCCGCCGCCCAGATACGCGTCCAGCTGCCGTCCCCACAGGAAGTGCCGGTGCACCGGATGCTCCACGTCGGCACCCGCGCCGCCGTGCAGGTGCTGGCCGGTGTGCACGACCCGCTGTCCCGCCTCGGACGCCCACCAGGCGGCGGTCAGCGCGTGGGTGGCGTACGGCAGGCCCGCGTCCCGCCGCCAGGCCGCCTCGTACGCCGTCACCCGGATCGCCTCGGTGTCCATGTGGGCGTCGGCGGCCCGGAGCTGCACGGCCTGCCGGGTGGCGAGCGGGCGCCCGAACTGCTCCCGGGTGTTGGTGTGCGCGACCGCCCGGGCCAGGGAACCCGCGCAGACACCGGCCTGGAGTCCGGCGAAGGCGGTGCGGGCGGCGGCGAGGACCTCGGCGTAGGCGCCGGGGCCGGTGCCGAGGGGCTCGGCGGGGGCCTCGAGGAGCGTGAGCCGGCCGGCCGCCCAGGGCGCGGTCAGCTCGACGCGCTCGGTGCCGGTGCCCTCCCCGAGCGGGACCAGCCACAGCCGCCGTTCCACGTCGGCGACCAGGACGTGCGTGGCGTCGCGCAGCCACGGGACGACGGGGACGGTGCCGCTCAGCCCGCCCCGCGCGGACGGCCGTACGGCGGTGTGGGCCGGGAAGGCGCCGGTCACCACCGCCGACCCGGCCCCGATACCCGGCAGCAGCCGCTCGCGCTGTTCCGCGGTCCCGTGCGCGGCGACTGCCAGCAGCCCGTACACACAGCTCGCCGCGTAGGGCACCTGGGCCGTGGTGCGCCCCTGCTCCTCCAGGAGCAGCACCAGCCCGAGCAGGCCCAGTTCCTCCACCGCGGCCACCAGCCCGGCCCCGCACAGCGCCTTCCACAGCTCCGGGTCGCTGCCGGTGCCGGCGGCCCCGAGCCGCTCGTGGGTGGCGAGGTCGGCGAAGATCCTGGCGGCCAGGTCCCGGGCCTCGGCCTGTGCCTCGGTGGGCGTGAAGTCCATCTCAGACCTCCCCGCCGAGACCGCCGAGACCGCCGAGTCCGTCGACGACCCGGAAGAGGGGCAGGACCAGTTCCCCGGCGTCATCGTCGTACCGCCGGAACTCCACCCGGACCGGCAGCCCGATCCGCACCTTGTCGTACGGCACCCCGACCACGTTGCTCACCATCCGCACGCCCTCGGCCAGTTCGACCAGACCCACGGCGTAGGGCGGGTCGAAGGCCGGGAAGGGCGGGTGGTGCATGACGACGTACGAGTAGACCGTGCCCTCGCCGGACGCCTCGACGGTGTCCCAGTCCAGGGAGCCGCAGGTGTTGCAGCCGGGCAGCCAGGGGTGGCGCAGGGTGCCGCAGGCGGCGCAGCGCTGGATGAGGAGGCGGCCCTCGGCCACGCCCTCCCAGAAGCCGGCGTTGTCCCGGTTGACCACCGGGCGCGGACGGCCGCCGGCCTTCCGTTTCCGGCCGCCCGGCGCGTACTTGAGGATGCGGAAGCGGTGGGTGCCGACGAGTTCGGCGCCGACGCGGACGTCGGTGCGGGTAGTGACGAAGTAGCCGGTGCCCAGCCTGGTCGTCTTCCGCTCCGACACCGACTCGATCACCGTGTCGAAGCCGATCTCGTCGCCGGGCCGCAGGGGCCTGAGGTACTCCTGCTCGCAGTCGGTGGCGACCACCGAGGTGCAGCCCGCCCCGTCGAGCAGGCCCATCAGCTCGTCGTACGCGCCGGTGCGCCCCGCGTGTCCGGACAGGCCGCCCATCGTCCACGCCTGGAGCATGGTGGGCGGGGCGGTCGCGTCCGGCCCCTCGTACGCCGGGTTCGTGTCGCCCATCGCCTCGCACCAGTGCCGGATCATGGGCGCGTTGACCGGGTCCTTGCCCACGCCGGAGACGGCGGCCGGCTGCCCCTCGTACACCCTGAGCCGTACGGCGAACTCATCGTTCCCCCCGGTCACGGCCACCCCTCCTCATCCCGAGCCGCATCGTCGCGACGATCTCCCGCTGCACCTCGCTCACCCCGCCCCCGAACGTGTTGATCTGTGCCGCCCTGTTCAGCCGCTCCAGCCCGCCGTCCCCGAACACCCCCGGCGAACCGGAGCGGACCAATGCCGCCTCTCCGACGATCTCCTGACACATGCGATACGTCGCGACCGCCGATTCCGTTCCCGCGAACTTCACCCCGCTGGCCTCCGCGGGGGCCAGCCGGCCCGCCCCCACGTCCCCCACCAGACGCCAGCTGAGCAGGCGGTTCGCCGCCAGCCGGGCATGCGCCTCGGCCAGCCTGGAACGGATCCACGGCTCGTCAACACGGCGTCGGCCCGTCACCGGATCGGGGGTGCGGGCGACGGCGAGGGCGGCCGTGTAGAAGTCCTCGGCCTGCATACCGGTCGCGGCGAGGGCGACCCGCTCGTGGTTGAGCTGGTTCGTGATGAGCGACCAGCCGTCGTGCTCGGCGCCGACCAGGTTCCCGGCGGGCACGCGGACGTCGTCGTAGTAGGTCGCCGTGGTGATCTGGCCGCCGACCGTCTCGATCGGCGTCCAGGAGAACCCGGGGGCGTCGGCGGGGACCAGGAGGATCGAGATGCCGCGGTGTCTGGGCGCCTCGGGGTCGGTGCGGCAGGCCAGCCAGATCCAGTCGGCGTGCTGGGCGCCCGAGGTGAAGATCTTCTGCCCGTCGATCCGCCAGCCGTCGCCGTCCCGCACCGCCCGGGTGCGCAGCGAGGCCAGGTCGGTGCCGGCGGAGGGTTCGCTGTAGCCGATGGCGAAGACCAGGTCGCCGCGGAGGATGCCGGGCAGGAAGCGGGCCTTCTGCTCGTCGCTGCCGTACTTCATCAGCGTGGGCCCGACCGTGTTGAGCGTGACCATCGAGACGGGGGCGCCGGCCCGGTACGCCTCGTCGAAGAAGACGAACTGCTCGTCGGCGCCCCGGCCCTGACCGCCGTACGCCACGGGCCAGCCGAGCCCGAGCAGGCCGTCGGCGCCGATGCGGCGCAGCAGGGCGCGGCGTTCCCCGGGCGCCTCGGGGGCGGGGTCCGGGATCAAGGACCGGAAATAGGCACGGAGTTCGGCGCGCAGCCGCTGCTGGCGTTCGGTGGGAGCCAGATGCATGATTTCTGACTGTCCGTCAGATACGGTCCGCTGTCAAGGTCGAACAGGGCGGCGGAACCCCCGGGAAACGCCTGCGCGGCGGTGCCGAGGCACCGCCGCGCGGACGTAACCGCCCCATCCCCACAGAGCACACCCCACAAGGGCCCGGAGGGGGCTACCAGAGCTTGGTGAAGTGGACGGCGACGTTCTCGTTGCCCTGCTGGAGGGCCGTCCAGGCGGAGCCGTTGACCTGAGCGGTGTTGCTCTGGTTGGAGGCGCCGTTGCCCACCGCGTTCTGCTGGGTGGTGGAGGAGTTGCCGTTGTTGTCGTGACCGACCCCGCTGCCGACGATGCCGGCCACGCCGGCGTTGGCGCTCGATCCGTTGTCCGCGACCGCGCCGTTGTCCGCGGCCGCTACGCCGGTGAAGAGCGCGGCGGCGAGCGGGAGCGCGGAGACGGCGGCGAGGACGCGGGCGGTACGGATGCTTGCCATGTTGTTTCCTCTCAGAGCCCGGCAGTGCCGGAAGTACGTCAAGTAAGGCTTTTTCCGAGGCAGTTGGCCAACCGCCCCGGACTTCGTGATCGACGTCGCGAGACCAGAGTTGCCCACCGGATCCCCGGCGAACCATCCCGGAAGCCCTCATTCGCCCTCAAGCGTGATGACAAGTCGATAAACCCCTTTCGGCACCTTTGGTCGACTCATGCCCCAGTCATGACCGATGCCGACATTCCCCCCTCCGGGCACCTCAAGAGAAGAACCGTTCCGGCATCACCCCGGGAGCGTTCCGGCCATATCCGCCGGCCCCGGCGTGTCGAGGCGGCTCCCCCTTCCCTTTTTCGAACATGAGTACGAAAATAAAGTCATGGCCACCATCGACCGGCAGGCCACGACCCTGGCCCTCGCACACGCCCTGTCAGCCGCCGAGCGCGGCCTGTCCGTCATCCCCCTGTCCCGGACGAAGCTCCCGGCCCTGCGCTCCCCGCACCGCTCCGATCCGGACCCGGCCGGACCGCCCTGCCACGGCGAGTGCGGCCGCCCCGGCCACGGGGTGTACGACGCCACCACCGACCCGGCCCGGATCCGCGAACTGTTCGCCGCGGCCCCCTGGGCGACCGGCTACGGCATCGCCTGCGGACTGCCCCCGCACCGGCTCATCGGCGTCGACCTGGACGTCAAGTCCGGCACCGACTCCACCTCGGCCCTGCGCGAACTGGCGCTGCGGCACCTGTTCACCGTCCCGCCCACGGTCGTCGTGCTCACGCCCAGCGGCGGCCGCCACCTCTGGCTGACCGGACCGCCGGACGCCGTGATCCCCAACTCGGCCAGCCGTCTGGCGCCCGGCATCGACATCCGCGGCGCCGGCGGCTACCTCGTCGGCCCCGGCTCCCGCACCGCCCACGGCGTCTACGCCACCGCCCCCGGCACCGAGCACCTGGTGCCGGCGCCCTGCCCGCCGTCCCTGCTCCGCCTCCTGCTGCCACCGCCGCGAGCGCCCCACCCCGCGACCCATCCGTCGGTCGGCGACCGCGGCCAGGGCCTGATCCAGTTCGTCCTCGCCGCGCACGAGGGCCAGCGCAACACCCGCCTCTTCTGGGCGGCCTGCCGGGCCTACGAGAACGGCATCGGCCGGGCCCTGCGGGCGCCGCTGACCGACGCGGCCGTCCACACCGGCCTCACCGAACGCGAGGCCCGCGCGACGATCGCGTCGGCCGCGCGGATGACGGGACACCGGCCGTGACCCCTCGCACCCGAGGGCTCCTCACGCCCGAGAACACCTCACGCCTGGGGCCGCCCATGCGCGTGAGCGCCTTTCCGGAAAGCGACGGCCCCCGACCGTCGTGCCTGGTCGGGGGCCGTGCTCGTGTCGCTCAGTGCGGAGGCGGTGGGATTTGAACCCACGGTGACATCGCTGCCACGACGGTTTTCAAGACCGTTCCCTTCGGCCGCTCGGGCACGCCTCCCCGCGCCGACCGAGATCGGCGCGGGGAACAGAGTAACCGGTCCGCGTGGGCGGGTGTGGGTCAGTTGTCGCCGACGCGGGAGCCGAGGGTGAGGGTCACCGTGTGCTCGGTGCCGCCCCGCTTGTACGTGATCTGGACCTTGTCGCCGGGCTTGTGGGTCCAGATCTCGCCGATCAGGGTCGGGCCGCTGTCGATCACCGTGTCGTCGAGCTTGGTGATGACGTCGCCCGACTTGAGGCCGGCCTCGTCCGCGGGGCCGCCCGACTCGACCGCGGCGGAGCCGCCCGAGCCGGAGTCGGTGATCTGCGCGCCGCCCGTGCTGTCCTCCAGCGACACCGAGGCGCCGATCCTCGCGTAGACCGGCTTGCCGGTCTTGATCAGCTGCTGGGCCACGTACTTGGCCTGGTTGATCGGGATCGCGAAGCCGAGACCGATCGAGCCCGACTGGCCGCTGCTGCCCAGGCCGCCGCTGGAGGCGGACTGGATCGCGGAGTTGATGCCGATCACCGCGCCGGAGGCGTCCAGCAGCGGACCGCCGGAGTTGCCCGGGTTGATGGAGGCGTCGGTCTGCAGGGCGCTCATGTAGGACGCCTTGCTGGTGGAACTGCCGTCGCTGGAGGCGACCGGGCGGTTCTTGGCACTGATGATGCCCGTGGTGACGGTGTTGGACAGTCCGAAGGGCGCGCCGATCGCGATCGTCTCGTCGCCGACGGCCACCTTGTCGGAGTCGCCCAGGGCGAGCGGCTTGAGGTCCGACGGCGGGTTCTTGAGCTTGATCACCGCGACGTCGTAGCCCTGCGCGTGGCCGACGACCTCGGCGTCGTACTTCTTGCCGTTCGGGAACGTCGCCGTCAGCTTGCCGCCGTCCAGGGCGTCGGCGACGACGTGGTTGTTGGTGAGGATGTGACCCTGGGTGTCGAAGACGAACCCGGTGCCGGTGCCGCCCTCACCGCTGGTCGACTCGGCCTCGATGGTGACCGTGCTGGGCAGCGACTTCTGGGCGACCGCCGCGATGGTGCCGGCGGCGCGCTTGACCTGGGTGGCACCGCCGTCGGAGGACGCGGAGACGGTCGTGGAACCGCTGTTGTCGTTGTTCTTCGCCAGCGTGTAGCCGAGCCCGCCGCCGAGGCCGCCCGCGACCAGCGCGGCCACCAGGACGGCGGCGATCAGACCGCCGCGCCCGCCGCCCTTCTTCGGCGCGGGCTGCGGCTGCTGGTAGGCCTGGTTCGTCTGGTCGTACGGCGTGCCCCAGCCGGCACCCGCGCCCGCAGCCGGGTCCGCGTAGGCCGCCGCCGGGTCCGCGTAGCCCGCACCGGAGTCCGCGTAGGAAGGGGTCTCGGGGACCGGGGGCGGCCACGAGGCGTCCGGCGCGGTCGCGGGGGGCTGCGGCGCGGTCGCGTACGGGTCACCCGTGGCCGCGCCGGGCGCGCTCTGGGGCGCCGGCGGGATCTGGGTGGTCGGCGCGTCCCCCTCGGACGCGGCTGCCTGCGGGGAAGCAGCGGGAGACGCCGGCGGCACGGGAGGTGCGGACGGGGCCGGGGGTACCGGGTTGCCCTCGTTCTCGGTGCTCACAGCTTTTCTCCTCGATCCACGGCTGTTGTCCTCGGTCGCACTCGGTCACGCTCATTCACGCTTGCTGTCGGGTCCGGCGCGATTCAGCTGTGCATGTGCTTTTGTATGCCGTCAGCTTTTCCCACCGGCCGTCAGAGCACCATAAGCGGTGGCTGTGGGTACACGGACAACCTTTATATAGGGCCTGTCCGACAAAAGTTCCCTTTGCCGACATCAGGGATGCCCCACGCACGCCCGCGCGGTGGCACCATGTCGCGGTGACCCACGCACCACAGCACCGCATCCAGGTCGTCGCGCACCGAGGCGCCTCCGAGGACGCCCCCGAGCACACACTGGCCGCCTACAAGAAGGCCATCGAGGACGGCGCCGACGCCCTGGAGTGCGACGTCCGGCTGACGGCGGACGGCCACCTGGTCTGTGTCCACGACCGACGGGTCAACCGTACGTCCAACGGGCGCGGCGCGGTCTCGGCGCTGGAGCTGTCGGAGCTGGCCGCGCTGGACTTCGGCGCCTGGCGCAAGGGACCCGCCTGGCGTGGACGGGACGAGGAGCCCGACTGGGAGTTCCGGCCCGAGGACCGCGCGGACACCTCCGTACTCACCCTGGAACGGCTGCTGGAGCTGGTCGCGGACGCCGGGCGGCGGGTGGAGCTGGCGATCGAGACCAAGCACCCCACGCGGTGGGCGGGGCAGGTCGAGGAACGGCTGCTGGTCCTGCTCAAGCGGTTCGGGCTGGACGCTCCGGCGACGGCGGCCGAGTCGCCGGTGCGGGTCATGAGCTTCTCCGCGCGGTCGCTGGCCCGGGTGCGGGCGGCCTCGCCGACGCTGCCGACCGTCTATCTGCTGCAGTTCCTCTCGCCCCGGCTGCGGGACGGCAGGCTGCCGGCCGGGGTGCGGATCGCGGGACCCTCGGTCCGGATCGTGCGCAGCCACCCCGGGTACGTGGAACGACTGAAGCGCAACGGCCACCAGGTGCACGTGTGGACGGTGAACGAGCCCGAGGACGTCGACCTCTGTGTCGAGCTCGGCATCGACGCGATCATCACGAACCGGCCGGGGGCCGTGCTGCGCCGGCTGGGGCGCTGAGCCGAGCCGGCCCCAGGGTGCCGATCTGAATAAGCCTCAGATAAAGAGTGGGGTAAGGGCACCTCGCACCTCTTGACCCAAGCGCCCCACTCGCACCATTCTCACTTCTCGGCCACACCATCGAAATCAAGCCACACGAAGCCGTGCCGGGGGGCACGGTGACGGTCCCGTCACAGGGAGTGCTCCGGCGCGTTCGGTGCGTATTCGATCGTTGCGAATGCGTCACCGGGCATTCATTGGCCGGTTTCCGGTTCAGGCCAAGGGGGCATCCACACCGTGGCGTGGGGCAAAGGAGGTCTCGGGGGTGGCGTTGGTGGTGGCACAGGAGGTGCCCACGTCGTCGAGCATGGCCGTACCCCATGGCCCTGCGGGCGTGGGGAAGGCCAGGCACCGGATGCGCGATCAATTGCGCACGGGTGGTGTATCGGAAGCGGTCATCGACGATGCCGTGCTGATCCTTTCCGAACTGTTGAGCAACGCCTGCAAACACGGACGCCCCCTGGGCGACGCGCTGGCCGGGGACGGTGACGTCCGGGCCGCCTGGCGGGTGGACACCCGCGGCCGGCTGATCGTCGAGGTGACGGACGGCGGCGGCCCGACCCGCCCCGCTCCCATGACCCCGTCGGTCACGGCGCACGGCGGCCGCGGGCTGAACATCATCACCGCGCTGGCCGACGACTGGGGCGTCCGGGACGACGCCCACGGCGAGGTGACCGTCTGGGTCGTGGTCCACGAGAACGCGCGGGAAGCGGGCGGCGGACCCCGCCGCGACGCCTTCGCCGCGCGCGTCCTGGCCCCCTCCGTCCCGGAGATGGCCGAACTGGACTTCGCCGACGCGTTCGACGACCTGGACTGACGGCCGACCGGACCGACCGACTCCGGTCGGTCGGCTCCGGGCAGTCGGTACCGGGTGGCCGGTTCCGGGCGGGCCGGTTCCGGGTGGTTCGACTCGGGTGGTCGGCTCCGGGCGGGCGGCCCGTGTCGGGGTCGTTGTCCACAGGTTCCCGTGGCCCAGGGCGTGAACGGCTAGGCTCCCGCCAGTACGAGACGAGCCGTAACCGGGAGACACCCAGATGGCCAAGAAGCGACCCCAGACGAAGGCCACGCGGCCGCAGCTCAGCGACGGAGAGATCCCGGTCGTCGGTGCCCGCGAACCCTGCCCCTGCGGCAGCGGCCGGCGCTACAAGGCGTGCCACGGCCGGGCGGCCTCGCACGCGGCGACCGAGCTGGTGCACCGCCCGTTCGAGGGGCTGCCGAGCGAGGGCGACTGGGTGGCGCTGCGCGAGCTGGTGCCCGCCGCCACGGTCGAACTGACCCTGAAGGACGGCCTGCCCGAGGGCGTCCCGTCGGTCGTGCTCGCCACCGTGCTCCCGATGGCCTGGCCGGCGCTGCGCCGCGACGACGGCACGGTCCTGCTCGGCCTCCAGAACGACACGGCCTCCGGCGACATCAGCCGCGACCTCGCCGACACCCTGCAGCGCGCCCTCGCCGCCGAGCCGGGCACCCCGGTGCAGGGCCGGCGCGCCCCCGCCGAGAGCCCCCGGCTCCAGGATCTGCTCGACCCCGAGGGCGCGTTCGAGCCAGTTGTGCACGAGGGCTTCGAGTTCTGGGTGCCGGACGCGGAGAACGCCACCTCGGACGTGACCGCCTCCCTGGAGCGGGCCAACGCGGCCGCCATCCCGACGGTGAAGCTGAGCGGCGTGGACTCGGCCTACTGGTGCGAGACGCCCGAGAAGAACCATCTGCGGTGGGTCATGCCGTATGCCGAGGAGCAGCTTCTGGACGCTCTCGCGCGGCTGCACGCGGCGGGCGGTTCCGGCCTCGGCGAGGGCACCCGGCTGGTCGGTTCGTTCCGTGCCCACGGTCTCGTGGTCCCGGTCTGGGACCTGCCGAGCGGGGTCTCGGCGGAGGACGTGGAGAAGCCGGCGGCGGAGTTCGCGGAGCGGCTCGCGACCGCTCTGGCCTCGGACGCACCGCTCACGGCGGACGAGCGCCGAGCCCGCGGCGGGCTCACCAACCGACAGGTCACGCTCAGCTGACGATCAGCTCGGGCATAGGGTCGCGGCTGACCGGTCGGTCAGCCGCGCCGGACCTGTCGAATCGGGTGACTCCCGTCACAACTTCCCTACACGGCAAGCAAATACGTGTCCGAATAGCCGAGATCGAATTTGCGAACCGCCGATCTCTTGTTACCGTCTCAGTAGCCCGGTTGCTGGTGCATCCCCCGTCGCCAGCAACCGGGCCTTTTCATGCCCGCGCACACTGTACGAACCGCGACGGTGCGTCAACTGCCGTTCGATGCATCGGAGTTGGTCGCAGTCTCTGGTGCGGCCCCGGCCGCCGGAGCGGAGTTGCCCTGCGGGTCGCGCTCGGTGTTGCTCCCGGCGCGCAGCAGCAGCGCTCCCGCGCCGTCGCGCGCCGCGAACTCCGCGACGGCCGTGTAGGCGTCCAGCGAGCCCCGCGTACGCTCCCTCGGCGTCTCACAGGTGGCCGGCTCGTCGTCGCCGCCTGCGTCGCAGTGCGTCTGCACGGTGCGGCCCTGCGGCCCCATGAGGCTGAGCACGGCGTCCAGCGCCGCCCCGGTGGCGTTGCGGTAGTAGGTGCGCGCCCAGGTGTCCGCGCCCTGGGCCATCACACAGGTCTGCGCCTCCACCCCGTCGGGGGAGGTGAGTTCGGGACCGCAGCGGGCGGCCGTGGCGAGGCCCAGGCCGAGCAGCAGGGGCGAGCGGGTGGGGGCCGGCAGCTTCTGGTCGTCGCGCCCCGCGGAACCATCGCGCTCCGCGGCGGCATCGCCCACCTGTCCCGCGGACGCCACGGTCAGCGGCAGCGCCACCGCGCACACCATGACGCCCGCGAGGGCGAGCAGACGTACGTTCATGTGCGGAAGATAGCCAGCGGAACACCGCGACCAGGGCGCTCGCGGGCCGACACCCTTACAACTCGGGCGCGCTCACACCCGTACGAGTGAGGGCGTCCACCACGGCGTCCACCACGGCCTCGACATCGGGCACCCAGGGCTTGGCCGAACCGGGCAGCGGCGCGCGCTCCCAGCGGATGGCGCCCTGGCCGGTCTCGGAGGGGGGCAGGGCGAGATAGCCGCCCTCCCCGTGGAAGCGGAGCGAGCCGGGCACGAAGTCCTTGGCGTACAGCAGTTCGCCCAACTGCTCCATGGAGTACGGCTTCACGAGCAGCGACCAGCGGGTGGGCGCGGCGATCACCGGGCCGAGGCGCATGCCGCGGCGGTCGAGCAGGGCGAGGGCACGGGACGCGGCGAGCGCCGGCAGGCTGACCGCGCAGGGCGCCGCCCCGCCGGCGGCACCGGTCGCGAGGACGATCGGCGCGGTCGGCCGGTTGCCCCACCACCAGCGGACCATGCGCTCGTCCGTGGTGGCCGCGAGCAGACCGGGGTCGAAGGGGTGTGCGCCGGGCACCGTGCACTCCGGGTCGGGGCAGGCGCAGCGGGCCCGGCCCTGCGGGTCCGGGGCCACGCCCGGGAGTACGGGCCACTGCCATTCCGTCGCGAAGGTCAGGGCCGCGTCGAGGAGCTCAGGACCCTTGTCGTTCCGCTTGGACAGGAGCCTGCGTCGCCTTCCGAGGATCTCGCGCATGAGCGCTCGTTCCTTTCCGTTGCACCGCTGGCAACACCGTGGACCACATCACACCATGTGTCGATCACTTCACTGTGCGTACCTGTTGGCGCATCACACCCCTGCACCGGGCAAGGGGAACCCCGTGGGTTCGAGCGGGGGCCGCGCCCGCGTTCAAGTACTGCCAAGTACTGCGTCGTGCTGCTCGTACTGCTGCTGTACTGCGTCTGCCAAAAGCACGGCCACGGCGTAGGGGTGGCGAAGTCTGGCGTTTTGCCGTTCCGAGTGTTTCTCTCCGCCTCCGCCACGGGAGGATGGGGCACGGTCGTCGGTGGTTAAGACGCCCGGGTCCGTCGCCAGGTTCCGGGTGGTCCCCAACCGCCCCTGGCCTTCACCGAGTACGTACCCATCACGACCGCTGTGACGCTCTGTGGAGCTAGGCCAGTCGACCGCAGTGAACCGTCGCCCGAGTCAGTTTTAAGCCAACTTTGCTTTTGTGCAAGCCATACGGGAGAACCTCTCAAGAGGCCCACGGACACCAGGAATCCCGGCAGGACAATGCTGGACATCCCCTCACGAGTGCGTGTACATGTGGAGACACTGCTAGCGGTGCAGAAAGACATGGGGGTTTGCGATGCTTTTGAGCAATACGCACAGGTCTGAAAGCCGGACGCGATGAACGCCCCGCACCCTCCGAAAGTGGCTGGAATCGATTCAACGGTCCCCACGCCCGCACACACTGTCGCGCCCGCAACCCCCGCCCCCGCGGCACCTTGCGTGCCGAAGGCCGCCGCCGCCCCGGCCCCGGGGACCCTCCTCCAGGACCGTCTGGCGGGCTGGGTCTCCGACCTCACCACGCTGCACGAACTGACCGAACGGCTCGCCCGCACCGACGGGCTGGAGCCCGCCCTCCAGGAACTGCTGCGCGCCGGTGCCGCCCTCGTGGGCGCCCGGCGCGGTGTCGTGGCGCTGGAACCCGGCGACGGGCTCGGCCCGCACACCACGCTCGGCCTCGGCCTCGACCGCGCGGACCTCGGCCACATGGAGACCGTCCCGCGCGCCGCGCTGCCGTACGACACCGGCGCCGCCGGCGAGCTGGCCCACCCCGACCTGTTCGCCGAGGACGGCCTCGATCCCCGGCACCGCGAGGTCGCCGTCCGCCTCGGCTACGCCGCGAGCTACGCGCTCCCCCTGACCACCGACGCGGCCGCCCGCCTCGGCGCCGTCGTCTGGCTGTACGCCGAGCCCGCCGAGCCGGACGAGCGCCAGCGCCATCTCGTGGGCCTCTACGTCCGCCACGCCGCCGAGCACCTGGCCCGGCTGCTGGAGGTGGAGCGCACGCGCGCGTGCATGGCGACCATCGCCGAGGAACTGCTCCCCTCCCGGCTGCCCCGGGTGGCCGGCGTCCAGCTCGCCGCGCGGCACCGCACCGGCCCGCGCGGCGGCGGCGACTGGTACGACGCGCTGCCGCTGCCGGACGCGGCCCTCGGGCTCGCGGTCGGCTCGGTGACCGGCTCCGGGCCCAGCGCGGTCGCCGCGATGGGCCGGCTGCGCGCCTCGCTGCGGGCGTACGCCGTGATGGAGGGCGAGGACCCGGTGGCGGTCCTGTCCGATCTGGAACTGCTGCTGCGGCTGACCGAGCCGGCCCGGTCCGCCACCGCCCTGTTCGCGTACTGCGAGCCCGCGCTGCGCAAGGTCACCCTGGCCGGGGCCGGGCACAGCCCGCCGCTGCTGATCGGGGAGCGCCGCACCGAGTTCGCGGAGACCTCCGTGTCCGCGCCGCTGGGCATGCTGGCGTGCTGGGAGGCGCCCAGCGTGGAGATCCAGGCCGAAGCAGGAGAAACGGTGCTCTTCTACACCGACGGCCTGCTGCACCGCACCGGCGACCCGATGGACCGCGCCTTCGCCCGGCTGCACACGGCCGCCGCGAGCGTCCCGCGCGCGCTGCGCCAGGACCCCGGGGCGATCGCCGACCACGTGCTGCGCACGGTGCTGCCGGACGGGCTGGACGCGGCGGACGGCCAGGAGGACGTCGTACTGCTGGCCGCGCGCTTCGACTGACCGGTCAGTCAGCAGTCTCACATCGTCACGGGCCCCTCGACCCTGGGACGCCGTTCGGTACGAACGTACGATGGACGGGATCCACAGCAGTGTCGAGGAGGATGACGTGGCCGACGAGCTCACCCCGGAGAACCCGGAGACAGAGTCGGAAGAGCCGATCAAGCAGCGCAAGAACGGCCTGTACCCGGGCGTGTCCGACGAGCTCGCCGAGAGTATGAAGTCCGGCTGGGCGGACACGGAGCTGCGCGACCTGACCCCCGTCGAGCAGGCCGGGCACACCGCCCGCCGCCGTGCCGAGCTGTCCGCCCGCTTCCCGGGCGAGCGCCTGGTGATCCCGGCGGGCAACCTGAAGACCCGCTCGAACGACACGGAATACCCGTTCCGCGCGTCGGTCGAGTACGTCTACCTCACCGGCAACCAGACCGAGGACGGCGTACTCGTCCTGGAGCCGAAGGGCGACGGCCATGTGGCCACCGTCTACCTGCTGCCCCGCTCCGACCGCGAGAACGGCGAGTTCTGGCTCTCCGGCCAGGGCGAGCTGTGGGTGGGCCGCCGCCACTCCCTCACCGAGTCCGCGGTGCTCTACGGCATCCCCGCCGCCGACGTGCGCGAACTCGCCGACCGGCTGCGCGAGGCCACCGGCCCGGTGCGCGTCGTGCGCGGGTACGACGCCGGCATCGAGGCCGCGCTGACCGACAAGGTCACCGCCGAGCGCGACGAGGAGCTGCGGGTCTTCCTCTCCGAGGCGCGGCTGGTCAAGGACGAGTGGGAGATCGGCGAGCTGCAGAAGGCCGTCGACTCCACGGCGCGCGGCTTCGAGGACGTCGTGCGCGTGCTCGACAAGGCCGAGGCCACCAGCGAGCGGTACATCGAGGGCACGTTCTTCCTGCGCGCGCGGGTCGAGGGCAACGACATCGGCTACGGCTCCATCTGCGCCGCCGGCCCGCACGCCTGCACGCTGCACTGGGTGCGCAACGACGGTCCGGTGCGCGCGGGCGAGCTGCTGCTCCTGGACGCGGGCGTCGAGACGCACTCGCTGTACACCGCCGACGTCACGCGCACGCTGCCGGTCAACGGCACGTACAGCGAGCTCCAGAAGAAGATCTACGACGCCGTGTACGACGCCCAGGAGGCCGGTATCGCGGCGGTGCAGCCGGGCGCGAAGTACCGCGACTTCCACGACGCCGCGCAGCGGGTGCTGGCCGAGCGGCTCGTCGAGTGGGGGCTCGTGGAGGGGCCGGTCGAGCGGGTGCTGGAGCTGGGCCTGCAGCGCCGCTGGACGCTGCACGGGACCGGGCACATGCTCGGGCTGGACGTCCACGACTGCGCCGCCGCGCGGACCGAGACGTATGTGCAGGGCGTGCTGGAGCCGGGCATGGTGCTCACGGTCGAGCCGGGGCTGTACTTCCAGGCCGACGACCTGACCGTGCCGGAGGAGTACCGGGGCATCGGCGTCCGGATCGAGGACGACATCCTGGTGACGGAGGACGGCAACCGGAACCTGTCCGCGGGGCTGCCCCGGCGGTCGGACGAGGTCGAGAGCTGGATGGCCGCGCTGAAGGGCTGACGCATAACGAGAAGGGCCGGGCACCCTGGGTGGGTGCCCGGCCCTTCGTCGCGTTCCGCGGGGATGTCACCGAGCGGGCAGGGCGTCCAGGAAGAGCGCCCCGGCCATCAGGCCCGCGCTGCCCCTCGGGCTCCAGCCGCGTTCCCTCAGGTCGGTGTCGAACGCCGTGAGGGCCGCCGCTCCCTCCCGGGTGGCCGTGCCGCCCGCCTCCAGGACGCCGCGGGCACCCGCCTGGACGTGGCGCAGGCCCAGCGGGCCCACGTCGTAGAGCAGTTCGGTGTCCTGGAGGGTGGACATCACGGTGACCAGGGCGTCGAGGCGGGCCTGGTCCTCGGTGGCGCCGGCCTTGCGGGCGGCCGAGAGCGCGTCCAGCGCCCGGCGCACGTGCGGGAACCCGGCCCTGGCCTCGCCCCGGGCGCCGGCCGCGCCGTACTTCGCGGAGATCGAGGAGCCCCGGGAGGGCCGCCTGGGGGCGCCCTTGTCGTTGAACGCGGCGATCTTGCGGGCGTTGGCGGCGATCTCGCGGGCCTTGGCCCTGGGGTCCAGGGCGGCCGCGGCGACCAGCAGGCCGAGGGCCCACAGGGCGCCCCTGTGGCCGCCGCCGGCCAGGCCGACGGAGTGCTCGGTGCAGCGGCCGATCGAACCCAGCTCCGCCCGCAGCAGCGGCGTGGCCTCGCCGGTGCGCCGGGCGGAGGCGGCCATCGCCGCGAGGCCGGGCGCGAGCGCCCTGGCCGACCAGCGCAGGCTGTCGTGCTCCCGGCGCCTGCTGCGGGCGTCCAGGTCACGCGGGTCGGGCAGCCCCGGCTTCGGGGCCAGCGCCAGCTGACCGGTGAGCGCGGCCACCGCGGCCTGCGCCAGCGCGTCGTCCTCGCGGCTTGTCATGTCTCTTACCTTACGAGGAGGCGGAGGCCGAAGGGGAGGCGCTGCCGCCGGGGGCGTCGCTCGGCGGTGTACCCGTCGGGGCGTCGCTCGGCGGGGTGCCGCCGCCGCTGCCCGCGCCCGTGCCCTCGGCGTCCGGGTCGATGGCCAGGGTCAGGAAGCCCTTGTAGCCCTTCGAGGGGTCCTTCTTGTGCACGGCCTTCAGGGTCAGCAGACCGCTGGAGGCGCCGCCGCCGTCGTACACCATGTCGTCGGCGAGGACGGTGTAGTCGCCGGTGTGCTTCGAGTAGGGCTCCAGCGTGAAGATCTCCTCGGCGATGTCGTCGGCGAAGAACAGCTGGCCCGTGTAGTTGATCGTGCCGCCCTCGTAGGTGCCGTCCGCCTTCTCACCGCCCGTGTGCACCCTGACGTGGATGTGGCAGGTGCGGGGGGTGTACCAGCCGGGGAAGATCGTCTCGAACTTGACGACCCCGTTGGCGTTGGCGATCTGGTAGCCGCGCAGGTACGTGTTGTCGTCGGCGGAGTCGCCCTCCTCGCTCTCCGCGGGGGCCGAGCCGCCCGGGTTCGCGGTGGTGTACCCGGAGTAGTAGCCCCAGGCGTCGCAGTGCCAGATCTCGACCGCCGCACCCTTGACCGGGGTGCAGCCGTCGGTGGCGTCGACGACGGTCAGGCGCAGGGTCAGCGGAACGCCGGCCTTGCCCTCGGTGATGTCCTTGCGCACCAAGGCACCATCGAGGTAGTACGGGCCCTCCGTGACGCTGCTCATCAGCGTCATGCACTCACTGCTGGTGGAACTCGCGGAGGCCGTGGCATCCGCGTCGGCACTGGCGTCGGTCGTGTCGGCGAAGGCCGACTGGAAGCCGGCGACCGCGAGGCCGCCGGCCGCCACCGTGCCGCCGGACACCACGAGGGCGCGGCGGCGGGTGATCGACGTGTCTTTGTGGTTTCCCGTCATGTCCGATGAAGCTAGGAACCCCGTTTGTCAGGGGCATGGGGTTGAGCTGGCAACGAGCTGTGAACGCCCAGGAAGCTGAAACCGGCGCGAAGGCGCTGGTCACAGGGCGGGGTCCCGGTCGTGCAGGATCCGCTGGAACAGACGGCTGTCCCGCCATTCCCCATTGATGTGCAGATACTGCGGGGCATCACCGATCGTCTCGAACCCGCATTTCTTCAGCACGCGTTGCGACGTCGTGTTGTCGATGAGGGTGGACGCCTCGATCCGGTGCAGTCCCACGACATCCCGGGCGATGTCGCAGACCCGGTCCAGCGCGGCCGTGGCCAGCCCTCGGCCCTGCTGATCGCCCGCCACCCAATAGCCGACGTAGGAACTGCAGAAAGGGCCGAGCGAAATTCCGGAAAGGGTGATCGCGCCGACGATGCGGCCGTCCGCCGCCGACTCCATGAGCAAGGGGACCACGACCCCGTCCGCGGCCTGTCGTAGCAGGCCATCGAGGCGTTCGGTCTGCCCCTCGACGGTGAAGAAGGACTCCGGTCTGACCGGTTCCCAGGGTTCGAGATGACGTCGGCTGTCCACGTACGCGGAGCACAGCGCTCTCGCGTCGCCGAGGGCAATGGGACGCAGAATCACACCGGGGTTGATTGCGCTTTCTTTGATCTTTCTGAGAATCATGCGCGCACCCTAGCGCGGGTGTTATCCGGGAGGGAGAGTCATGCCGAAAGCAGAGAAGGATCTTTCTTCCACTTGAGGATCTTGTCGAAGCTCACCACCGTGCCGCCGCGGCCCGGTTTGTTGCCGATGTGGACGTGATCGGCGAGTTCCCTGATGAGACAGAGCCCCCGCCCGTGCTCGGCGTCCGGCCGCGCGGGTCTGAAGCCCTGGGCACGGGCGAACCCCGGTCCGGAATCGGCCACTTCGATACGGCACTTCTCCCCGTCCAGGTAGGCGGTGACCCGGTACGCCCCGGTGGTGCGGCCGGCGCCGCCGTGCTCGACGGCGTTCGCGCAGGCCTCGCTGAGGGCGACGGAGAGGTCGTAGGAGATGTCCGGGTCGACACCCGCCGTCTCCATCGTCCCGATCAGCAACCGCCGGGCGAGCGGGACGCTCGCGGCCTCGCGCCGCAGATGGAGTGACCACCAGATGCTCATGCTCCAGCCTCCTGGCCGCGGCTCGACATACCGATACCTATTGCCACCCGTACGCGGGTGTAAGCACTCCGTCCATGTGAGAACGCCCATCCGGGGGATGCGCCCCGGGAGGTTTCGGTGTATGGGCGGGTGGTTCGGCACAAACTCGATCTTCCGCTTCTTCCTCTCGTTCCCCTCCTTCCCCGCCCGCAAGCCACCCGTCGACCGGCCGGGCGGCTTCCGCTTCTGCCGGCCGGCGGACGTCCGCGGCCGCCGCGCCACGCCGCCCGGCACCGCCACCCGCCCGCCGCGCCCACGCCGTTCGGGTTCTTCCCGCGTTTCCGGTCGTAACGGAATCTTCCGGACCTGCCGTGAAGCGGCCCGGGCGCCAGTGCGATGATGAGCCCGCCATGACTGCCCCCCAGCCGCGCGCGGCGCGCTCCGGAAGCGGACTGCGGCTCACGCGGGCCGCGGTCTTCGCCGCGCTCTGCGTCGTGCTGGCCGCGGCGGGACACACCATGGCCTCCTGCGCGACCGTCCCGCTGTGGACGCTCGGCGCGGGCTTCCTCGGCACCCTCGCCCTCGTCGCCCCGCTCACCGGGCGGGCCCGCTCGCTGCCGGGGACCGTCGCGCTGCTCGCCGTCCTGCAGACCGTGCTGCACACGCTGTTCGGCCTCGGCCAGCACGGCAGCACGGCGATGGCCGCCTCGGCCTCGATGACCGCCGGCTCCTCCACGGGCTCCGGCGCCTCGACGCCGATGAGCGACGCGGCGCTGGTGCAGCGGGCGGCCGAGCTGCTGTGCGGGGCCGGGGCGACCCAGCTCAGCCCCGCCCACGCGTACAAGATCCTCTCGGCCGCGCACCTCGGCACCTCCGCCCCGGCCATGGACATGAGCGCGATGACGCACTCGTCCGACGCCACCGGGTCCTCCGGCTCGCTGCTGCCCTCCGTGCCGATGCTGCTCGGGCACCTGCTCGCGGCCGTCGTGGCCGGGTGGCTGCTGCGCCGCGGCGACCTGGCGCTGCTGCGGCTGCTCGGCCTGTCGGCGCAGGGGGTCGCCGAGGCGGCGCTCGTCCGCTCCCTGCGCGGGGCGCTCACGCTCGCCCGGGCCCTGTGCGCCGGGCTCGTGGCCGTACCCGAGGCACCCGCGCACGGCCGCCGGCGCACCCGGGAGGAACCGCCCGCCCCGCACACCGTCGCGCTCCAGCACTCCGTGATCCGGCGCGGTCCGCCCGCGACCGCCGCCGTCCTCGTTCTCGCCGCCTGACACGACGCGACCAGCACACTCCCCGGGATCGGTCCGGAGGGGCCGGCCACCGTCGTGCGGCACGCGCGCGTGCGCTCCTTCGCCGTCCGCGCGCCCCTCAACGACAGAACTCACTCAGAGTGGAGTGCTCCCTGCCATGAAGGCTTCTCGTATCGCCGCCGCTGCCGCCGTCGCGGGCACGGCCGTCCTGGCCGTCTCCTCGCCCGCGTTCGCACACGTCAGCGTGGTGCCCGAGGGCACCGCGGCCAAGGGCGGCTACGCGGTCATCGACTTCAAGGTCCCCAACGAGCGCGACAACGCCTCGACCACCAAGGTCGAGGTCAGCTTCCCCACCGACCACCCGCTGGCCTCCGTGATGCCGCAGCCGATGGCCGGCTGGAAGATCGAGGTCACCAAGTCCAAGCTGGCCGAGCCGCTGGAGATGCACGGCGAGAAGATCAGCGAGGCCGTCACCAAGGTCACCTGGACCGCCACCGACGGCAAGGGCATCCAGGCGGGCTACTTCCAGAAGTTCCCGCTCTCCGTGGGCGCCCTGCCGGAGAACACCGACGAACTGGTCTTCAAGGCGATCCAGACGTACTCCAACAAGGAGGTCGTCCGCTGGATCGAGGTCCAGCAGAAGGGCCAGGACGAGCCGGAGAACCCGGCGCCCGTCCTTGAGCTGTCCGCCGCCACCGGCGACCACCACGGCTCCACGACCGCCGAGGACACCGCCGAGGAGACCTCGGCCAAGACCGAGACCACCGCCTCCGAGGACTCCGGCTCGTCCGGCGGCACCGACACCACCGCCCGCGTGCTCGGCGTCGTCGGCATCGTCGTCGGCGCGGCCGGGGTCGCCTACGGCGTCCTCGCCGGCCGCCGCCGGTCCACCGGCTCCGAGGCCTGAGCACCACGTCCGTGACGCGCACCGGGAGGTGCGGGCGGCCGTCGCCGAAGACGGCCGCCGTACACCCCCGGTGCGCGCCGGAAATCTCACATCTGGGACATTTTCCTATGCGCAAGAAGACGTTCGCCGCGGCCGCGCTGCTCGCCGCCGCCACTCTGACCCTCTCCGCCTGCGGCAGCGGCGACGACAGCACCTCACCCGTCACCGTGGTCTCCGGGGACAACTCGAACAAGGCCGGGACCGTTCTCGACCAGCCCTTCGAGAAGCCCGGCCTGGTGCTCACCGACACCCACGGCAAGAAGTACGACCTGCGCGCCGAGACCAAGGGCCGGCCGACGCTGGTCTACTTCGGCTACACGCACTGCCCCGACGTCTGCCCGCTGACCATGAACAACCTCGCGGTCGCCAAGAAGGCGCTGTCCAAGGCCGACCAGGCGAAGCTGCGGGTCGTGTTCGTCACCACCGACCCCGCCCGTGACACCCCGTCCGAACTGGGCAAGTGGCTCAAGGGCATCGACCCCGAGTTCATCGGCCTGACCGGCGACTTCTCCACCATCCAGGCCGGCGCCCGCACCCTCGGCATCTCCATCGAGCCGACCCACAAGGACAAGAAGACCGGCAAGGTCGTCTCGGTGCACGGCACCCAGGTCATCGCCTTCTCCCCGAAGACCGACGGCGGCTACGTCCTGTACGGCGAGGACGCCACCGTCGACGACTACACCAAGGACCTCCCCAAGCTGATCAAGGGACAGAACCCGTGACGCCCGCACGGCGCCTCACCCTGACCGCGGCGGCGATCGGCTCCGTCCTGACGCTGGCGGGCTGCGGCGGCTCCGGCTCCTCGGCCGCCGAACTGTCCGTCAGCGCCTCCTACATGCCCCAGCCGGTCTCCGCCGACATGGCCGCCGGATTCCTGACGATCACCAACAAGGGCGCCACGAAGGACGAACTGACCTCCGTGACCAGTGCCTCGGCCGGCGAGATCACCCTGCACGAGACCAACGGCGGGGCCATGGAGGAGGTCGGCTCCTTCGAGGTGCCCGCACACGGTCAACTCGTGTTCAAAAGCGGCGGCAATCATCTGATGTTCGAGAAGCTGAAGCGACAGCCGAAACAGGGCGACACGATCGCCCTGAAGCTCACATTCGCCGAATCCGGTCCGCTCACCGTCGAGATGCCGGTGAAGTCCGCCACGTACAACCCGTCGACCGGACACTGAGGGAGGGACCGACCTTGACGCGGACCATCACCCCGCGCCTGCGCACGCTGGTGCTGCTGTTCCTCGCCGTCACCGGCGCGCTGCTCGCCGGTGCCGCCCCGGCCTCCGCGCACGCCGCGCTGACCGGCAGCGACCCCGCCCAGGGGGTGGTGGTCCCCAAGGCGCCCGACCAGGTCTCGCTCACGTTCTCCGAGAACGTGTCGATGAACGACAACTCCCTGCGGGTCCTCGACCCCAAGGGCAAGCGCGTCGACGCGGGCAAGCCGACCAACCTGAGCGGCACCACCTACGCCGTGCAGCTCAAGAGCGGGCTCGGCAAGGGCACGTACACCGTCGCCTACCAGGTGGTCTCGGCGGACAGCCACCCGGTCGCCGGCGCCTACACCTTCTCCGTCGGATCGCCCTCCAAGACCGTCGCCTCCGTCGGCGACCAGGCCGCGGGCGGCGGAGTCGTCGGCTGGCTCTACGGCCTCGGCCGCTACCTGTCGTACGCCGGCTACATCGTGCTCGTCGGCGGTGCCGCCTTCGTGCTCGCCTGCTGGCGGCGCGGCGCGGGGGTACGGGCCCTGCAGCGCCTCGTCGTCGGCGGCTGGCTGACGCTCACCGCGGCCACCCTCTGGCTGCTGCTCCTGCGCGGCTCCTACACGACCTCCGGCAGCTTCGGCGACGTCTTCGACCTGAACCTGCTCGGCCAGGTCCTCCAGACCAAGCCCGGCGCCGCCCTGGTCTCCCGGCTGCTGCTGCTCGCGGCCGCGGCCCTCTTCGTCGCCGTCCTCTTCGGCGCCTACGACAAGCGCGAGGAGGGCGAGGAGAAGCACGACCTGACCTTCGGGCTCGCCATCGGCGGAACCGTCGTGGCCGCCGGGCTCGCGGCGAGCTGGGCCATGGCCGAGCACGCCTCCACCGGGCTCCAGCCGGGCATCGCGATGCCGGTGGACGTGCTGCACCTGCTCGCCGTCGCCACCTGGCTGGGCGGCCTCACCGCCCTGCTGACCGCCCTCTACCGGGCACCCGCCGACACACCCGTCGGGTCCGCCGCCGTGGCCCGCTTCTCCCGCCTCGCCTTCGGCTCCGTGCTCGCCCTGGTCGCCACCGGCGTCTACCAGTCCTGGCGCCAGCTCGGCTCCTGGTCGGCCTTCACCGACACGACGTACGGGCAGCTGCTGCTGGTCAAGATCGGGCTCGTGGCGCTGCTCGTCGGCATCGCGTCCCTCTCCCGCCGGTGGACGGGACGCCTCGCGGACACCGTGGCGACGGACGCCGGGGCGGCGGAGGACACCGAGGCGAGGACCCCGGCCGAGGAGAAGGAGACGGTCAAGGCGTCCGCCAAGACCGGCACCGGTGCCTCCGCCACACCCACCTCCGACGCCTTCGGCACTTCCGACGCTTCCGGTACTTCCGGTGCTTCCGGTGCTTCCGGTGCTTCCGGCGAGGGCGCGTCCGGTGACGGGGACCCCGAGCGCGCCGCCCAGCTGGCCCGGCAGCAGGCCGCCATGGACACCGCCCGGCAGAAGCGCGTCCGCGACGCCGACCCGCACCGCTTCGGCCTGCGCCGCTCGGTGCTCGCGGAGACCGGCGTCGCCGTCGTCCTGCTCGCGGTCACCACCGTGCTGACGCAGACCGAGCCCGGCCGCACCGAGCAGGACGCCAAGGCCGCCACCTCGACCGCGTCCTCCTCCTCGGCCGCGTCCGACTCCTCCTCGGGCGCGCTGACCCTCGACATGTCCTTCGACACCGGCGGCAAGGACGGCAAGGGCGTCGTCCGCGTCGACCTCGACCCCGCGACCGTGGGCGGCAACGAGATGCACGTCTACGTCCAGCGCCCCAACGGCCGGGCCTTCGACATCCCCGAGGTGAAGGTCGCCTTCACCCTCGCCGCCAAGAACCTCGGGCCGCTTCCGGTGGCCCCGGACCACATCACCACCGGGCACTGGGCCGCGAACGGGGTGCAGATCCCCATCGCGGGCGACTGGAAGGTCTCCGTGACGGTGCGGACCTCCGACATCGACCAGGTGACCGTCTCCAAGAACGCGCAGATCGGCTGAACCGCACCATGCCAGAACCGTCCCAGTCCCTTCGTACGCCGGCCGCCGGGGAAGGCCCGACGGCTCCTCCGGCCGGCGGCGTCAGCCGGCGCGCGCTGCTCGGCACCGCCGGGGCCACCGGACTCGTGCTCGGCGCCGCGGGCGCGGGCGTCGGCTACGCGGCCGCTCCCGCCCAGGCCACCCCGCTCAGCTCGGTCGGCTCCGGCCGGGCGATGTTTCACGGGAAACATCAGCCCGGCATCACCGAGGGCCTCCAGGCACGCGGCCACCTCGTCGCCTTCGACCTGGCGGCGGGCGCGGGCCGCACCGAGGCCGCCGCGCTGCTGCGCCGCTGGTCGACGACGGCCGCGCGGCTGATGGCGGGCGAGCCGATGACGCAGGACGACACGGAGGTCGCCAAGGACGCGGGGCCCTCCTCGCTGACGGTCACCTTCGGCTTCGGCAACAGCTTCTTCACCCGCACCGGCCTGGAGAAGCAGCGCCCGTCCGCCCTGGACCCGCTCCCCGACTTCTCCTCCGACCACCTCGACCGCTCACGCAGCAACGGCGACCTGTGGGTGCAGATCGGCGCCGACGACGCCCTGGTCGCCTTCCACGCCCTGCGCGCGATCCAGAAGGACGCGGGCAGCGCGGCGAAGGTGCGCTGGCAGATGAACGGCTTCAACCGCACCCCGGGCGCCACCGCCCACCCCATGACGGCCCGCAACCTCATGGGGCAGCTGGACGGCACCCGGAACCCGAAGCCGGCCGACGCGGACTTCGACCAGAGGATCTTCGTGCCGTCGTCGGGCGACCCCGCGTGGATGGCGAACGGCTCCTACGCCGTCGTACGCCGGATCCGCATGCTTCTCGACGACTGGGAGAAGCTGTCGCTCACCGCGCAGGAGAACGTGATCGGACGTCGCAAGGCGACCGGGGCACCGCTGTCCGGGGGCACCGAGACGACCGGGATGGACCTGGAGAAGGCCAGGTCCGACGGGGAGTACGTCGTCCCGCTCAACGCCCATGCCCGGATCACCCGGCCCGACCAGAACGGCGGCGCGGCCGTCCTGCGGCGCCCGTTCTCGTACCACGACGGCATCGACGCCGACGGGACGCCGGACGCCGGGCTGCTCTTCGTCTGCTGGCAGGCGGATCCGCTGCGCGGGTTCGTGCCGGTGCAGCGGAAGCTGGACCGCGGGGACGCGCTCTCGCAGTACATCCGGCACGAGGCGAGCGGTCTGTTCGCGGTGCCGGGCGGGGCGGCCGACGGGGAGTACGTGGGTCAGCGGCTGCTGGAGGGCTGACCGGCGGTCCGGTCACAGGAGCGGTTTCTGATCACTACTGGTGCGATTCGGCATTTCAAACCACCCGGTCGAGTGGTTCCGGTGAGACGGGGGAGCCGGGTCCCCCTGCGGCCATTAGGGTGAGGGACATGCCAGCGAGCTATGCGTATCTCGGTCCCGAAGGCACCTTCACCGAAGTCGCCCTGCGCACGCTTCCGGAGGCCGCCACCCGGGAGCTGCTCCCGTACGTCTCCGTGCAGTCCGCGCTGGACGCGGTGCGCGCCGGCGAGGCCGAGGCCGCGTTCGTGCCGATCGAGAACTCCGTCGAGGGCGGCATCACCACCACGCTGGACGAGCTGGTCGCGGGCGAGCCGCTGATGATCTACCGCGAGGTGCTGCTGTCGATCACCTTCGCGCTGCTGGTCCGGCCGGGCACCGCACTGTCCGACATCAAGACGGTCACCGCCCATCCGGCCGCCCAGCCGCAGGTGCGCAACTGGCTGCGGGCCAACCTCCCGGACGCGCTCTGGGAGTCCGCCGCCTCCAACGCGGACGGGGCCCGGCTGGTCCAGGAGGGCCGCTACGACGCCGCCTTCGCGGGCGAGTTCGCGGCGGCCCGGTACGGCCTGGAGGCCCTGGAGACCGGGATCCACGACGCGGAGAACGCGCAGACCCGGTTCGTCCTGGTGGGCCGCCCGGCCCGGCCCGCCGCCCCGACCGGCGCGGACAAGACCTCGGTCGTCCTCTGGCAGAACGACGACCACCCCGGCGGGCTGCGCGACCTGCTCGGCGAGTTCGCCACCCGGGGCATCAACCTGATGCTGCTCCAGTCCCGGCCGACCGGCGCCGGTATCGGCAACTACTGCTTCTGCATCGACGCCGAGGGCCACATCTCCGACCGTCGGGTGGCGGAGACCCTGATGGGGCTCAAGCGGATCTGCCGCCAGGTGCGGTTCCTGGGCTCCTACCCGCGGGCGGACATCCGGCCCGGCGAGACCGCGGGGCCCACCCGGCCGGGAACCTCGGACAAGGAGTTCATGGCGGCCTCGGACTGGGTGGCGCGCTGCCAGGACGGGCGCTTCTAGCCAGTCGTACGCTCCGATATTCGTTATCCACAGAAGTTATCCACAGGTGACCATCTCGACCTGGGGACAAGTCGACAGGGGCGCATGAGCCTGTCGACAAATCGGCCTACAACCCACAGGCTCGGCCGCGATCACTGATGTCACCCTTCGTCCACTCGTTTCCCATGGTTCATCTTTTGGAGCGACGCCTTTCCACTCGAAAGTGGGTTTTGTCCCGGTTTGAACCGGGAACTCCTCTCTTCACGCCACGGTTACGGAGTGATCAATTCCGGAGTCCACACGCCTTCCACACACCCTGTGGATAACTCTCGCCGGGGTGTGGATTCCTGTGGACAACGGGGCCGCCAAGTCCCGTTCTCCACAAGGGAATCCGGTCAACCGCGGGCCGCGCGGGTGCCCCGTCCCGGGGAGTGGGACTCTTTTTATTGACACGCTCGGCAATTCGCCCATAGCGGAACGTAAGCCGCGATTCGGAGCACGTGCGAATAGTGATTCGTGAGCGGCCACCCACCCCGGTAGCCTTGGCTCCGTGATTGACCTTCGCCTGCTCCGTGAGGACCCCGACCGTGTGCGCGCGTCCCAGCGCGCCCGTGGAGAGGACGTCGCGCTCGTCGACGCCCTCCTCTCCGCCGACGAGCGGCGCAGGTCCTCCGGCGTCCGCTTCGACGAGCTGCGCAACGAGCAGAAGTCGCTCGGCAAGCTCATCCCCCGGGCCTCCGGCGACGAGAAGGCCGAGCTGCTCAAGCAGGCCGGCCAGCTCGCCGCCGACGTCAAGGCCGCCGACGCCGAGCGCGACACGGCCGCCGCCGAGACCCAGGAGCTGCTGCTCCGGCTCGGCAACCTCGTCCACCCCGACGTACCCGTCGGCGGCGAGGAGGACTTCGTCACGCTGGAGACGCACGGCACCGTCCGCGACTTCGGCGCCGAGGGCTTCGAGCCCAAGGACCACCTGGAGCTGGGCCAGCTCCTCGGCGCGATCGACGTCGAGCGCGGCGCCAAGGTCTCCGGCTCCCGCTTCTACTTCCTGACCGGCGTCGGCGCGCTCCTGGAGCTCGCGCTCGTCAACGCGGCGATCGCGCAGGCCACCGAGGCCGGCTTCACGCCGATGCTGACCCCGGCGCTGGTCCGCCCCCAGTCCATGGCGGGCACCGGCTTCCTCGGCCAGGCGGCCCAGGACGTCTACCACCTCGACAAGGACGACCTCTACCTGGTCGGCACCTCCGAGGTACCCCTCGCCGCGTACCACATGGACGAGATCATCGAGGCGGAGCGCCTTCCGCTCCGTTACGCCGGCTTCTCGCCCTGCTTCCGCCGCGAGGCCGGTTCGCACGGCAAGGACACCAAGGGCATCTTCCGCGTCCACCAGTTCGACAAGGTGGAGATGTTCTCCTACGTCTCCCCCGAGGACTCGGAGGCGGAGCACCAGCGTCTGCTGGCCTGGGAGAAGCAGTGGCTGACCTCGCTGGAGCTGCCGTTCCGCGTGATCGACGTCGCCACCGGTGACCTCGGCTCCTCGGCCGCCCGCAAGTTCGACTGCGAGGCCTGGATCCCGACGCAGGGCAAGTACCGCGAGCTGACCTCGACCTCGGACTGCACCGAGTTCCAGTCCCGCCGGCTGTCGATCCGGGTCCGCGACGGCAAGCAGGTCAAGCCGCTGGCCACGCTCAACGGCACGCTGTGCGCCGTACCGCGCACCATCGTGGCGATTCTGGAGAACCACCAGCAGGCCGACGGCTCGGTGTACGTGCCCGAGGTGCTGCGCCCGTACCTGGGCGGCCGGGAGGTCCTGGAGCCGGTGTCCCGGTGAGCTTCCCCTACCGGCTGATCGCCACCGACCTCGACGGGACACTGCTGCGCTCCGACGAGTCGATCTCCCGGCGCACCCGTGACGCGCTCGCCGCGGCCACCGCGGCGGGCGCCGCGCACATCGTCGTCACCGGCCGTGCGGCGCCCTGGACCCGGCACATCCTGGACGACCTCGGCTACGAGGGCCTCGCCGTCTGCGCCCAGGGCGCTCAGGTGTACGACGCCGGGACGCACCGTCTGCTGACGTCGGTGACCCTGGACCGCCAACTGGCCGGGGTCGCCCTCGCGAAGATCGAGGCGGAGGTGGGCCCGCTGTACCTCGCGGCGAGCCGCGACGGCCTCGACGGCGAGGTGCTGGTGGGGCCGGGGTACGCGGTGACGGGGCATCTTCCGTCGACGCCGTTCACAGACGTGGCGGACCTCTGGGCGGCGCCGCTGAACAAGATCTACATACAGCACCCCGACCTCTCCGACGACGAGCTGACGGAGGCCGCGCGGCAGGCGGCCGGCGGCTTCGTCACGGTGGCCATGGCGGGCGCGGGAATCGTCGAGCTGCTGCCGCTGGGGCTGTCGAAGGCGACGGGTCTGTCGCTGGCGGCGCGCCGGCTGGGGCTGAAGGCGGCCGACACGATCGCCTTCGGCGACATGCCGAACGACCTCCCGATGTTCGCCTGGGCGGCGCGCGGGGTGGCCATGGCCAACGCCCACGAGGAACTGCGCGCGGTGGCCGACGAGGTGACGTCCTCCAACGAGGAGGACGGGATCGCGGTGGTCGTGGAGCGCCTGCTGGGCTGAGGGGCGCTCCGGCCCGGGCAGGTGCGAAGTCTGCGAAGTCTGCGGAGGATGCACGGATCGAACGTGCGCGGGCTTTCCGGGCCCGACCACGGCTTAGCAAGCCGGTGCCTTACCACTCGGCCAATCCTCCGGGTGGGCGGCCCACGCGAGAGCGACGTCGCGTGCTCGAAGCGGCCGCCCCGGGCAGCTACACGGCGATCCGCCGGGGGCTGCCCTGGTGGGAGCGGGACGTACTGTCGTGCATGGACATCGTCCGGCTCCTCTCCCGGTCCATGGGCTGACACGACAACTGTGCCTTCGGGCCGAGTCGGGCGCCAGCGATTATCCGGCAGGCGCCCTCGGGCGAAGAACCGCCTACCGGCGCCACCACTTGCGCCGGGCCTTGCTGAAGAACCACCCCGCCGGCGGCTCGTCCGAGCGCCACGGCTGGGGCTCGGGTTTCTCGGCCTTCCAGCGGGCCGCCAGCATCCGCGCCCGCGCGGACGGCTCCGAGCTCTCGGCCGACCGTATGAAGTCCTCGTTCAGAACGATGCCGTCCCAGTCCTCCGCCATCCCCGTTCCTCTCCGCACAGCGTCCCCTTCGCCCAGTGTGCCCGGGCAGAGGTGAATCCCCCGTCAACAAGGCGGGCGCCTACTCCTCGCCCGCCAGCGTCAGCGAGCGCAGCTTCCGGCCCGCGTACCAGGTCGCCAGGACCGTGACCACGACCAGCAGCACCGTGCCCGTGGTCAGGGACACGTCGGAGGTGACCAGCTCGCCGCCGGTCACCTTGTGCGCGACGGCGAGGGCCCACTGCTGGACGCTCAGCGTGCGCGCGCCGGGGACCAGGGAGCCGAACAGGGCCTCCCAGACCAGGGCGTAGACGAGGCCGAAGACCACCGCGTGCCGTGACACCGTGCCCAGCAGCAGGAAGAGCGCGGCGTAGGCGATGGACGCGACCAGCGCGGCGACCGTGTAGGCGACGGCGATCTGCTGGCCGTTGCCGTTGAGGACGAGGCCCGCGATCAGGGTCGGCAGGGCCGAGAACACCATCGTCACGGCGACCGCCACGATCAGCTTGGTGAAGATGATCGTCGGCCGTTTGATCGGCTTGGACAGCAGGTACACCACCGAGCCGTCGTCGATCTCCGGACCGATCGCGCCGGTGCCCGCGATGACGCCGATGATCGGCACCATGGTGGCCAGCCCGAGGCCGCCCAGCAGGTCGGCGGCGGTCTGGTCGTCGGCGCCGGCCAGGGCGCGGACGACCACGGAGATCACGATCAGCAGCAGGGGCAGCGCGCCCAGGATGAGGGCCCGGCGACGGCCGAGCAGGGCCCGGTAGGTGAGCCGGGCGACTGTGGGGTCGTACATCTTCGGCCTCCTACGCCGTGACCAGGTACGAGAACACGGATTCGAGGGACTCGTCGGACGGCGAGACCGTGAGCAGCCGGATGCCGTGGTCGCGGGCGACCTTGGGCAGCAGGGTGGTGAAGCGGCCGAAGTCGACGGCCTGGACGCGCAGCGCGCCCTCGGCGAGGTCGACCTCGATGCCCGAGGTGGAGGGGTCCGCGATGAGCGCGGCCGCGAGGGCGCGGTCGTCGCTGGAGCGGACCAGGTAGCGGTGCGGGCGGTCGGTCATCAGGCGGCGGATCCTGCGGAAGTCGCCGCTGGCCGCGTGCCGTCCGGCGACCACGACCTCGATGTGCCGGGCGAGCTGCTCGACCTCTTCGAGGATGTGGGAGGAGAAGAGCACCGTGCGGCCCTCGTCGCCCATCTTCCGCAGCAGGTCCATGAGCTGCATGCGCTGGCGCGGGTCCATGCCGTTGAAGGGCTCGTCGAGCAGGAGCAGCGAAGGGTCGTGGACCAGGGCGGACGCCATCTTCACGCGCTGGCGCATGCCCTTGGAGTAGGTCTGGATCCTGCGGTCCTGCGCGTACTCCATCTCGACCGTGGCGAGCGCCCGCGCGGCCGCCTTGGCGCCGAGGCCGTGCAGCTCCGCGTTGGCGACGACGAATTCGCGGCCGGTGAGGAAGTCGTACATCGCCTCGCGTTCCGGGACGATGCCGATGTGCTGGTAGATGGCCTCGTTGCGCCAGGTCGGCTGCCCGTCGAGGGTGACCGTGCCGGTGGAGGGGGCGAGGAAGCCGCCCATCATGTTGATGAGGGTGGACTTCCCGGCGCCGTTGGGGCCGAGCAGGCCGGTGACTCCGGGCCCGATGGTCATGGTGATGTCGTTGACGGCGACCACGTTGCCGAACCAGCGGGAGACGTGGTCGATGGAGAGTGTGGTCACAGTCCCACCTTCTGGTAGCGGCGCAGCAGCAGGCCGTAGCTCGCGGCGATCAGGCCGAGGACGACGAGCAGGTACACCGCGCCCTGGGCGTGGGAGGGTCCGTCGCCGCCCGGGAAGGTGTTGGTGCCGCCCAGGAGCGCGGTGCTCAGCCCGCCGATCAGGGTGACCGGCGAGAACAGGCCGATCCATGGGACGGCGCCGGTGCTGCCCTGGGCGTCGGCGATGGCCTGGAGGGTGGAGACCGCACCGTAGGAGATGGTCAGGACGGCGATCACGGCGGCGATGCCGAAGCCGCGGCGCGGTGTGACCGAGGCGATGACCAGTCCGATGCCGGAGAACAGCAGGGACAGCAGGGCCACCGAGAGCAGTCCCTGGCCGAAGCCCTTGCTCTGGTGGGCAAAGTCCATCTTGGCGAGCAGTGCGCCGATGTAGAGCACGAGCAGCGGGGCTCCGGTGAGGACGAACATCGCGGAGGCCAGGGCGGCGAACTTGGCCCGGACGTAGTCGGCGGTCTCGATGGGCCGCGAGAAGTACAGCGGGATGGTCTTGAAGCGCAGGTCGCGGGAGACGGCCTGGGGCGCCTGCGAGGCGACGTACAGGCTGATGACGGCCTGCATGATGATCGCGTACCGGGTGTAGGAGACCGGCAGGTCGTGCGCCTTGGTGGCGACGGCGACGGCGACCATGATGGCCGCGGGCACGCACATCACCGCGAACAGGAGCATCGGCAGCACCTTGGACTTCACCGAGCGGCCGAGGCCGTAGGAGCCGCGCAGGGTCTGCGAGTAGAGGGACAGCCGGGCGTAGGCGCGGCCGAGGCGCGGGCCGTCGTAGCCGCGGTAGCCGATGTCGTGGATCCGGGACTGGGCACCCGCGGGGGTGGCCGGGGGCTGCTCAACCGCCATGGACGGCCGCCTCCTTGCGCTGCTCGTCTTCGCTGGTGAAGACCTCGGAGATGTGGTGCCGGCGCTGTTCCATGCGCACCAGGCCGAGACCGAGGTCGGCGACGACGTCGCGCACCAGGTCGTACGTCTGGTCACCCTGCGCGGTGAGCAGCAGGATGTGGCCGGCGCCCGGGAGGCCGCCGCCCTCGTCGTGCGTCTCCACCCCGCGCGCGTGCAGCGCCTCGCGCACCGCGCGGGTGCCGTCGGGGTGCTCGTCGCTGTCGGTGACCTCGATCGCGAGGGTGGTCGTGGTCTGGGTGAAGTCCCTGGTGGAGCTGGAGCGCAGCAGCTTGCCGCCGTCGACGACGACCACGTGGTCGCAGGTGCGTTCCAGTTCGCCGAGCAGGTGCGAGGTGACCAGGACCGAGATGCCGAAGTCGGAGTGGACACGGCGGATCAGGCCGAGCATCTCGTCGCGGCCGACCGGGTCGAGGCCGTTGGTCGGCTCGTCGAGGAAGACCAGCTGCGGGTCGTGCACCAGCGCCTGGGCCAGCTTCACCCGCTGCTTCATGCCGGTCGAGTAGCCGCCGATGGGGCGGTAGCGCTCCTCGTAGAGGCCGACATGGCGCAGGGTGTCCGCGGTGCGCTCGCGGGCCGCGGCCGGCGGGAGGCCGGACATACGGGCCATATGCACGACGAACTCGGTCGCCGAGACGTCCGGCGGCAGGCAGTCGTGCTCCGGCATGTACCCGACGCGCTCGCGGATGGCGGCGCCCTTGGTGGCGACGTCGAGGCCGAGCACCTCGGCACGGCCCTCGGTCGCGGGGGACAGACCCAGCAGGATCTTGATCAGGGTGGACTTGCCGGCGCCGTTGGCTCCGACGAGTCCGGTCACACCGGGTCCGATGTCCACGGACAGCCGGTCGAGCGCGGTCACCCGGGGGAACCGCTTGCTCAGGCTTTCGGTCGCGATCACAGTCACGTCGTCGAAGGTAGTGACATGGACCACGCCCGGTCGTCAGACCCGAGAGCCGTCTTCGCCTCACTCTGGAGTATTACGGGGCCCTAGGGGATCCCCTGCCTGAGGGCTACGCGGAGTTGTCCACAGGCCCGCCCCCTCCTATTGACGCCGCCTCTAACAACTGTCACATTCACCAGTGTCAAGTTACGGACGCGTACCGCAGTCGACGGGGACGGGGCGGATGACGACGGCACTGAAGGACGAACGCACCGCGGAGCTCCGGGGTTTCCGGCGCGTCCAGCGACTCGCCTACGCGTGCGCGGAGGCGGTCGCGGCCCGGCTGGAGCCCGGGATCACCGAGCGCGAGGCGGCCCGGATGCAGCGCGACTGGCTGCGCGAGCGGGGCGTACGGGACTGGTTCCACCTCCCCTTCGCCTGGTTCGGCGACCGTACGGCCTTCGCCGGCTTCCGGATACCGCTCCAGTTCTTCCCGACCGACCGGCGGCTGGCGCCGGGGATGCCGTTCATCCTGGACATGGCCCCGGTGTCCGAGGGGTTCACGGCGGACATCGGCTACTCGGGCTCGCTCGGCGTCAACCCGGTCCAGGACCGGCTGATGGCCGACCTGGAGGCGCACCGGGAGCTGATCCTGCGCGAGGTGCGCGAGCGGCGGCCGCTGCGCGAGATCTACCGGGACGTGGACCGGCTCATGGTCCGCCAGGGGTATGCCAACCGGCATCGCGCCTACCCCTTCGGCGTGATCGCCCACAAGGTGGACCGCGTGCGGCAGCGGCGCTGGTCACCGCGGCTGTTCGGGTTCGGCACCCAGTCCCTGAAGGGGCTCGCGGCCGACGCGCTGCACGGTCACCGCGAGGGCTGGTCGCCCCTGTGGTCGCCGTACCGCTTCTCCGACCACCCGCCGCGGCCGGGCCTGTGGGCGGTCGAACCCCATCTCGGCTTCCGGGGCACGGGCGCCAAGTTCGAGGAGATCCTGGTGGTCACCGACTCCCGGGACCCCGGTCAGAGCGCCTTCTGGCTGGACGACGATCTGCCGCACGTGCGGCGCTGGGCGGAGGACAGGTGACGGCACTGAAGGACACGCGCGAGCGCCGGATCAGCACCGGCGGCATCGAGCTGTGCGTGGCGGAGCTGGGCGACCCGGCACGGCCGACCGTCGTCCTCGTCCACGGCTACCCGGACACCAAGGAGGTCTGGTCCGAGGTCGCGACCCGCCTGGCCGACCGCTTCCACGTCGTCCTGTACGACGTCCGGGGCCACGGCCGCTCGACCGCGCCGAAGCCGCTGCGCGGCGGCTTCACGCTGACCAAGCTGACCGACGACTTCCTCGCGGTGATCGACACGGTCAGCCCGGACCGCCCGGTGCACCTGGTCGGCCACGACTGGGGCTCGGTGCAGTCCTGGGAGTTCGTCACGGTGGGCCGCACCGAGGGCCGCATCGCCTCCTTCACCTCGATGTCCGGACCGTCCCTCGACCACTTCGGGCACTGGATCGACGCCCGCGTGAAACGCCCGACACCCCGCCGGGTGGGCCAGCTCCTCGGCCAGGGCGCCAAGTCCTGGTACGTGTACCTGCTGCACACCCCGGTCGTCCCCGAACTGGCCTGGCGCGGCCCCCTGGGCAGGAGCTGGCCGAAGATCCTCCAGCGCGTCGAGAAGCTCCCGGCCGCCACCGGCTACCCCACCGCCTCCCTGCCCACCGACGCGGCACACGGCGCCTGGCTCTACCGCGACAACGTACGGCCGCGGCTGCGCCGCCCGCGCGAGGACGCGTTCGCGCACGCGCCCGTGCAGCTCATCACGCCCCTCGGGGACGCGTTCCTCTCCGAGCGGCTCTACGACGACCTGGAGCACTGGGCTCCGCAGCTGACCCGGCGCACCCTGCCCGACAAGCACTGGATCCCGCGCACCCGCCCGGACCAGGTCGCCTCCTGGATCGAGCAGTTCGTGATGTCGGTCGAGGACGGCCGGGGCGCGGAGCCGAGGCCCTCGGACCGCCACACCCAGCGGTTCGGCGGCCAGCTGGTCCTGGTCACCGGCGCGGGCAGCGGCATCGGCCGGGCGACGGCGTTCGCGTTCGCGGAGGCGGGCGCGCGCGTGGTGGCCGTGGACCGGGACGCGGAGGCCGCCGCCCGCACCGCCGAACTGGCCCGGCTGTCCGGCGCGGCGGACGCCTGGGCGGAGACGGCGGACGTCTCCGACGAGCAGGCGATGGAGAAGCTCGCGGACCGGGTCCACCACGCGTACGGCGTCGTGGACGTGCTGGTCAACAACGCGGGCATCGGCCTGTCGGGCTCGTTCCTCACGACCACGACGCAGGAGTGGCGGCGCGTCCTGGACGTCAACCTCTGGGGTGTGATCCACGGCTGCCGGCTCTTCGGGGCGAAGATGGCGGAACGCGGCCAGGGCGGCCACATCGTGAACGTCGCCTCGGCCGCGGCCTACCAGCCCTCCCGGGCACTGCCCGCCTACAGCACCTCCAAGGCGGCGGTCCTGATGCTGTCCGAGTGCCTGCGCGCCGAACTGGCCTCGCAGCGCATCGGCGTGACCGCGATCTGCCCCGGTCTCGTCAACACGAACATCACCTCGACGGCCCGCTTCACGGGGGTGGACGAGGCGGAGGAACGCCGCCGCCAGGAGCGCTCGGCCCGGCTGTACGGCATGCGGAACTACCCGCCGGAGAAGGTGGCTTCGGCGATCCTGGACGCGGTGGAACGGAACCGGGCGGTGGTACCGGTGACTCCGGAGGCGAAGGGGGCGCGGATGCTCTCGCGCCTGGCTCCGGGGGTGTTGAGGCGCATCGCGCGCGTGGAGCCCAGGCTGTGACCGTCCAGGGCGAGTTGCGCGTTCCGCCCGGGACGTGACCCGCCCACCCGCACCGGATCAGGGACCCTCATGACCGACGCCCCGGCCCAGAACGGTTACCGCATCGAGGACTTGGCCCGGCTCGCCCGGACCAGTGTCCGGACCGTCCGCGCCTATCAGGACAAGGGGCTCCTCCCCCGTCCGGAGCGCCGGGGCCGGGCCAACCTCTACTCCGACGTCCATCTCACCCGCCTCCACCAGATCGCCCATCTCCTGGCCCGTGGCTACACCCTGGCCTCCATAAGGGAGTTGCTCGACGCCTGGGACACCGGCCGCGGGCTGGCAGGCGTCCTCGGCCTGGTCACCGAGGCCGAGGGACCCTGGACCGACGAGGAACCGGCCCGGCTCTCCCGCGCCGACCTGGACGCCCGCTTCGGCGACGCCCCCGACGAGGCGGCCGTGGCCGAGGCCGTGGAACTCGGCGTGCTGGAACCGGTGGACGGGGATCCCGGCTCCTTCCTCGTCCCGAGTCCCCAGGAGCTGGCCGTGGCGGCCGAGTTGTACGCGGCCGGGGTTCCGCTCTCCGCGATCGCTGATCATCTGCGGGAGTTGAGGGTGCAGGTGGAGCACATCGCCTCCCGTTTCCTGGAGTTCACCACCGAGCACGTCTTCGCCCGCTACCTCGACGACCCCGGCCGGCGAAGCGACGCGAGAGCGGCCGAGGCCGCCTCCGTCCTGCGCCGTCTTCGCCCGCTCGCGCAGCAGACCGTGGACGCCGAACTCGCGCGTGCCATGCGGCTGTTCGCCACGGAGGAGGTACGCCGGCGGCTCGGCGCGGGGGAGCGGACGAGAGCCCGTGAGGAGACACGTCATGTGTCCCTGCCCGTCGACACGATCGAGGCCGTACGCGCCCTGGTTGGCACGGAGCACCTGGCCGAGTTCATCGCGCTCGCCGCCGAACGCGAGGTGAGCGCACGGCACTTGGACGCCCTGTCTTCACATCACCGCCCTGTCAACGATCTTGACGAAACACCCTGAATCGCACAGCAGTTGTCCACAGCACAGCCAATTGCCCTGTGGATAACCGCACTTGGTTGTGGATCAAACCTCGGGCGGAAAATATCTGCGTGATCCGCGTCTCTCCCGGCACCCTGATGACATGAACGTGAGACGCAACGAAGGAGCGTGGGACGAGCGGCGCACCGTGAAGGTGTCGAAGTACCTCTCGAAACACCTGCGCCACCAGCCCGGACGCATCGGCCTCACCCTCGACGAGGCCGGCTGGGTGGAGATCGACACACTGCTCGCGGCCACGGCGGCACACGGCTTCCCGGTCAGCCGCGAGGAACTGGACCACGTGGTCGCCGCCAACGACAAGCAGCGCTTCGCCGTCGAGGGCACCCGGATCCGGGCCAGCCAGGGCCACAGCGTCGAGGTCGAACTGGGACTGCCCCCGGCGACCCCGCCGCCGTACCTCTACCACGGGACCGTGGCCCGGAACCTGGACGCGATCCGGACCGAGGGCCTGCGGCCGATGAACCGGCACGACGTGCACCTGTCGGCCGACCGCGAGACCGCGACACGGGTCGGCGCCCGGCGCGGCCGTCCGGTCGTGCTGTCCGTCGACACCGGCGCGATGCACCGGGACGGCCATGTCTTCCACCTCAGCGCGAACGGGGTGTGGCTGACCAAGGCCGTGCCACCGCGGTACCTGCGCCTCCCCGAGCCGCACTGACGGTTTCGTCGGCCGGCCGCGGGTCCCCGTAGGCTCGGACGCATGAGTCTGCGCCTGAGCACCGTGATCCTGCCGTACCGCCGCTGGAGCGAGGGCGGCCGCGACGCCTGGACACGGGCCGAGGAGCTGGGCTTCCACACCGCGTACACCTACGACCACCTGTCCTGGCGCAGCTTCCGGGACGGCCCGTGGTTCGGTGCCCTGCCGACGCTGACCGCCGCCGCCTGCGCCACCGACCGGCTGCGCCTGGGCACGCTCGTCACCTCGCCGAACTTCCGGCACCCGGTGACCCTCGCCAAGGAGCTGATCTCCCTCGACGACATCTCCGGCGGCCGGGTGACCCTGGGCATCGGAGCCGGCGGCACCGGCTTCGACGCCACCGCGCTGGGCCGGCAGCCGTGGACCCCGCGCGAGCGCGCCGACCGGTTCGCCGAGTTCGTGCCGCTGCTCGACCGGCTGCTCACCGAGGACTCCGTGACCCACGAGGGCGAGTTCTACTCGGCCCACGAGGCGCGCGACATCCCCGGCTGCGTGCAGCGGCCCCGGCTGCCGTTCGCGGTCGCGGCCACCGGCCCGCGCGGGCTGCGGCTCGCCGCCCGGCACGGCCAGGCCTGGGTGACCACCGGCGACCCGAAGCTGTACGAGACGGGCACGCCCGAGCAGTCGGTGGAGGCGCTGCGCGGCCAGCTCGGCAGGCTCGGCGACGCCTGCGCCGCGGCCGGCCGCGACCCCGCCTCGCTCGGCAAGGTGCTGCTCACCGGCTTCACCCCGGACCGCGGGCGCCCGCTGGAGTCCCTGGACGCCTTCGTGGACTTCGCCGGCCGCCATCAGGAGCTGGGCTTCACCGAGCTGGTGATCCACTGGCCCATCCCCGGCTCGGACTTCGCGGCCGACCGGAAGACCTTCGAGCGCATCGCCATGGAGGCCCCGGCCCAGCTGCGCTGACGGGCGGCGGGCCGCCCCCGCGGCGGAGCGGCGACGCCCCGGAGCCGTCCGTGTCTCATCTGTGCACACTGCCGCACTGCCGTGCGGGCATATGCGCGAGAATGGCCCGGTGACCTCAGCGACCCGACAGCCCGAGACCCCTGACTTCGCGACCCCGCCCCGCCTGATCGCCACCGACCTCGACGGCACCCTGCTGCGTGACGACAAGTCGGTCTCCCCGAGGACGGTCGCCGCGCTGGCCGCCGCCGAGGACGCGGGCATCGAGGTCTTCTTCGTCACCGGCCGCCCGGCCCGCTGGATGGACGTCGTCAGCGACCACGTCCACGGCCACGGCCTGGCGATCTGCGGCAACGGCGCCGCCGTGGTCGACCTGCACGGCGGCCCCGGCGCCCACCGCTTCGTGAAGGTGCGCGAGCTGGCCCGGGAGAACGCCCTGGACACCGTACGGCTGCTGCGCGACGCCGCGCCCGGCACGGTCTACGCGGTCGAGCAGACGTACGGCTTCCACCAGGAACCGGCCTATCCCAAGCTCCACCTGGAGATACCGGACCACCTGCTGCCCGCCGAGCTGATCCTGGCGACCGACGGTCCGAGCGCCGGCGAGCCCGTGCTGAAGATCCTCGCCTACCACCCCGACCTCGACCCGGACGCCTTCCTGACCCTCGCCCGGCTCGCCGTCGGCGACCGCGCCACCGTCACCCGCTCCAGCCCCAGCGCCCTGCTGGAGATCAGCGGCCCGGGCGTCTCCAAGGCCAGCACCCTCGCCCTGGAGTGCGCCGAGCGCGGCATCCCGCCCGAGCAGGTCGTCGCGTTCGGCGACATGCCCAACGACGTCGAGATGCTGACCTGGGCCGGGCAGTCGTACGCGATGGGCAACGCCCATCCCGCCGCCGTCGCCGCCGCCTCCGGCCGCACCGTCGCCAACAACGAGGACGGCGTGGCGGTCGTGATCGAGCAGCTGCTGACCGCGCGCTGACCCGTGGGCCGCCGGTCCCGGGCCCGCGCCCGGGATCCGCGGGCTACACCGCCGCCGGCGCCTCCGCCGCCGCCTCCCGTTCCGCCAGCTCCCGCAGCGGCCCGGCCACGGCGGCCAGCTCCGCGTACGTTCCGCGCTGCGCCACCCGGCCCGCGTCGAGCACGATCACCTCGTCCACGGCCGCCAGCCCGGCCAGCCGGTGCGTGATGAGCAGCGTGGTGCGGCCCTCGGTGGCGGCCAGCAGATCCGCGGTGAGCGCGTCCGCCGTGGGCAGGTCCAGGTGCTCGGCGGGCTCGTCCAGGACCAGCACCGGGAAGTCCGCGAGCAGCGCCCGCGCCAGCGCCAGCCGCTGCCGCTGTCCGCCGGACAGCCGCGCCCCGTGCTCGCCGACCAGCGTGTCCAGCCCGTCGGGCAGTCCGTCCACCCAGTCGAGCAGCCGGGCCCGCGCGAGCGCGTCCCGCAGGTCCTGCTCGCCGGCGTCCTTCCGGGCGAGCAGCAGGTTCTCGCGCACGGAGCTGTCGAAGAGGTGCGCGTCCTGGGCGCACAGCCCGACGAGCCGCCGTACGTCGTCGCTGTCCATGCCGTACGCGTCCACGCCGGCGAGCGTGTACGTGCCCGCCGCCGGGTCGAGGAACCGCAGCAGGGTCTGGGCGAGGGTCGTCTTGCCGGAACCGGAGGCACCGACCACGGCGATCCGGCGGCCCTCGTGGAGGGTCAGGTCGAGACCGGTGAGCGCGTCCCGCCGCTGTCCCGGGTGCCGGGCCGTCAGGCCCTTCAGGACGACCGGGAAGGGCGTGGCGGGCGCCTGCCGCGGCCGCTCCGGCTCGCGTACGGGCGCGGGGGCGTCCAGCACCTCGTAGACCCGCTCGGCGCTCCGGCGCACCCGCTGGCGGTGCCGTACGGCGACCGGCAGACCCAGGACGGCCTCGAAGGCGGCCAGCGGGGTCAGGACGACGACGGCCATCGCCACGCCGTTCAGACGGCCGTCGGCGACCCCCTGGGCGCCCAGCAGCGCGGCGGCGGTGACGGTCAGGCCCGTCAGCAGCGCGGTCAGTCCGTCACCGAGGGCGGTGGCGGTGGCGGCGCGCTCGGCGATCCGGGTGAGCGCGCCGTCGGCCCGGCGGGCTTCGGCCTTACGGGCGGGCAGCGCGCCGGCGACGGTCAGTTCGGCGGTGCCGGTGAGCAGATCGGTGACGCGGGTGGCGAGTTCGCCGCGGGCGGGTGCCAGCCGGTGCTCGGCGCGCCGGGCCACGGTGGAGGTCACCAGCGGAACGCCGACGCCGGCCGCCAGCAGGCCCACGGCGAGCGCCGCGCCGGCCTCGGGCAGCAGCCAGGCCGTGAAACCGACCGACGCGGCGGAGACGGCCACGGCGACCCCTGCGGGCAGCAGCCAGCGCAGCCAGTAGTCCTGGAGGGTGTCCACGTCGGCGACCAGCCGGGTGAGCAGATCGCCCCGCCGGGTCTCCCGCAGTCCCGCGGGGGCGAGCCGCTCCAGGCGCCGGTACACGGCGACCCTGGTGTCGGCCAGCATCCGCAGCACGGCGTCGTGCGACACCAGCCGCTCGCTGTAGCGGAACACGGCCCGCCCGATACCGAAGGCCCGCGTCGCCGTCACGGCCACCATCAGGTACAGCACCGGCGGCTGCTGCGAGGCCCGCGAGATCAGCCACCCGGAGGTCGCCATCAGCCCGACAGCGCTCCCGAGCGCCAACGCCCCCAACAGCAGAGCCAGCCCCAACCGCCCCCACCAGCCCCCGGAATCCCCCCGGACCCGAACAAGAACCCCCCGAGCCTCCCCCTCGAACCGCCCACCCCCACCTACCGCATCCTTCGCCAGCACACCCGGCCCGCCGGCTGCTTCCTCCTCCAGCCCACCGAACCCGCCAGCCGCTCCCTCGTCCAACGCACCGGACCCGCCCGCAGCTTCGCCCTCCAGCCCACCGAGCCGAGCCGTCGCTTCCTCCTCCAGCACACCGAGTCCGGCCGTCGCTTCGCCTTCCAGCACGCCGAGTCCGGCCGTCGCTGTGCCCTCTGGCTCGGCGAGTCCGGCCGTCAATTCGCCAGTCGCCGCGTCGGGGGCACCCGGTGCCTCGCCTCGCAGCCCACCGAGTCGGGTGGTGGGTGGGCAAGGGGCTGGGGAGGAGAGGGTCACCACTCGGTCCGCTGCCGCGAGGAGGGCCGGACGGTGGACGACCAGCAGTACGGTCCGACCCACGGAGAGCCGCCGTACCGCCGCCACGACCTCCGCCTCGGTCACCCCGTCCAGCGCAGCCGTCGGCTCGTCCAGCAACAGCACGGGCCGGTCCGCGAGAAACGCCCGTGCCAGCGCCAGCCGCTGCCGCTGCCCCGCGGACAGCCCGGCCCCATCCTCACCGAGCACCGTCCCGGCCCCGTCGGGCAGCGCGTCCACGAACTCCAGCGCCCCCGCGTCCCGCAGCGCCCGCCGTACCGCCTCGTCGTCGGCGTCGGGCCGCGCCAGCCGTACGTTCTCGGCGATCGTCCCGGCGTACAGGTGCGGCCTCTGCGGCACCCACGCGATCCGCGACCGCCACTCCTCCAGGTCCAGGTCGGCGAGATCGGCTCCCCCGACCCGCACCCGCCCCTCCTGCGGCCGTACGAACCCCAGCAGCACGTTCAGCAGCGTCGACTTGCCCACCCCGCTGGGGCCGACCAGCGCGACGGTCTCCCCGGGTTCGACCGTGAGGGAGACATCGGTGACCGCGTCCGCCGACCGGCCCGGGTAGCGGACCGTCACCCCTTCGAAGGCCAGGCCGCCGCCCACGGGGACCTCGTCCGCGCCGGACGCCGGCACCGGCGTCTCCAGCACCGCGAAGATCTCCTCCGCCGCCGCGAGCCCCTCCGCCGCCGCGTGGAACTGGGCGCCCACCTGCCGCAGCGGCAGATACGCCTCGGGCGCCAGCACCAGGATGACCAGCCCGATGTACAGGTCCATGTCGCCGTGGACGAGCCGCATGCCGATGGTCACGGCGACGAGCGCCACGGACAGCGTGGAGAGCAGTTCCAGCGCGAAGGAGGAGAGGAAGGCGATCCGCAGCGTCCGCATGGTCGCCTGCCGGTACTCGCCGGTGATCCGCCGGATCGACTCGGCCTGCGCCTTGGCCCGGCCGAACACCTTCAGCGTGGGCAGCCCGGCGACCACGTCCAGGAAGTGGCCGGACAGCCGGGACAGCAGCCGCCACTGACGGTCCGTCCGGGACTGCGTGGCCCAGCCGATCAGGACCATGAAGAGCGGGATGAGAGGCAGCGTGCCGACGATGATCGCCGCGGACACCCAGTCCTCGGTGACGATCCGCGCCAGCACCGCGACCGGCACGACCACCGCGAGCCCCAGCTGCGGCAGATACCGCGAGAAGTAGTCGTCGAGCGCGTCGACGCCACGCGTGGCGAGGGTGACCAGCGACCCGGTCCGCTGTCCGCTCAGCCAGCCGGGACCGAGCGCCGCCGCCCGGTCGAGGAGCCGGCCCCGCAGCTCGGACTTGACCGCCGCGCTCGCCCGGTGCGCGGCGAGCTCGGTGAGCCAGGAGACCAGCGCCCGTCCGACGGCGACCGCCGCCAACAGCAGCAGGGGAGTGCGGAGCGCGGAGACCGGGTGGCCGTGCTGGAAGGCGCCGACCACCACTTCGGCGATGAGCATGGCCTGGGCGACGACCAGCCCGGCGCCGACGGCACCGAGGCCGACGACGGCCACCAGGAAGAGGCGGGTGGCGCGGGCGTAGCGCAGCAGACGGGGATCGATTGGTTTCACGTGAAACATGCCCTTCGGCCCGGAGAGGGCGTTCCACGTGAAACATCACGGACCGCCGTGAACATCACCATGAGACGCCCTCCCCTCGGACTCAGTGCGCGGCTTCGGCAGCGATGTGCTGCGTACCGATCCGCTTGCGGAACACCCAGTAGGTCCACCCCTGGTAGAGCAGGACCAGCGGCGTGGCGATCGCCGCCAGCCAGGTCATGATCCTCAGGGTGTACGGGCTCGACGAGGCGTTGGTGACCGTGAGGCTCCAGTCCGCGTCGAGCGACGACGGCATGACGTTCGGGAAGAGCGACAGGAAGAGCATCGCCACGGCGGCCACGATGGTCAGGCCGGACAGGGCGAACGCCCAGCCCTCGCGGCCCCGCAGGTTCGCCCCGAGCGCGGCGACCAGCGCGACGACGGCCACGACCAGCGCCACCAGGCTCGCGCCGTCCCCGCTGTCGACCTGGGTCCACAGCAGGAAGACCAGCGCCAGCACGGCGGTCAGGAGACCGATCCTGGTCGCCAGCTTCCGGGCCCGTACCCGGATGTCACCGACGGTCTTGAGCGCGGTGAACACCGTCCCGTGGAAGGTGAACAGGGTCAGCGTCACCAGTCCGCCGAGCAGGGCGTACGGGTTGAGCAGGTTCCAGACGGTGCCGACGTACTCGAAGTTCCGGTCGATCTTCACGCCGTGCACGATGTTCCCGAAGGCCACGCCCCACAGGAACGCCGGGATCAGCGAGGTCCAGAAGATCGCCGTCTCCCAGTTGCGCTGCCACTTCTCCTCGGGCCGCTTCGCCCGGTACTCGAAGGCGACGCCCCGGACGATCAGGCAGACCAGGATGACCAGCAGGGGCAGGTAGAACCCGGAGAAGAGCGTGGCGTACCACTCGGGGAAGGCGGCGAAGGTCGCGCCGCCCGCGGTGAGCAGCCAGACCTCGTTGCCGTCCCAGACGGGACCGATCGTGTTGATCAGCACCCGCTTCTCCAGCCGGTCCCGGGCCAGCAGCCTGGTCAGGACACCGACCCCGAAGTCGAAGCCCTCCAGGAAGAAGTAGCCGGTCCACAGGACGGCGATCAGCACGAACCAGACGTCGTGAAGTTCCATGACTGCGTCTCCCTCGGCCTAGTACGAGAAGGCCATCGGCTTGTCGGCGTCACGGTCCTCGCCGCCGATCTTCGTGGGCGGGTTCAGGTCGGCCTCGGTGAGCTCGGGCGGGCCGGCCTTGATGTACTTCACCAGCAGCTTGACCTCGACCACGGCGAGGACGGCGTACAGCGCGGTGAAGGTGATCATCGAGATGAGGACCTCGGTCTGGGAGACCCCGGGGGAGACCGCGTCCCGGGTCTGCAGAACGCCGTAGACGACCCATGGCTGGCGGCCCATCTCGGTGAATATCCAGCCCCAGGAGTTGGCGATCAGCGGGAAGCCGAGCGTCCAGATCGCCACCAGCCAGTACAGCCTGGAGAGCTTGGGACTGAGGGCCTTGTTCCTGAAGAGGACCAGATGCGGCACCTCGTCGTCGCCGACCCTCAGGTGCTGCGGCAGCATGAACTTCTTGCGGGTCAGCCAGAGTCCGGCCAGGCCGATGGCGAAGGACGCCATCCCGAAGCCGATCATCCAGCGGAACGCCCAGAAGGTGACCGGGATGATGGGCCGGTAGTCGCCGGCGCCGTACTTCTGCTGCTCGGCCTTGTTGGTGTCGTTGATGCCGGGGACGTACGAGCCGAAGTCGTCGTCGGCGAGGAACGACAGCAGGCCGGGGACGGACAGCTCGACGCTGTTGTGGCCCTTGCTGACGTCGCCGTAGGCGAAGATCGAGAAGGGGGCCGAGTTCTGGCCGTCCCACAGCGCCTCGGCGGCGGCCATCTTCATCGGCTGCTGCTTGAACATGACCTTGCCGAGGGTGTCACCGCTGATCGAGGTGAGCAGGCCGGCGATGACCACGGTGATCAGGCCGAGCCGCAGCGAGGTCTTCATCGCCGTGATGTGCTTCTTGCGGAACAGGTGGAAGGCGGCGATGCCGACCATGAAGGCGCCGCCGGTCAGGAACGACGCGGAGAGTGTGTGGAAGGCCTGGGCCAGCGCGGTGTTCTGGGTGAGGACCGCCCAGAAGTCGGTGAGCTCGGCGCGCCCCTTCACCTTGTCGATCTTGTAGCCGACGGGGTGCTGCATCCACGAGTTGGCCGCGAGGATGAAGTACGCGGACAGGATCGTGCCGATGGAGACCATCCAGATGCAGGCCAGGTGGATCCTCTTGGGCAGCTTGTCCCAGCCGAAGATCCACAGCCCGATGAAGGTGGACTCGAAGAAGAACGCGATCAGCGCCTCGAAGGCGAGCGGGGCACCGAAGATGTCGCCGACGAACCGCGAGTAGTCGGACCAGTTCATGCCGAACTGGAACTCCTGGACGATGCCGGTGACGACGCCCATCGCGATGTTGATCAGGAAGAGCTTGCCCCAGAACTTGGTCGCCCTGAGGTACTTCTCCTTCTCCGTGCGCACCCAGGCGGTCTGCAGACCGGCCGTGAGGGCGGCCAGCGAGATCGTCAGCGGCACGAACAAGAAGTGATAGACGGTGGTGATGCCGAACTGCCAGCGCGCCAGTGTCTCCGGCGCCAGAGCCAGGTACACGTCGTCACTCTCCTTAGGTCGCCGTGGTACAGCGGCACTATGCGCCCTTTGTCACGTACATCACGGAGCAAACGGGACGCGCTTGTGAATGCATTCACATTCACAAGCCATTATGACGCACTGATTATCGGAGTTCGAAGGGGGGTCACACTTGAGCCGTTCGGCACCCCCTCACACAGACGTACGGGGCCGCCCGGCCTCGGACACCGGCCGTGCGACCCCGTACGCGTGGTCCTTCCCGGGGAGCTAGAGCTCCTTGCGGAACGCCTCCGTCACCTTCAGGAAGATGTCGTTCGCCTCGGTCTCCCCGATCGTCACCCGCAGGCCCTCGCCCGGGAACGGCCGGACGACCACACCGTGCTCCTCACAGAGCTCCGCGAAGGCCGTCGTACGCTCCCCCAGCCGCAGCCACACGAAGTTCGCCTGGGACTCGGGCACCGTCCAGCCCTGGGCGCTCAGCGTCTCGGCCACCCGCTGCCGCTCGCAGACCAGCGAGCCGACCCGGCCGAGCAGTTCGTCCTCGGCCCGCAGGGAGGCGACCGCCGCCTCCTGGGCCAGCTGGCTCACGCCGAACGGCACCGCCGTCTTGCGCAGCGCCGCCGCGACCGGCTCGTGCGCGATCGCGAAGCCGACGCGCAGCCCGGCCAGGCCGTACGCCTTGGAGAAGGTCCGCAGCACGCACACGTTCGGCCGCTCGCGGTAGAGCTCGACGCCGTCCGGCACCTCGGGATCGCGGATGAACTCCCGGTAGGCCTCGTCCAGCACCACCAGCACGTCACCCGGGACCCGGTCCAGGAACCGCTCCAGCTCGGCCCGCCGCACCACCGTGCCGGTCGGGTTGTTGGGGTTGCAGACGAAGATCAGGCGGGTCCGGTCGGTGATCGCGTCCGCCATCGCGTCCAGGTCGTGCACCTCGCCGGACGTCAGCGGCACCTGGACCGAGCGGGCGCCGCTGATCTGCGTGATGATCGGGTACGCCTCGAAGGACCGCCAGGCGTAGATCACCTCGTCACCGGGGCCGCTGGTGGCCTGGACGAGCTGCTGGGCCACGCCGACCGAACCGGTGCCGGTGGCCAGGTGGGAGAGCGGGACGCCGAAGCGGTCCGACAGCTCGTTCACCAGCCCGGTGCAGGCCATGTCCGGGTAGCGGTTGAAGGACGCGGCGGCCGCCGTCACGGACTCCATCACGCCGGGCAGCGGGGGGTACGGGTTCTCGTTGGAGGACAGCTTGTAGGCGACCGGGCCCTCGGCCGCGGCGGGCTTGCCCGGCTTGTAGGTGGGAATACCCTCCAGCTCCACGCGCAGCTTGGGGCTCGTCTCGCTCACCGCAGTCCTCCTCGTGACCTCCGGCGGACCGTCCACGCCGCCGGCATTCAATACTTCTCACCTTATGAGGATTCGGTCCCGCTGCGTAGAGACGGGATGCGGCCGGGGCACCGGGGAGCCGGACCCCATCCGCCCCACCGGCATCACGGGCATCACCGTACGAAGGCGCATGTATCGGGGGCGCGCCCTACATATATCTATGCGCCGGTGGCTCACGCCGTGGCGCGCATCACCCGTGCAGGTGAGTTGAGACCTCTTCGAGACATCGGGCACTTGGCAGGCCCATGCGTGCCGACAAGTCACGTCTCACCATTGGATCGTTCAACTGACTTTCTTTCTAAGGTAGTTGACCCGCTTTGACCTTGCAGAAACGTACCTGTCAACGCGTGCATATGCGTCCGCACTACCCCACCGCATGAGCCCTACTATCGGCTCGCCATGACAGCAGCAGGGAAGCACCAGGTGAGCCGCGCGGAAACCTCTCGGCGAGGCAGCCGGCCGGGCCGGGCGGGCATCAGAGACGTGGCCGCCGCCGCCGGAGTCTCCATCACGACCGTGTCCGACGCCCTGAACGGCAAGGGCCGGCTCCCGGATGCCACCCGGCGCCACGTCCGCGAGGTGGCCGACCGGCTGGGCTACCGCCCCTCGGCGGCGGCCCGCACGCTCCGTACCGGCAAGTCGGGCCTGATCGGCCTGACTGTGACGACGTACGGGGATGAACCTTTCACCTTCACGGAGTTCGCGTACTTCGCCGAGATGGCGCGAGCGGCCACCTCGGCCGCGCTCGCCCGCGGCTACGCCCTCGTGATCCTGCCCGCGACCTCACGCCACGACGTGTGGTCGAACGTGGCCCTGGACGGCACGGTCGTGATCGACCCCTCCGACCAGGACCCGGTGGTCAGCGAGCTGGTCCGGCAGGGCCTGCCGGTGGTCTCCGACGGCCGCCCGGCCGGTGCCCTCCCGGTCACCGCCTGGGTGGACAACGACCACGAGGCCGCCGTCCTCGGCATCCTCGACCACCTCGCCGACGCCGGCGCCCGCCGCATCGGCCTGCTCACGGGCACCACGACGGACACGTACACCCATCTGTCGACCACGGCCTACCTGCGCTGGTGCGAACGCGTCGGCCAGGACCCGGTCTACGAGGCCTACCCCGCGCACGACCCGTGCGCGGGCGCGGTCGCCGCCGACCGTCTCCTGGCCCGCCCGGACCGTCCCGACGCCGTCTACGGCCTCTTCGACCCCAACGGCACCGATCTGCTCGCCGCCGCCCGCCGCTACGGGCTGCGCGTCCCGGACGACCTGCTGCTGGTGTGCTGCAGCGAGTCGACCGTCTACGCCAACACCGAGCCGCCCATCACCACGCTCTCGCTCAAGCCGCGCCGCATCGGCACGGCGGTGGTGCAGCTCCTCATCGACGCGATCGAGGGGGTCGAGTCGGACCAGCCGGTCGAGCAGGTGATACCGACCGAACTGATCGTGCGTACCTCCTCCCAGCGACGGCCGCAGCGCACCACGGTCAGCCCGCCGCGGGCGCCGGAGGAGGAGTAGCACGGACACGCGGAAAGCCTGCCGGGCCGCGTCACAGCGCGGCCGGCAGGCGAAAGGCGGAGGTCCGAAGCCCTGCCCAACCGGGGCGAAAGCCGCGACGGACCGGAGTCCTGCCCCGATTCACCACCCCTGGGTCATCACACGGCGCGACGCGCGTTCCTATGATGGGCGCACGACACCGCGGGCCGCTGCGACCAGGCAGTCCGAAGCGGTGCAGCTGCGGCGTGATGGTGGAGGGGTCTGATGACTCAGGGGGCCGGTCAGGGACCCGAGACGGAGCGGACGGCGACGGTGCGCGACTTCCGCGTGCCCGCGTACGTCAACGAGACCGGTCCGTACGCCGAGAGCACCCACCCCGGCGACGCCGTCCCGCCGCTCGACGAGGCGTACCCCGAGGACTATCCCGACGGGTACACGCCGACCCAGCGCGACCTGCCCGTCATCCAGGCCGGTGACACGCTCCGGCTGCCCGTCGAGACGGCCGCCGCCCCCGCCGCGCAGCCCGCGGAGGGCCCCGGCCCGCTGTACGTGGTCGGGGACGTGCACGGCTACTACGACGAGCTGGTCACCGCCCTGCGCGAGCAGGGCCTGGTCGACGCCGAGGGCAACTGGTGCGCGGGCAACGCCCGGCTCTGGTTCCTCGGCGACTTCACCGACCGGGGCCCGGACGGCATCGGCGTCATCGACCTGGTGATGCGGCTGTCCGCCGAGGCGGCCGCGGCGGGCGGCTACTGCAAGGCGCTCATGGGCAACCACGAGCTGCTGCTGCTCGGCGCGAAGCGGTTCGGGGACACCCCCGTCAACTCCGGCGCGGGCACCGCCACCTTCCAGGCCGCCTGGCTGCTCAACGGCGGCCAGAAGACCGACATGGACCGCCTCCAGGACCACCACCTCCAGTGGATGTCCCGTCTGGACGCCGTCGAGGGGGTCGACGGCTACCTGCTGGTCCACTCCGACACCACCGCCTACCTCGACTACGGCGACTCGATCGAGGCGGTCAACGACACCGTCCGCGAGACCATCACCCGTAACGACGCGGACGAGGTCTGGGACCTGTTCCGTAAGTTCACCAAGCGGTTCTCCTTCCGCGACGAGGGTGGTGCAGACGCCGTCCGTTCCCTCCTCGATACGTACGGCGGTACCCGCATCGTTCACGGGCACAGCCCGATTCCCTATCTGCTGGGCGAAGTCGGCTCCGAGGAGGCCGAGGAGGGCAGCGGTCCCGTCGTCGAGGGGCCGCACGTCTACGCGGAGGGACTCGCCATCGCGATGGACGGCGGAGTGACCATGGCCGGAAAGCTGCTGGTGAGGCAACTTCCGCTGGACATCTGAGCGTTCGGCGCGCTGTTCTATCCCTTCGGGGTCACACGCGGGCAACCCCCAATTTCCGGCAACCCCCTGTCACCGCGTGCCGTAACGGCTCTACCATCGGTTTATCCGTAGCAGGCTCCCCTCCGTTTCTGCCCGACGGCTCGCCGGCGTGCGAGCCCCAAGCCCTACGGAGCATCGGGGGATGCACATGAACAGCGTTCCGCAGCACCTGCACAGCGAGGACCGCCAGGAATACGAGCGGATCCTCGATGAGGCGCTGCGCTCCGCCCCTTACCGTCCCGAGCTGGCCGCCACCGGTCAGCGTCTGAACACCGAACAGCTGCGCACCATGGCGCTCAACGCCACCGCGCTGATAGCGGCGGCCGCGGCGACCGAGTACCAGCACTACGTGAAGGTCCGCGAGGAACTGCGCAATCCTGCGCGGTCCACCCCGGCCACCGCCCAGGAGTCCGGCTCGGGGGAGCCGGCCGTGGGCGGCGCCATGGGGCTCGCCACCACCCTCGGCGAGGCCGCCGAGACCACCGGCGCGGGCGCCGTCGCCGTCGTCGCGGTCCTGGCGCCCGTGCTCGCCGGAACAGCCGCGGCGATCTTCCTGCTCGTCGGCTACGTCCTGAAGATGCTGGACCCGGCACCGGCGTTCGCCCAGACCATGCTCACCGCCGGCTGGGTGTTCGGCGCGATGACCGCGGCCGCCATTCTGGTGGCCGGGGCAGGCCTGTTGCTCACCGCACTGCGCAACAGCCCCTCGCTGGAGTCCGGGGCCTACGGCGAGCCCGGCGGGGAGGTGGCCAGGGCCCGGGAGGCCTGGCGCGACGCCCTGCTGGAGCGCGGCATCCTGCCCTTCCTCCAGGAAGCGCTGGCCACCGAACCCGGTCCCGCCCCGCTGCGCGACACGGCGCCGTCGGCACCGGTCAACCGGATGCCGCGGCTCGGGTACGGCCGCCCGGGTTTCAGCACCGACGACGGCACCGCACCGGCCACCCGGCCGAGCTTCACGAGCCCGGACTACACCAGCCCGGACTACGGAGGCCCGGAACACCAGCCGGAATAACCCGGCTTGCGCCCCCACCCCGGGGGCGCAGGCCGCATCCCCGGCAACCCGCCCACGGTCAGTCCGCGAGCGGCAGGTACACGCGGTTGCCCGCGGCTGCGAACTCCCTGGACTTCTGCGCCATCCCCTCCTCGACCTCGGCCCGGCTGCCGCCGTGTTCACGACGGATGTCCTGGGAGATCTTCATCGAGCAGAACTTCGGGCCGCACATCGAGCAGAAATGGGCCGTCTTGGCCGGCTCCGCCGGCAGGGTCTCGTCGTGGAACTCGCGGGCCGTGTCCGGGTCCAGGGCGAGGTTGAACTGGTCCTCCCAGCGGAACTCGAAGCGGGCGTCGGACAGGGCGTCGTCCCACTCCTGGGCGCCCGGGTGGCCCTTGGCGAGGTCCGCCGCGTGGGCGGCGATCTTGTAGGTGATGACACCGGTCTTGACGTCGTCCCGGTTGGGCAGGCCCAGGTGTTCCTTGGGGGTCACGTAGCAAAGCATCGCCGTGCCCCACCAGGCAATCATCGCGGCGCCGATACCGGAGGTGATGTGGTCGTACGCCGGTGCGACGTCCGTGGTCAGCGGGCCGAGCGTATAGAACGGAGCTTCATCGCAGATCTCCTGCTGAAGGTCGATGTTCTCCTTGATCTTGTGCATCGGGACATGGCCCGGGCCCTCGATCATGGTCTGAACATCAAAACGCTTCGCGATCCGGTTGAGTTCCCCGAGCGTCCGGAGCTCCGCGAACTGCGCCTCGTCGTTGGCGTCCGCGATGGAGCCGGGGCGCAGGCCGTCGCCCAGCGAGTAGGTGACGTCGTAGGCGGCGAGGATCTCGCAGAGTTCCTCGAAGTTCTCGTACAGGAACGATTCCTTGTGGTGCGCGAGACACCAGGCCGCCATGATCGAGCCGCCGCGCGAGACGATGCCGGTCTTGCGGTTCGCGGTGAGCGGCACGAACGGCAGGCGGACACCCGCGTGGACGGTCATGTAGTCCACGCCCTGCTCGGCCTGCTCGACGACCGTGTCCTTGTAGATCTCCCAGGTCAGTTCCTCGGCCCTGCCGTCGACCTTCTCCAGCGCCTGATAGAGCGGCACCGTGCCGATGGGGACGGGGGAGTTGCGCAGCACCCATTCGCGGGTGGTGTGGATGTTGCGGCCGGTGGACAGGTCCATGACCGTGTCGGCGCCCCAACGGGTCGCCCAGGTCATCTTCTCCACCTCCTCCTCGATGGAGGAGGTCACCGCGGAGTTGCCGATGTTGGCGTTGACCTTCACCAGGAACCGCTTGCCGATGATCATCGGCTCGATCTCCGGGTGGTTGACGTTCGCCGGCAGCACCGCCCGGCCCGCCGCGATCTCCTCGCGGACGACCTCGGGGGAGACGTTCTCCCGGATGGCCACGTACTCCATCTCGGGGGTGATCTCGCCCCGGCGGGCGTACGCGAGCTGGGTGACCGCCCCACCGTCCCGGCTGCGGCGCGGCTGGCGCGGACGGCCCGGGAAGACCGCGTCCAGGTTGCGCAGGCCGCCGCGCGGCGAGGTGTGCTTGATCCCGTCGTCCTCGGGGCGCACGGGCCGGCCCGGGTACTCCGCGGTGTCACCGCGGGCGATGATCCAGCTCTCCCGCAACGGCGGAAGCCCCCTGCGGACGTCGGTCTCGACGAACGGATCGGTGTACGGCCCGGAGGTGTCGTAGAGCGTGACCGACTGCCCGTTGGTCAGATGCACCTGACGGACCGGCACCCGCAGGTCGGGGCGCGTGCCCTCGACATACCCCTTGTGCCAGCCGATGGACTTCCCGGCCTCCTGGGACTGGCCACCCGAAACGGGCGTTTCGTCCTGACTGAAGGCAGGCGTGCGTACGTCCTTGTTGGTCATGAGACCTACTCCCTACGCCGGCATTACCCGGTAACAGGTTCGGCGGTCGACGCAGCGGCTTCCGTCGGACGGCGTTTCATGTGAAACATCACTCGTTCCACGTGAAACATCGCGAATACGGAGGTCAGCGCCCTCTCAGCCCGGTGCTCCGAGCTCCCGCGTGTGCAAAGGTGCCTCCACGCTAGCGTCAATTCGGGCGCGGTGAACAGGGGGCCCCTGCCGTTCTTGCGATGATCGGTCGGTGACCACGACACAGCAGCCTCCCTACCCGCCCCCGGACCCACGGCGCGGCAACGGCGCCCGACAGGGCGTCGGACCGGGCCACGGAGGCCACGGTGCCGGCGACGGGCACGATCACGCCGCCGGACATGGCCCCGGCCCCGGCCAGGAGCACGATCACGGCCCCGGGCACGACCAGAGCCACGCCCATCACGACCACGCCCACCACGGCCAGGGACAGGGCGGCCCGGGCGGCGGGCAGGGGCACTCGCACGGACACAGTCACAGCCACGGACCCGCCGCGCCCGTCTCGAAGCATCTGCGCAAGGTCATCGCGGCGATCCTCATCCCCTTCGCCGCCGCGGTCGTGGTCGGCATGGCGGTGCTGTGGCCCGGCGGGGCCCCGGCTCACGAGCGCACCGGTGTCGGCTTCGACCGCCAGACGCAGCAGGCGACGGTCGCCAAGGTCGTCTCGGTCAGCTGCAAGTCGGTCAACGCCTCCGGGGGCGGTTCGACCGGCGACACCTCCACCGCCGAGGGCAGCTCCGCGAAGCAGGAGGAGGACGGCACCTGCAAGAAGGCCACGATCCGCGTCGACACCGGCAAGGACAAGGGCCGTACGTTCACCGAGATCGTGCAGCCCGACCAGTCCCGGCAGCTGCACGAGGGCGAGAAGGTCGTCGTCGCGTACGAGCCCTCGGCGCCCAAGGACCTGCAGTACTCGGTCACCGACGTGAACCGGAAGTTCCCGATGGCGCTGCTGGCCGGGATCTTCGCGCTCGCCGTCGTGGTGGTGGGCCGGCTGCGCGGTGTGATGGCGCTGGTCGCGCTGGCCGTCAGCTTCCTGGTGCTGACCCTGTTCATCCTGCCGGCGATCCTTCAGGGCTCGAACCCGCTGCTGGTGGCGGTCGTCGGGTCGAGTGCCATCATGCTGATCGCCCTGTACATGTGCCACGGGCTGTCGGCCCGGACCTCGGTGGCGGTGCTCGGCACGCTGGTCTCGCTCTGCCTGATCGGCCTGCTCGGCTCGGAGTTCATCGACTGGGCCGCGCTCACCGGCAACACGGACGACAACACCGGCCTGATCCACGGGCTGTACCCGTCGATCGACATGAGCGGTCTGCTGCTGGCCGGCGTCATCATCGGTTCGCTGGGCGTTCTCGACGATGTGACGGTGACCCAGACCTCGGCCGTGTGGGAGCTGCACGAGGCCAACCCGACGATGGGCTGGCGCGGGCTGTACCGGGCGGGCATCCGCATCGGCCGCGATCACATCGCCTCGGTCGTCAACACCCTCGTGCTGGCCTACGCGGGCGCCGCGCTGCCGCTGCTGCTGCTCTTCTCGATCGCGCAGAGCAGTGTGTCGACGGTCGCCAACAGCGAGCTGGTGGCCGAGGAGATCGTGCGCACGCTGGTCGGCTCGATCGGCCTGGTCGCCTCGGTGCCGGTCACCACGCTGCTCGCGGCCCTGGTGGTGTCGGCCGACCGGCCGGGCACGGAGCCCGCACTCCTGGAGACCGTGCCGGCTCCGGCGCGCGCCGGTCGGGGGCGGCGCCGGAAGCGGTGAGGGCGGCCGGGGCCTGAGACATCGCTGGCGTCCCGGGCGGCGGTCCGAGGGCCGTCGGCCTCGTGGCGGGAGAATCGTTCCGCCTTCTGCCCGCGCACAGAAGCGTTCCTGCGCGTCCTGCGACGGCTCGGTGGAGCGGCTCCCGCACCGTGCCGCGACCCGCTTCAGCCGGCGCTCTGCTCCTCGGCCAGGATGCGGTCCAGAGCCTCGTCGAGGTGTGCGTCGAAGTCGGCGAGCGCGCCCTCCTGGCCGAGCGGCACCAGCTTGTCCGTACGGTCCAGGAAGGCCACCAGCGGCGGCGCCGAGGAGCGGAACACCGCCTGGTCGCCACCGACCTGAAGGCGGATCAGCACCTCGCCCAGCACCTCGGAATCGGCGGGCGCGATGTGCACATCGCCCTCCCCGCACGGCCGGCCCACCCCGTCGATCAGCAGCTCCCGGCCGAAGACCCAGGTCACCGGCGCGTCCCCGGGCAGGTGGAAGGTGAGCCGGACGGCATACGGATCACAGGTCTCGTAGCGCAACTCCACGGGGATGCGGAAGGAGAGCTCCTCCGAGACGAGAAAGCTCATCATGACTTCAGCTTGTACGGACTCGCGCATCGCCTACCCCGTCATATGACACCGACTGGCCGGGTTTTATCCCTTTGATAGTGGTCAAATCTTGCTGAAAGTACACGGCAGATCACAAGGAGTGAGTTTTCAGATACTGATAGAGATCGCCAGTGCCCCCAGATGCCGTCCGACCTCGTCCTGCAAGCGCCGTGCGGCGGGCAGCAGCCGGTCGGCCTGGTGGAGGGGGAGGGAGATGGCCAGCGTGGCCGCCGTGGTGCCGACGGTGATGGGGACCGCCGCGCACACCGTGCCCAGCGCGTACTCCTGGCGCTCCACCACCGGCTCCATCCGGCGCGTCCGCGCCAGCCGCCGCAGCACCGTGTGGCTGTCCCGGACCGTGTACCGGGTGAGGGTCTGCGCGGGATAGCGGTCCAGATGGTCGCGGCGGGCGTCCTCGTCCAGCTGGGAGAGCAGGCACTGGCCGATCGCGTGCGCGTGCCCGGTCTCGCGGAAGTCGGCCCACTCCTCGACCGCCGGGATGCCGGGGGAGTCGGAAACGCACATGATCTCGATCTCGCCCTCCCGGTACATCGCGTAGTACACGGGGACACCGATCGAATCGCGCCAGTGGGCGAGGGTGTCGGCCACCGCGCCGCGACGTTTCTGCCGCGCTCCGCTGCTGCCGAGCCGCTCCGCCGCTTCGCCGAGGAAGAACAGCCCCTTGTCGCGGCGCAGATAGCCCTCGTGGACCAGGGTGCGCAGCAGGTGGTAGGCGGTGGGCAGGGCGAGGCCGGTCTCGCGGGCCAGTTGTTTGGCGGGGGCGCCGTGTTCATGTCCGGCGACGCATTCCAGCAGCCGCATCGCGCGCTGCACGGAGCCGATGAGGGTGGCCGGGTGCGGCTGCCCGGGGCCGGCCGCGGTGGCCGGCCGCTGCACGGGCGGTGTGCCGGTGCTGCGTTGGGCGGGGGGTGCGTGGGATCCGGCGGGTGCGGTGCCGACCGTGGGTGGGGGGATGGCGTCAACCGTGGCCAAAGGTTACTCCCGGAGCGCGAGGGGGTCAGAGACTCTAACCGTCCGTCGCCGCTCCCGGTCGGCCTCTGAGGGAAACTTCCCTCCCCCGAGCGAACCGGCGTTTCCTGTTACCGGCCGCCGGTTCCCACGACACTCACCAGTCGCTCTTCGACGAGGAGTTCGACATGAACTTCCGCACGATGTAGATCAGGCCGCCGACCAGCGCCACGAAGATCAGCAGCTTGAAGAGCAGGAACACCACCCAGCTGATCACGGCCGTGATCAGACCGCCGAACACGACCAGGGCGATGACCGGCACCGCGATCCACTTCACCCACCACGGCAGTCCCGTGAAGATCTCTCGCATGGCCCTCGTCCTCTGCTTTCCCTCGCGTCTCGACCAGTTGTCGATGTCCTGCACCCGATGCTAGGGCCGCGCGGGGACGGGTGGGGGCCCACGATCCCTTGTCCTCCCCTGACCCTTCCCCTAGGGAACCCCGAGGGCCGGGGTCAGGCCTCGGGGGGAGAGAAGACGACCAGAACCCGCAGATCCTCGCTGATGTGGTGGAACTTGTGGGCCACTCCGGCCGGCACGTAGACCACGCTGCCCCGCGCCACCTGGGTGGTCTCCGTGCCGACGGTGATCGCCGCCCGGCCGCTGACGACGAAGTAGACCTCGTCCTGGCTGTGCGGGTTCTGCGGATCCTGATCACCCGCGTTCAGGGCGTAGAGGCCGACCGACATGTTCCGCTCCCGCAGGAACTGCAGGTAGGCACCGTCGTTGGCGGCGCGCTCCGCCTCCAGTTCGTCCAGCCGGAATGCCTTCATCGCCGTTGTCGCCCTCGCCTCACTATTTGCATCCGATCTCTTCTGCCACGATCAGACACATGAAGAATTTCGTAGTCAAGACGATCGCCAACGCGGGCGCCCTGGCGGTCGCCGTGTGGCTGCTCGACAAGATCACCCTGACCGGTGACAGCACGCCCAAGAAGGTCTGGACACTCATCCTGGTCGCCCTGGTCTTCGGCCTGGTGAACGTCCTGGTCAAGCCGATCGTGAAGGTGCTGACCTTCCCGCTGTTCATCCTGACGCTCGGCCTGATCACCCTGGTGGTCAACGCGCTCATGCTGCTGCTGACGTCCTGGGTGTGCGACAAGCTGGACCTGAGCTTCCACGTGGACGGGTTCTGGACGGCCGTACTGGGCGGCCTGATCATCTCGATCGTGTCCTGGGCCCTGAACATGGTCCTCCCCGACGGGGACTGAGCACCCGATGACCTACCGCGTCTGTTTCGTCTGCACGGGCAACATCTGCCGTTCTCCGATGGCCGAGTCCGTCTTCCGGGCCCGTGCGGCCGAGGCCGGCCTCGACGACCGGGTCGAGGCCGACAGCGCCGGCACCGACGGCTGGCACGAGGGGGACGGCGCCGACCCCCGCACCGTCCGCGTCCTGGAGGAGCACGGCTACGAAGGCGGCCACACCGCCCGCCGGTTCCAGGCGTCCTGGTTCGCCGGTCTCGACCTGGTGATCGCGCTCGACTCGGGCCACCTCAAGGCCCTGCGCCGCCTCGCACCCACCGAGGAGGACGCGCGCAAGGTGCGCCTGCTGCGCTCGTTCGACCCGGCCGCGGGCGACGACCTCGACGTACCGGATCCGTACTACGGCGGTCTGGACGGCTTCGAGGAGTGCCTTGAGATGGTGGAGGCGGCGAGCGAGGGGCTGCTCGCCGCGGTACGGGACGAGCTGGAGGGAACGACGGCATGAGCGAGGCGGCCATGGGCGAGGGCACACGCGCGGTGCGCGCGGGGCTGCCCGAGCCGGTCAAGAACGAGCCGACCCTGCCCGGGCCGGTGTTCGCCGCGCACTTCCATCTGCCCGGCGAGGTCAGCGGTCCGTACGCCTACGGACGCGACGAGAACCCGACCTGGAGCCACCTGGAGCGGGCCATCGGCGAGCTGGAGGCGCCCGGCGAGGACATCGGCACGCTCGTGTTCGCCTCCGGGGTGGCCGCCATCTCCGCGGTGCTCTTCTCCCAGCTGCGCGCCGGGGACGCGGTCGTGCTGCCGTCCGACGGATACCAGGTGCTGCCCCTGATCCGCGCCCAGCTGGAGGCGTACGGCATCGAGGTGCGCACCGCGCCGACCGGGGGCGACGCCCAGCTCGACGTGCTGGACGGGGCCAGGCTGCTGCTGATCGAGTCGCCGTGCAACCCCGGGCTCGACGTGTGCGACATCCGGCGGCTCGTCGAGGCGGCACACGCGGGTGGCGCCCTGGTCGCCGTCGACAACACCCTCGCCACCCCGCTCGGCCAGCGGCCGCTGGCGCTGGGCGCCGACTTCTCCGTGGCCAGCGGGACCAAGCAGCTCACCGGGCACGGGGACGTCCTGCTGGGATACGTCGCCGGCCGCGACACCGAGGCCATGGCCGCCGTACGCCGCTGGCGCAAGATCGTCGGGGCGATCGCCGGCCCCATGGAGGCCTGGCTGGCCCACCGCTCCCTGGCCACCCTCCAACTGCGGGTGGACCGGCAGAACGCGACCGCCCTGCTGCTCGCCCAGGCGCTGCGCGAGCGGCCCGAGGTGACCGGGCTGCGCTACCCCGGGCTGCCCGACGACCCCGCGCACAAGATCGCCTCGCAGCAGATGCGCCGCTACGGCTCGGTGATCTCCTTCGTACTGTCCTCACGCGCGCGTGCCGAGCGCTTCCTGGAGACCCTGCGGCTGGTCGACGACGCGACGAGCTTCGGCGGGGTGCGCTCCACGGCCGAGCGGCGGCGCCGCTGGGGCGGGGACGACGTGCCGGAGGGCTTCGTCCGGCTGTCGGTCGGGGCCGAGGATCCCGAGGATCTGGTGGCCGACGTGCTCCGCGCGCTCGACGCATCGCACCGGTGACCGGATTACGGACGTCCCCACGGGCCCGGCTACGCATAACGGACGGTCCGAGCCTCCCCCCTCGTGGCTCGGACCGTCCCGGTTCTCGCGCGCCAAGAACCGCGCGACCAAGGCTAGTTGACTCTGCGTCAGTGTCCAATCACTGTAGCGACAGAGGCCTATCGACTTATTTATAGTTGGGAACCTGCCCACGGCGGCCGGAAAGGGGCAGGGCGAAGGAAAGGGCATGCGATGGATCTGGCCTTGCTGCGCACCTTCGTGACCGTGCACCGGGCCGGCTCCTTCACCCGCGCCGCCGCCCTGCTCGGCCTCTCACAGCCGGCCGTGACCTCCCAGATCCGCACCCTGGAGAAGCAGCTGGGCCGCCCGCTCTTCCTGCGGCAGGCCCGCGGGGTGACTCCCACGACCATCGGCGACGAACTCGCCCACAAGGCCGCCCCGCACCTCGACGCCCTCGTGGAGATAGCGGAGCGCGGTATCGACGACGACTCCTCGGTGCGGACCCTGCATCTCGCCGGGCCGCCCGAGTTCACCGCCGAGCGCGCCCTGCCCGCCCTCATGGAGCTGGCCGGCGACGACGGCCAGGGCTTCGCGATGCGCGCCTCGTTCGGGACCGCCGAGGAGACCCTGGAGGGACTCTCCGCCGGACACCACGACCTGGCCATCAGCACCGCCCAACCGCGCGGCGCCCTGCTCACCGCGACCGCGCTGTGCGACGAGGAGCATGTGCTGGTCGCCGCTCCGCGCTGGGCCGAGGAGATCGGTGCCGGGACCGTGCACGGCAAGGGCGCGTCCGTGCTGGACAACCTGCCGCTCGTCGAGGTGCACGAGTCGCTGCCGTTCGTCTCGCGCTACTGGGGCTCCGTCTTCGACGCGCGCCCGGCCGCCTCGGGCACGGTCGTCGTACCCGATCTCCGCGCGGTGCTCGCCTGCGCGGTCGCGGGCGCCGGCCTGGCCGTCCTGCCCCGCTATCTGTGCACGGCCGCGCTGGAGCGCGGTGAGGTCGTGGCGCTGCACGATCCCGCGGTGCCCCCGCTGCGGACGTACTTCCTGGTGGTGCGTACCGGCACGCTCGCCATGCCGCACGTGGCGCGGGCACACGAATGGCTCCGGCACGCGGCCGTGGGCTGGGGCTGAGCGAGGTTGTCCGGGTTCGCCCGGTCCGGCCGTACGGCGGCGCCCCTGGATGTTTCACGTGGAACCGGCTGGGCCACATTTCTCCCATGACCGTCCGACCCGTGGTCAAGCGCACCGCCCGTGCCGTCCTCCTGGACGGCGACGACCTGATCCTGATCAAGCGCACCAAGCCCGGTGTCGATCCGTACTGGGTGACGCCCGGTGGCGGGGTCGAGCCGGAGGACACGACCGTCGTCGACGCCCTGCACCGCGAGGTGCACGAGGAGCTCGGCGCCAAGATCACCGACGTGGTGCCCTGCTTCGTGGACACCGTCGAGCACATCGGCGAGAGCGGCAGCGCGACCGGTGTGAAGGTGCAGCACTTCTTCGTCTGCAGACTGGAGTCCATGGACCCGGCCCTGCGGCACGGCCCGGAGATCGAGGAACCGACGGGCGAGTACGAGATCGTGCGCGTCCCCTTCACCCGTGTCGGCATCGCCTCCGTGCACCTCGTGCCGCTGTCCCTGCGGCACTACCTCGACGGCAACATCGAGGGCGTACGGGCCATGCACGCCCCCGACCTGGGGTGACGGGTCACTCGCCGACGACGACCAGTTCCTCGACCGAGTCGTGCCGAATCCGGTGCGCCTGGATGCCGACGGCCCGCAGCGCGTGGACGCCGTTGCGGATCATGCCGGGCGGGCCCGAGAGGTAGGCGTCGTACCCGGCCCAGGGCCCGTAGGAGCGGATGGCGTCGGGGAGCTGGAGGTGCGCCTGCTGGTCGACGACCGTGCGGATCTCGAGCCAGGGGTGGCTCTGCTTGAGCCGGAGGAGCGTGTCGATCTCGTACAGGTCGTGATCCGTGCGCGCGCCGTAGAACACCTCGACCGGGCGGCGGGAGCCACGCTCGGCGAGGTCCTCGACCAGCGCCTTGATGGGCGCGATCCCGGTGCCGCCGCCCAGGCAGAGCAGTCCGCTGTCCCTCGTGTGGTCGATGGTCATCGAGCCGCCGGGCGGACCGAGGCGGATGACGTCACCGGGGCGGGCGCGGTGCACGAGCGCGTTGGAGACCCAGCCCGCCGGCACGGCCTTCACGTGGAAGGTCAGCAGACCGTCGGAGCGCGGCGCGGAGGCGAACGAGTAGTGCCGCCAGACCCGCGGCCACCAGGGGGTCTCCAGGCTCGTGTACTGCCCGGCCAGGAAGGGGTACGGCTGGTCCGGGCGGACCGTGAGCACGGCGATGTCCGTGGTCCTGAGGTCGTGGGCGACGACCTCCGCGTGCCACCAGGCCGGAGCGCGCAGTTCGTCGGCCGCGGCCGCGTCGATCATCACCTGGGACATCGTCGTGTACGCCCGCACCCAGGCCGCCTCCGTCTCCGGGTCCCAGACGGCCGAGGCGTACTTGCTCAGCGCGCCGATGAGGCACTCGCCGACGGCCGGGTAGTGCTCGGGCCGGGTGCCGTACTTGCGGTGGCCGCGGCCCAGGTTCCGGAGGTAGTCGACCAGCACGGGCGTGTTGTCGATGTGCTCGGCGGCGGTGAGCAGCGCCTTGAGCAGCCGGTCCCGCTGGGTGTCCATGGCGGCCGGGAACAGCGAGCGCAGTTCGGGGTGGCGCACGAAGAGCAGTGCGTAGAAGTACGAGGTGACCTTGTCGGCGACCGAACCGACTTCGGCCATGGTGCCGCGGATACGGAGGGCGTCCGGGGAGGCGTCCTGGAGCGCCTGGGCGCCGCGCTGGGAGGGGACGCGCTGTTCGGGGGCGGGAGCGCCGGTCGCGGGTCCGGAGACGTAGGGGCCGACCGCCGCGTACCCCTGGGCGGACGGGGCCTGGACGCCCTGCTGGAGACGGGACCGCTCCTCCGGTGCCCCTATTCGCCCCAAGGGGTCTGCGGGCACGGGACGCGGGCCCTGGGGCGCCCCCTGCGCACCACCCGGCCCCACGAACGGAGGCTCGGCGGAAGACTCGACCGGGGGCTTGGCCGGGGGCGTGAACCAGCTGCCCCCGCCGGCCCCGTCGTTGCCCGCCGACGTGGTGGTCGGAGCGTCCATGGTGTGCCTCGCCTCGAACATCTTTCGGTCGGTCTGCGCACTTCCTCGCTCGGAAGGTGCTTGCTTTCCCCCGTTGACGGCTAGCTCTTCCCGGTCGGGCCCATGGCCGACAGGGCCACATTGAACCCGCGCTGCCCTCGTGTGCGGACAAGTAAGGCGAGAGTGTGACATGGGCCGCAGTCACACCCGCCGGAGCGTCTCGCCCCGGAGGTGAACCGGAGTCGACCCTACCGGCCGACGCCCGGCACACAAGTCCCCCCTGTCTCCCCCACCGTTCAGGCAACGGACGAACCAGTGATTCCCCCAACTACCGGACGCCTCGCGTCAATTCGTAGGCATCCCACAGATCCCGCCCCGTGTAGGAGTACGTCGCGAGACCGGCGAGATGTCCGTCCGCGTTGACCGCGACGGACACCGGGACCACGGCGAACAGATCCCTGTCCGACATCGAGTCGCCGTAGGCGACGCAGTCCGCCCGGCCGACCCCGAACCGCTCACAGAGCCGGTCCGCGATGGTCACCTTGGCCGGGGCACTGAGGACTCCCGCCGGATCCACCGGCTCGGCGAACGGCACCGCCGGGAAGCGTGAGCCGAAGGCCGCGTGGGCTCCCCAGTCCAGCAGCCGCTCCACGAAGAACGAGGGTGAGAGCGAGATCACCGCGCAGTACTCGCCCGATCCCCTGATCTCGGCCCACACGTCCCGGATCCGGGCCAGCCAGGGCGCCCCGTCGAAGGCGGCGGTCACATGGGCGTCGGTCAGCTCGGCCCACAGGGCGTGCGCCCGCAGCGCGTACTCCGGCGGGTCTATGCGGCCCGCCGAGATCAACCGGTCAAGCTCCACCGCCTCGGCCTCCAGGCCGAGTTGGCGGGAGATCTCGACGGGTGCGGAGGTCCCGTGCAGCAACGTGCCGTCGAGGTCGAAGAGATGAAGTCTCGCCATGGGCCCGAGGCTAACGGGGAGCGGGCAGGGCCCCTCGCGAGCGTCATGAACGACGGCCGTGTGGCGATGTTTCACGTGAAACGTCCCCCGTCTGTCCAGGGGCTGTTGCTACGGCTACGGCCTGGCCAAAAGAACGTGCGTGCGCCCCGAAACAGGTGGACGCCGAGGGCGCCGGTCGGACAGCCTGACCTGCGTGTCAACTCCTTCCGTCGCCCATCTGCCCATTCGCCGGCTGACCCCCCGCGATCTCAGCGCCTGCGCCGACCTGTCCGAGGACCGGGGGTGGCCGCGCGAGGAACACAAGTGGCGCCTGCTGCTCACCGCGGGAAAGGGCTACGGCATCGACGACCCCGGCGGAGGCCTGGTCGCCGCCTGCGTCGTCACGGAGTACGGCCCGAGCGAGCGTCCGGACCTCGGCGCCATCGGCATGGCCCTGGTCGCCGAACGGCACGCCCGCCAGGGGATCGGACGCCGGTTGATACGGCATGTGGTCTCGGTGATGGGCACGACTCCCCTGACGCTGTACGCGACATCGAACGGCCGCCCGCTCTACGAGGAACTGGGGTTCAAGGCCGTGGGACGCGCGGAGCGGGTGACCGGGCTATTCACGCCGGGCGGGCCGGAGGCCCGGGTGGACACACGGGCGGCCACCGCCGAGGATCTCGGCTCCGTCCTCCGGTTGGACGAGGAGGTGTTCGGGGTCGACCGCACCCTCGTGATCACGCGGCTCCCCGCCTTCTCCGACCTGCTGCGGGTCGCGGTGGAGGACGGCCGGATCATCGGGTACGCGGCCGCCTGGCCCAACATGGACACCCATGTCGTCGGCCCGCTGATCGCCCGGGACACGGAAACGGCGAAGGCTCTGATCGCCTCGCTCGCCGCCCGTACCGACCGGCCGCTCCGCACGGACATCGACGCACGGCACGAGGAACTGCTGGCGTGGGCGAGGGAGCACGGGCTGGCGTCCGTCGCCGACACCGTGGTCATGACGTACGGCATCCCTGAGCTGCCGGGAGACTGGACGCGACGGTTCGCGCCCCTCACGGTGGCGGCGGGCTGAGGCTTCGGGGCTGCCGGTACCCGGCGCCCGGTACGGACGGCGAACGCCGGCTCCTCCCGTTGGAGCCGGCGTCGCGTGGTTTCCAGGTCCCTTGGTTTCCGGGTCTTGCGGTCTCCCGGTCCTGTGTTCCAGTCCCGTGGTGTTCCAGTCCTGTGGTGACCGGGGGCTCGTCAGGCGAGTGCCTGGACGGCGCCCGTGGCGAAGCCGTGGTCCTGGTCGGGCGCACCGCCGCCGACGCCGATGGCTCCGACGAGCCGGCCGTCCCGGTGGACGGGGACACCGCCCGCGATGAACAGCAGCGGCCGGTCGAGTGCCGTGGGCAGGGTGTGGAAGAGACCGCCGGGCTGCACGGCGTCGACGAGATCGGCGGTGGGGGCGTTCAGCTGGAGGGCGGTGTAGGCCTTGCGGGTGCTGGTCTCGCCGGAGATCAGCACGGCCCGGTCGTCCCGCCGGAAGGCGAGCAGATGGCCTCCGGCGTCCAGGACGGTGACGCTGACGGTGACCCCGGCGGCCTCGGCGGCGTGGCGGGCCTCGGCGATCAGGAGTTCGGCGTCCTGGATGGTCAGCGGGGCGACGGTGGTGGTGCTCATGAGGGGTTTCTCCTTGGGTACCGCTGGGGTGAGACGGTGGGGACGGGGGCGGGGGCCGGTCGGCCCGGTGTCCCGGGCGGGGCTCAGTGGTGGACCGGGGCCCGCTGCCCGGTGGGGGTGCCGGCGGCCACCACGGCACTCCTGGTGCTGTCACGGCGCTCCAGCGCGGCCGACAGGAAGGCGAGGACGAGGGCGGCCGCGGCCAGGGCGGCGCCGACCCAGTTGGGGGAGGTGTAGCCGAACCCGGCCGCGATCACGATGCCGCCGAGCCAGGCGGACAGGGCGTTGCCGAGGTTGAAGGCGCCGATGTTCACGGCCGAGGCCAGGGTGGGGGCGCCGTGCGCCTGGTCCAGGACGCGCTTCTGCAGCGGCGGGACGGTGGCGAAGCCCAGGGCGCCGATGAGGGTGATGGTCACGGCAGCCGCGATCTTGTTGTGCGCGGTGAGCGTGAAGACGGCGAGGACGACGGCCAGGGCACCCAGGGACACGTAGAGCATGGGCATCAGGGCGCGGTCGGCGAACCTGCCGCCGACAAGGTTGCCGCCGACCATGCCGAGGCCGAACAGGACCAGCAGCCAGGTGACGGAGCCGTCGGCGAAGCCGGTGACCTGGGTCATCATCGGCGCGATGTAGGTGATGGCGGCGAAGACCCCGCCGAAGCCGAGGACGGTCATCGCCATGGCGAGCAGGACCTGGGTGTTCCTGAACGCGGCCAGCTCGTGCCGCAGGTGCACACCCTCCGGCTTGGGCAGCTCGGGCACCAGCCTGGCGATCCCGGCGAGGCCGACGACGCCGAGAGCGGCGACGATGCCGAAGGTGACGCGCCAGCCGACGTGCTGGCCCACCAGGGTGCCGAGCGGGACGCCGATCACGTTGGCCACGGTGAGACCGGTGAACATCATCGCGATGGCCCCGGCCTTCTTGCTCGGGGCGACCAGCTCGGCCGCCACGACCGAGCCGATGCCGAAGAAGGCGCCGTGCGCGAGGGAGGCGACCACGCGGCCGGTCAGCATGACGGCGAAGGTGGGGGCCGCGGCGGACAGCAGGTTGCCGGCGATGAACAGGCCCATCAGCAGCATCAGCATCCGCTTGCGCGGGACCTTGGTGCCGAGGACGGTCATCAGCGGGGCGCCGATCACCACACCCAGCGCGTAGCCCGTCACGAGCAGTCCGGCGGTGGGAATGGAGACCCCGAAGTCACCGGCGACCTCGGGCAGCAAGCCCATGATCACGAACTCGGTCGTGCCGATTCCGAAGGCCCCGATCGCGAGGGCCAGAAGCGCGAGAGGCATGGGTGACAACCCTTCCCAGATGATTGCAGGTGCGCTTTGCGTGCGTTCACAATAATTGCAGACGCGGGTTATATGCAAGCGATGGATATTGCGAGCCTGCTCTATCCTGGATCCAGCCGCTCCGGGACGGAGGAACACGCCAATGACAGCGACGGACCCCGCGCTCACCGCCCTTTCCCAGGGCTGGTGCGCCCTCTCCCTGCTGCACGGGAGGATCGAGGCGCACATCGAGCGCGCCCTTCAGGCGAAGCACGACCTGAGCGTGCGCGAGTACTCACTGCTCGACGTCCTCAGCCGGCAGCACGACGGCGAAGGCGGCCATCTGCAGATGAAGCAGGTCGCCGACGCGGTCGTGCTCAGCCAGAGCGCCACCACCCGGCTGGTGACCCGGCTGGAGGACCGGAGCCTCCTGGAGCGCTACCTCTGCCCGACCGACCGGCGGGGCATCTACACGAACGTCACCGAGGCGGGGCTGCGGCTGCTCGAAGAGGCCCGTCCCACCAACGACACGGCGCTGCGCGAGGCCCTCGACGAGGCCGCCCGCAAGCCCGAGCTGGCTCCCCTGGTCCGGGCCGTGGAGTCGCTGCACGTACCCGCCTAGGCTGCGGTCATGGGAGATCTTGAGATACGCGCCGCGGTCGCCGAGGACATCCCGGCGATCGTCGGCATGCTCGCCGACGACCCGCTGGGCGCCCGGCGTGAGTCACCGGACGACCTGGCGCCCTATCTGAGCGCCCTGGAGCGGCTCAGTGCCGATCCCCACCAGCACCTGGTCGTCGCCGTGCGCGAGGGCCACGTCGTCGGCACGCTCCAGCTGACGGTCGTTCCAGGGCTGTCGCGGCGTGGTGCCACCCGGTCGATCATCGAGGCCGTACGGATCCACGCCGACGAGCGCGGCAGCGGGCTGGGCACCCGGTTCATCGAGTGGGCGATCGACGAATCCCGCCGTCAGGGCTGCCAGTTGGTACAGCTCACCTCGGACAGCTCCCGGACCGACGCCCACCGCTTCTACGAGCGGCTCGGCTTCACCGCCTCGCACGTCGGCTTCAAGCTGGAGATCTGAACGGCGGAGGGCGTTTCACGTGAAACACCCCCACACACGTCGTCCGTCAGCCGATCCCCCGCCACCCCTCGGGGTCCACGCCTCCGGGCACGGGAGCCGTCTCGTCGTACGGCTGACGCGTGAACACGAACGATCCGAGGTCCAGATGGCTCACGGCCCCGTCCGGGCGCCGTACGGGCCGTAGAACCTCTCCCGCGTAGTAGCCCTCCAGGCCGGTCCAGGTGCCGTCGCCGCCGGGCCGGAAGCGCGCCCGGCGGCCGGTGCCGGCGAGCGGACCCAGTGAGAGCAGCCCGTCGGCCGTCACCCGCAGGACGAAGGCGTGGGTGCCCCAGTACCACTGGCCCGCCAACTCCAGTACGGACGACTCCACCCGGGCCAGGGGACGCCAGGGCTCGGGGATGCGCGGCTCGGCCTCCGCGACGATCCGGACGAGGTCGGCGCCCACGACCGACAGCAGCGGGCCGGAGGTGCAGTTCGCCAGCACCACGGCCGCCACGTCGTCGTCCACGCTGATCGTGAGGTTGGCGAGGAAGCCGGGCAACGACCCGGAGTGCCCGACGAGCAGCCTGCCGTCGCGGCGCTGGATCTGCAGGCCGAGGCCGTAGGTGGCACCGTCCAGGACGTCCGCGGGCTCGGCGGGCGCCGCCGGGGTGCGCATCTCGCGCACGGACTCGGCGCTCAGCACCCGGTCGTCGCCGGCCACCAGGAACACGGCGAACCGTGCCAGATCGCCGGTGGTGGACCAGAGCTGTCCGGCCGCCGCCATCCGGCCCAGGTCCTCCAGCGGCTCCGGGAGCATCGCGTCGGCCCAGGGGTGCACCGCCCAGCCGCCCGCGTGGGGCGTCCGCGGCTGGGCGCTCGTACGGTCGAGGCCCAGGGGGTCGAGGACCTCCCGTCGGAGCACCTCCTCCCAGGGGGCGCCGCGGACTTCCTCGACCAGTGCGCCGAGCAGGGTGTAGCCGGGATTGGAGTAGTGGTGGCGGCGGCCTACGGGGTGCAGGAGGGGCTGTTCGCCGAGGACGTCGCTCAGTTCCGGGCGCAGTGAGCCCGGGGTGCGCTCCCACCAGGGGCCCGGCGACTCAGCCGCCAGCCCGCCGGTGTGGGCGAGGAGTTCGGCGATCGTCGCCTCCCCCGCGCCGGTTCCCGGCAGGTGCTTCTCCAGCGGATCGCCGAGGTCGAGCAGCCCTTCGTCGCGCAGCCGGAGCACCAGAACGGCCGTGAACGTCTTGGTGATCGAGCCGATCCGGTACTGCACGTCCTCGTCCGGCCCGTGCTCGTCCACCGAGGTCCGCGCCCCGTGCCAGACGGCTCGGCCGCCCCGCACGACCGCCGCCACCAGGGACGGTGCCCGTCCTTCGGCCTGTGCCACGGCGATCCGACGCAGCAGCGCCCGCCGGGTGGCGGGGAGCAGCTCTTCCTGGAATGTCGTCATGCGCCCAGTCCACCCGGTGGGCGGACCGGCGTCGAGTTCATTTCGGCGGTGACCCACGGCCGGCCGGACTGCCGACGGGAGTTCGGCCCTGCCCGTGGCGTGCCAGTAGCTCGCTCCGGGACCGGTGGCGAGGCTTTCGGGCAGGGCGTGGAAGGTGAGTCCGCTCTCGCCCACGGCGTCGAGGAGTTCGGCGGCCGCGCCGACGATGCGCTCGCGGGAGAGAGGTTCCTACCGCCGTTCCGGACGACGCTCCTTGGTTGCCGTGCCGCCGTTCCAGGCATCGTGGAACAACGTTCCAGCTTGACAGGATCCGGAACGGCGTTCCACCCTGGCTATCCTGGAACACCGTTCCAGACGTCGGGCGGGCACCCGGCGGTCCAGGGTCGGGAAGGAAGCACCATGACCGCTCCGGTCACGATCATCGGCGCCGGGCTCGGCGGCCTCACGCTCGCGCGCGTCCTGCACGTCCACGGCATCCCGGCCACCGTCCACGAGGCCGACGCCTCACCGGCGGCTCGGGCACAGGGCGGCATGCTCGACATCCACGACCACAGCGGGCAGCTCGCCCTCCGGGCGGCCGGTCTGACGGACGAGTTCCGGGCCGTCGTCCTGGAAGGCCGCCAGGCGGTACGGGTCCTCCGACGGGACGGCACGGTCCTGTACGAGGAGGCCGACGACGGTACCGGCGGCCGCCCCGAGGTGCTGCGCGGCGAACTGCGGCGGATCCTGCTCGAATCGCTCCCGGCCGGCACCGTCCGGTGGGGCAGCAAGGTCAGCGGCACCCGCTCCCTCGGCGGGGGCCGCCACGAGGTGGTCTTCGACGACGGCGGCACCGTCGAGACGAGCCTGCTGGTCGGCGCGGACGGCGCCTGGTCACGCGTGAGGCCGCTGCTGTCCACCGCCGTTCCCCGGTACACCGGCAGGTCGTACGTCGAGACCTACCTGTTCGACGGCGACACCCGGCACCCGGCCGCCGCGAAGGCGGTCGGCGGCGGGTCGCTCTTCGCGCTCGCGCCGGGCAAGGGCATCCAGGCGCACCGCGAGAACGACGGGACGCTGCACACCTACGTGGCGCTGACCGAGCCTCAGGACTGGTTCGCCGGCATCGACTTCACCGACACCGCGGCCGCGACCGCGCGGATCGCCGCGGAGTTCGAGGGCTGGGCACCGGAACTCACCGCCCTGATCACCGGCACCGACACCCCGCCGGTCCTGCGCCCCATCCACTCCCTGCCCGCCGGGCACCGCTGGGAACGGGTACCGGGGGTGACCCTGCTCGGCGACGCCGCCCACCTCTCAGCGCCGAACGGCGAGGGCGCCAACCTCGCCATGCTCGACGGCGCCGAACTCGGCGAGGCGCTCGCCGCGCACCCGACGACACGGAGACCGCGCTCGCCGGGTTCGAGCGGGCGATGTTCCCCCGCAGCGCCACGGCCGCCGCCGAGGGCGACCACCTCCACGAACTCCTCTTCGGCACCGCCGCCCCGCACAGCCTCGTCGGCCTGTTCACCGGCCACGGACAGGCCGGGTGAGCGACCGGCAACGGCACGGGTCAGGTCTGCGCCATGTCCACGAAGCGGGAGTAGTGGCCCTGGAAGGCCACGGTGATCGTCGCCGTCGGGCCGTTTCGGTGCTTGCCGACGATGATGTCCGCCTCGCCCGCGCGCGGTGACTCCTTCTCGTAGGCGTCCTCGCGGTGCAGCAGGATGACCATGTCGGCGTCCTGCTCGATGGAGCCGGACTCACGCAGGTCGGAGACCATCGGCTTCTTGTCGGTGCGCTGCTCGGGGCCACGGTTCAGCTGCGAGAGCGCGATCACCGGGACCTCCAGCTCCTTGGCCAGCAGCTTGAGGTTTCGGGACATGTCCGAGACCTCCTGCTGACGGCTCTCGGAGCGCTTGCCGCCGGACTGCATCAGCTGCAGGTAGTCGATGATCACGAGCTTGATGTCGTTGCGCTGCTTGAGCCGCCGGCACTTGGCACGGATCTCCATCATCGACAGGTTCGGGGAGTCGTCGATGTAGAGCGGCGCGGCCGACACGTCCGGCATCCGGCGGGCGAGACGGGTCCAGTCCTCGTCGGTCATCGTGCCGGAGCGCATGTGGTGCAGGGCGACCCGGGCCTCGGCGGACAGCAGACGCATCGCGATCTCGTTGCGGCCCATTTCGAGCGAGAAGATGACGCTGGGCAGGTTGTTCTTGATGGACGCGGCCCGGGCGAAGTCCAGCGCGAGGGTCGACTTGCCCATGGCGGGACGCGCGGCGATGACGATCATCTGACCGGGGTGCAGGCCGTTGGTGAGCGAGTCCAGGTCGGTGAAGCCGGTGGGCACACCGGTCATCTCGCCGGTACGGGAGCCGATCGCCTCGATCTCGTCGAGGGCGCCCTCCATGATGTCGCCGAGCGGCAGGTAGTCCTCGCTGGTCCGCTGCTCGGTGACCGCGTAGATCTCGGCCTGGGCGCTGTTGACGATCTCGTCGATGTCGCCGTCGGCCGCGTATCCCATCTGCGTGATGCGGGTGCCGGCCTCGACCAGGCGGCGCAGTACGGCCCGCTCGTGGACGATCTCCGCGTAGTACTCGGCGTTCGCCGCGGTCGGCACCGTCTGGACGAGGGTGTGCAGATAGGAGGCCCCGCCGACCTTGTTGATCTCGCCGCGCTTGGTGAGCTCGGCGGCGATGGTGATGGGGTCGGCCGGCTCGCCCTTCGCGTAGACGTCGAGGATCGCCTGGTAGATCGTCTCGTGCGCGGGCTTGTAGAAGTCGTGGCCCTTGAGGATCTCGACGACGTCCGCGATGGCGTCCTTGGAGAGCAGCATGCCGCCGAGCACGGACTGCTCGGCGTCCAGGTCCTGCGGGGGAACCCGCTCGAACGTGGAGCCTCCGCCGTCCCAGTCGCTGTCGTCCCGGCCCCGGTCGTGCCGGTCGTCCCGGCCTCGGCCGCCCTCGCCCCGCCGGCGGGAGGCGGGCAGACGATCACTGGGACCGGTCTCGGCCCACGGATCGTCCAAGGGCTCGGAAATGCTCACCGAGCCACCTCCTCCCGTCCGCCCGGCGGACCTCGCCGTGCCCTCTTTTGTACGGCACGGCACTGACATACCTGGTCGTCCCATTCCGGTCCTGGACGCGTCGGTTCTGTGAGGTTTCCGAGGCCGTGAGAAGGAGCGGGCGCCGGACCACGGTAGGCCCGCGGGCACCGTCAGCCAATCTGGTTATCCACAGGCCATGTGGACGACGGCCCGTATGCTGTGGAGAACCTGCCAAAACCTGTGTACGACACGGTGGACAGCGCTGTGAACAAGCCCTCGATCTTCCCCCGCAATACCTCCTGACCTGCGACGTTCCGATCCATCGGCTGTGCAGAAGAAAAACTTTCCCAGTCGGACCAAGATCGCTTCGAACGGTGCGCGAAAGCACGGACAGTGAGCAAAGCAGTAATGGTCGGATCGTGGTTGCATCCATTACCTGTGGACGATTAGATTGACGCCCATGACACAGGCTCCCGCGATCCCCGAAGCCACCCGGCGGCGCCACGACCGAGAGATCGTCGCACTGGCCGTCCCGGCCTTCGGCGCACTCGTCGCCGAGCCGCTTTTCGTCATGGCCGACAGCGCGATCGTCGGCCATCTCGGCACCGCCCAGCTCGCCGGACTCGGGGTCGCCTCGGCCCTTCTCACCACCGCGGTGAGCGTCTTCGTCTTCCTCGCCTACGCCACCACGGCCGCCGTCGCCCGCCGCGTCGGCGCCGGTGATCTCCCGGCGGCCATCCGCCAGGGCATGGACGGCATCTGGCTGGCCCTGCTGCTCGGCGCCGCCGTCATCGCCGTCGTGCTGCCGCTGGCACCCGGCATCGTGGACGTCTTCGGCGCCTCGGCCACCGCGGCCCCCTACGCGACGACCTATCTGCGGATCTCCTCGCTCGGCATCCCGGCGATGCTGGTCGTGCTCGCGGCCACCGGCGTCCTGCGCGGCCTCCAGAACACCCGGACCCCGCTGTACGTCGCCGTCGCCGGCTTCGTCGCCAACGCCGGACTCAACGTGTTCCTCGTCTACGGCGTCGGGCTGGGCATCGCCGGCTCCGCCTGGGGCACGGTCATCGCACAGTGCGGGATGGCGGCGGTCTATCTGACCGTCGTCGTGCGTGGAGCCCGCAGGCACGGGGCATCTCTGCGCCCCGACTCCGCCGGGATACGGGCCTCCGCACAGGCCGGCGTACCCCTGCTGGTCCGGACGCTCTCGCTGCGGGCCATCCTCATGATCGCCACGGCGGTCGCGGCCCGGCTGGGGGACGCCGATATCGCCGCCCACCAGATCGTGCTCTCGCTGTGGAGCCTGCTGGCCTTCGCGCTGGACGCGATCGCCATCGCCGGACAGGCCATCATCGGCCGCTACCTCGGTGCCGATGACGCCGGCGGCGCCCGTGAGGCCTGCCGTCGGATGGTCCAGTGGGGCATCGCCACCGGAGTGGTCCTGGGCCTGCTCGTGGTGGCCACCCGGCCGCTCTTCCTCCCCCTGTTCACCAGCGATCCCGCCGTGAAGGACATCGCACTGCCCGCGCTGCTCATCATCGCGCTCTCCCAGCCGATCTCCGGGGTGGTCTTCGTCCTGGACGGCGTCCTCATGGGCGCCGGGGACGGGCCGTACCTCGCGGGGGCGATGGTCGTGACCCTCGTGGTCTTCACCCCCGTGGCGCTGCTCGTCCCGGCACTCGGCGGCGGGCTCACGGCTCTCTGGGGAGCGATGACACTGATGATGACCGTGCGGATGCTCACACTGTGGCTGCGCGCCCGCTCGGGCCGCTGGATCGTGACCGGCGCGACGCGCTGACGGCACGACGCGCTGACCGGTACGCCATCGCTGTCTCTGTCTCTGTCTCACTGCCGCTTGTGGGGCGCACTGCCTGTTTCACGTGAAACACCGCGTCCGTCATGTTTCACGTGAAACATGCCCCTCGCAGCCACCCCGGGCAGACCAAAGGGGCCGCACCCTCACGGGTACGGCCCCTTTCAGCTACTGCTCAGACCGAGCGCAGCGTCAGGCAGCGACAACCTCGATGCTGACCGTGGCGGCAACCTCGGGGTGCAGACGCACGGACGTCGCGTGGGCGCCCAGGGTCTTGATGGCCGAGGAGACCTCGATGCGGCGCTTGTCGACCTCGGGGCCACCGGCAGCCTTGATCGCCGAAGCGATGTCGGCCTGGGTGACGGAACCGAAGAGGCGACCGGCGTCGCCGGCACGCACGGCCAGGCGGACCTTGACGCCCTCGAGCTGGGCCTTCACCTGGTTGGCCTGCTCGATGGTCTGGATCTCGTGGATCTTGCGAGCGCGACGGATCTGCTCGACGTCCTTCTCGCCGCCCTTGGTCCAGCGGATAGCGAACTTCCGCGGGATCAGGTAGTTGCGAGCGTAGCCGTCCTTGACGTCGACGACGTCGCCGGCAGCGCCGAGGCCGGAGACCTCATGGGTGAGGATGATCTTCATGTTTCGGTCACCCTTCCCTTAGCGCGCGGTGGACGTGTAGGGCAGCAGCGCCATCTCACGGCTGTTCTTGACGGCCGTGGCGACGTCACGCTGGTGCTGCGTGCAGTTGCCGGTAACGCGGCGGGCACGGATCTTGCCGCGGTCGGAAATGAACTTCCGCAGCATGTTCGTGTCCTTGTAGTCCACGTACTGGACCTTGTCCTTGCAGAAAGCGCAGACCTTCTTCTTAGGCTTGCGCACAGGCGGCTTCGCCATGATGTTTCTCCTGTGTGATCAAGAAGTGGGGATACGAGCCCTTGGCTCTCAGGACCTGTGGTCCTTAGAAGGGGGGCTCGTCCGAGTAGCCGCCACCGCCACCGCCGCCGCCGCCACCCTGGTTGCCGCCGCCGGCGGGAGCGCCGGAGGCCCAGGGGTCGTCGTTGGGAGCGCCGCCCTGCTGGCCGCCGCCGGAGCCGCCGCCCCAGCCGCCGCCACCGCCACCGCCACCGCCACCGCCACCGCCACCGTAACCGCCCTGGCCACCACGGCCGCCACCACCGGCGGTCTTGGTGACCTTGGCCGTGGCGCTCCGCAGGCTGGCGCCGACTTCCTCGACGTCCAGTTCGTAGACCGTGCGCTTGACACCCTCACGGTCCTCGTAGGACCGCTGCTTCAGCCGGCCCTGCACGATGACGCGCATGCCTCGCTGGAGCGACTCGGCGACGTTCTCCGCCGCCTGACGCCAGACCGAGCAGGTGAGGAAGAGGCTCTCGCCGTCCTTCCACTCGTTCGTCTGGCGGTCGAAGGTGCGGGGAGTGGACGCGACGCGGAACTTCGCGACCGCCGCACCGGACGGGGTGAAGCGCAGCTCGGGGTCGTCGACAAGATTGCCGACGACCGTGATGACGGTCTCGCCTGCCATGGGGAACCTCTCGGCGGGTTTGCTGCTCTGGCTGCTTGGTTGCTGCTACTCGAATCCCGAACTCAGCTGAGCTGGAAGCTCAGTGGGTCTCGGGGCGGAGGACCTTGGTCCGGAGGACCGACTCGTTCAGGTTCATCTGGCGGTCGAGCTCCTTGACGACCGCAGGCTCGGCCTGCAGGTCGATGACCGAGTAGATGCCCTCGGGCTTCTTCTTGATCTCGTACGAGAGACGACGACGGCCCCAGGTGTCGACCTTCTCCACCTTGCCGTTGCCCTCACGGACGACGGAGAGGAAGTTCTCGATCAGGGGGGCGACAGCGCGCTCCTCCAGATCGGGGTCGAGGATGACCATCACCTCGTAGTGACGCATGTGGAACCCACCTCCTTTGGACTCAGCGGCCACGGTCGTTCCGTGGCAGGAGGGTTGTGATGCGTACGCAACGGTATCGGCCGCCACTGACATTCGGGGGTTCCCTCGGGATCCCCCTGCCGCGGCCTGGGCAGACACCGGTGCAGAGGGTACAGAGTACCTGCACACCCGCTTCCGGTTGAAATCCGGCGGCCAGGGCCCTCAATCTGTACACATCGGGTGTGTACGGCGCTACCATGCGCCGCCTTCCGCAGGAGGTGCCCTATGGCACAGGCATTGCGACCCAACACCGCCGGATCACTGTTCGCCACGGACGGCAAGACCCATCCCCTCCAGGACTCGCTGATGGCCGCGACCCTGGTGCTCGGGGTGATCGCCTTCATCACGTGCTTCTTCGACAGCCTGCACCTGCTCAGCTCGTGGGCAGGCCTGATCGGGATCTTCACCGGCCTGTACGGGCAGTGGGTCTCGATCACCACGCGCGAGCGCTTCGGTCTGGTCCTGGGTCTCGGTGCCTCGGGGGTCGGCTTCTTCCTCGGCATGGCGAACGGCGGGCTCTTCGGGTAGGCCCCGGCACCTTCCGCACCGTCGCGGAACGCCCCGGCCGCCAGCAGCCGGGGCGTAGGTGCCGTACGGCCAGTCAGGCCGCGGGAAAGGCGCAGTAGGCTTCGGCGCGAGAGCCGGAGCCCCTGTACCCATGGGGACACACCAGCCCGAGGAGCGCCCCGACATGAGCCTGACCCTGAGGACCATCAGCCGCGAACAGCATCTGGCGTACATCCAGAGCCTGCCTGCGGCGAGCCACATGCAGGTCCCGGCCTGGGCTGACGTGAAGGCGGAATGGCGTTCGGAGAACCTGGGCTGGTTCGACGAGCGCACCGGCGAGATGGTCGGCGCGGGCCTGGTGCTGTACCGCCAGCTGCCCAAGATCAAGCGCTACCTCGCCTACCTGCCCGAAGGCCCGGTCATCAACTGGTTCGCGCCGAACCTGGACGAGTGGATCCAGCCGATGCTGGCCCACCTCAAGCAGCAGGGCGCCTTCTCCGTGAAGATGGGCCCGCCGGTGATCATCCGGCGCTGGGAGTCCAACTCCATCAAGCAGGGCATCCAGAACCCGGACGTGAAGCGGCTGCGCGACATCGAGGCCGACTTCATCGAGCCGCGCGCCTTCGAGGTGGCCGACAAGCTGCGCCGCATGGGCTGGCAGCAGGGCGAGGACGGCGGCGCCGGCTTCGGCGACGTGCAGCCCCGCTACGTCTTCCAGGTGCCGCTGGCGAACCGCTCCCTGGAAGAGGTCCACAAGAACTTCAACCAGCTGTGGCGACGCAACATCAAGAAGGCCGAGAAGGCCGGCGTCGAGGTCGTCCAGGGCGGCTACCAGGACCTCGAGGAATGGCAGCGGCTGTACGAGATCACGGCCGTGCGCGACCACTTCCGGCCGCGCCCGCTGTCGTACTTCCAGCGCATGTGGACGGCCCTCAACAGCGAGGACCCCAACCGGATGCGGCTGTACTTCGCCCGCCACAACGGGGTGAACCTGTCCGCCGCCACCATGCTGGTCGTCGGCGGGCACGTCTGGTACTCCTACGGCGCCTCCGACAACATCGGCCGTGAGGTGCGGCCCTCGAACGCGATGCAGTGGACGATGCTGCGCGACTCCTACGCGCTCGGTGCCACCGTCTACGACCTGCGCGGCATCTCCGACTCGCTGGACGAGACGGACCACCTCTTCGGTCTGATCCAGTTCAAGGTGGGCACCGGCGGCCAGGCCGCCGAATACCTCGGCGAATGGGACTTTCCGCTCAACAAGCTGCTCCACAAGGCGCTCGACATCTACATGTCGCGTCGCTGACGTCACGCTCCGTGCTTCTATAGCCCTGACACACCGCTCCCTCTGACTCAGCCCAGCCTCCCAGAAAGGTTCCAGGTCCGGCCATGGCGCTCACGCTTTACGTCGACACCGCGCGCTGGCGGGCGCATCACAAGCACGTGCAGGAACAGTTCCCGGGCCTGGTCCCGGTCTGCAAGGGCAACGGCTACGGCTTCGGGCACGAACGGCTGGCGGAGGAGGCCACGCGCCTGGGCTCGGACATCCTCGCCGTCGGCACGACGTACGAGGCCGCGCGCATCAAGGACTGGTTCGGCGGCGATCTGCTGGTGCTGACACCGTACCGGCGCGGTGAGGAGCCGGTGCCGCTCCCCGACCGGGTGATCCGCTCGGTGTCGTCGATCGACGGCGTGTACGGCCTGGTGGGGGCCCGTGTGGTCATCGAGGTGATGTCCACGATGAAGCGGCACGGCATCAGCGAGCAGGACCTGCCGCAGCTGCACCAGGCCATCGAGAACGTCCGCCTGGAGGGCTTCGCCATCCATCTGCCGCTGGACCGCACGGACGGCTCGGACGCCGTCGAGGAGGTCATCGGCTGGATGGACCGGCTGCGCGCGGCGCGGCTGCCGCTGCACACGATGTTCGTCAGCCACCTCAAGGCCGACGAACTCGCCCGGCTGCGGCAGCAGTTCCCGCAGACGCGGTTCCGGGCGCGGATCGGCACCCGGCTGTGGCTGGGGGACCACGACGCGACCGAGTACCGCGGGGCGGTCCTGGACGTCACCCGTGTCGCCAAGGGCGACCGGTTCGGCTACCGGCAGCAGAAGTCGGCCTCGGACGGCTATCTGGTGGTTGTGGCGGGCGGTACGTCGCACGGGGTGGGTCTGGAGGCCCCGAAGGCCCTGCACGGCGTCATGCCGCGCGCCAAGGGCGTCGCACGGGCCGGCCTGGCCACGGTGAACCGGAACCTCGCCCCGTTCGTCTGGGGCGGCAAGCAGCGCTGGTTCGCGGAGCCGCCGCACATGCAGGTGTCGATCCTCTTCGTGCCCTCGGACGCCCCGGAGCCGAAGGTCGGAGAGGAACTGGTGGCCCATCTGCGGCACACCACCACCCAGTTCGACCGTCTCGTGGACCGCTGACGGACCTGGGAACAGCGAAAAGGGCCGCACACGGAACCCCGTGTGACGGCCCTTCTCTTCTGTTCGCTCAGAGCGAACCGTCTTCGGAAGGCCGGCTTCCCCATTCCACCTGGGGTCCCTCGAACTCGACCGCGTGGTGCGGGGGATGGGCCGCGAGGCCGATCATGAAGACGTCCTCGGCTCCGTCCAGCACCCCGCCGGAGGGATCGTCGTCGCCGGAGCGGCGCACCACGTCCCGCTCGGGCATCAGGATGTCGCGGACGACGACCGCGCACAGGTAGAGCGTGCCCAGCAGGTGTACGGCGATCGCCCAGTGGTAGCCGTGTGTCGGCAGACCCTTGTGGGCGTCTCCGCTGGTCGTGTACGCGAGGTACATCCAGATGCCCACGAAGTACGCCACCTCGCAGGCCTGCCAGATCAGGAAGTCCCGCCACTTGGGCCGGGCGAGGACGGCCAGCGGCACCAGCCACAGCACGTACTGCGGGGAGTAGACCTTGTTGGTGAGGATGAAGGCCGCCACCACCAGGAAGGCCAGCTGGGCGAAGCGCGGCCGGCGCGGAGCGGTCAGCGCCAGGGCGGCGATACCCAGGAAGCAGAGCAGCACCAGGACCATGGCCGCGTTGTTCACGAAGCCGGTGGACGGCGGGGTGGTGGTGTTCTGCGCCCAGATCAGCCAGAAGGAGCCGAAGTCGACGCCCCGCTCCTGGCTGAACGTGTAGAACTTCGACCAGCCGTCGAAGGCGAAGAGCATCACCGGCAGGTTCACGACGAGCCAGGCGACCACCGCGCCGCCCGTGGCGGTCCAGAACTCGCGCCACTTGCCCGCGCGCCAGCACAGCAGGAACAGCGGCCCCAGCAGGAACACGGGATACAGCTTGGCGGCCGTGGCGAGCCCCAGGAGGACCCCGAAGGCGAGGGGACGGCTCCGGGACCACATCAGCATCGCCGCGGCCGTCAGAGCGACCGCCAGGAGGTCCCAGTTGATGGTGGCGGTCAGCGCGAAGGCGGGCGCGAGGGCGACCAGCAGACCGTCCCAGGGACGCCGCCGGTGCGTACGGACCACGCACACGGCGATGACGGCGGCGCACACCATCAGCATCCCGGCGTTGACGAACCAGTACACCTGCTCCTGGAGCTGGATGCTGCCGGTGCCCGGCGTGAGCCATGCGGCCACCTCCATGAACACACCGGTCAGCACCGGGTATTCGAGGTAGTCCATGTCGCCGGGGATCTTGTCGAAGTACGGCACCAGGCCGTCGGCGAAGCCCCGCCCCTGGTAGAGGTGCGGGATGTCCGAGTAGCAGGCGTGGGTGTACTGGGAACTCGCGCCGAAGAACCAGGCGCCGTTGTAGCAGGGCGCCTTCTGGACCAGGCCCAGGGCGAACATGCCGATCGCCACGAGCGCCACGACTCGTACAGGCGTCCACCAGGACGTCCCTGGCAGGGCACGCCGCCCGATGGGGCCGCCGATCAGCTCACTCCCGGCTGCGGCGACCGCGTCTTCCCTGGTCGGCCGTACCGGCTCCGGCTCGCGCACGCCCGCGGGCGTCGTCTCTGCACTGGGCATGGGGCCCATCCTGCCGTACCTCTCTAGGAATACGCCGAGGGCCGCCGTACCTGGTCGGGTACGGCGGCCCTTGTTTCACGTGAAACACACTACGACGGGCGAAACAGCCGCCAATCGGTCAGACCTCGCGGCTAGCCGCTCGACCCCCCGAAAAGGTTTCCACCGTTGGAGTTGCCTCTGGTGTTGCCTTCGCTGGTGGTCTCCGTGGCCGATGGCGAGGACGTCGTATCCGAGGTGCTCCCGCTGTCGCCGCCGTCGGTCGAGCAGTTGAAGGCGAACTGGCAGGTCTCCGTCGCCGAGGGCGACGGCGAGGTGAACGTCTCGCTGGGCGTGGCGCTCGGCGTCTCGCTGGGCGTCTCGCTCGGCGTGATGCTGATGGTCGGCGTCGGGGACGGAGCACCCGCCTCGTCGGCGACCTTGCCGATCTTGATGGCATCCGGGAAGCCGGGGTCGTTCTTGCCCTTGAGCGCGGCCGTCATGTACTCGGTCCACACCGAGGTCGGGATGTCACCACCGTGGATGGACTCCACGCCGGCGGTGCCGTTCATGGAGAGCAGCTCGGCGTCCTTCGGGTTCTCACGGAACATCGCCACCGAGGTCGCCAGCTGCTGGGTGTAGCCGACGAACCAGGCGGACTTGTTGCTGTCGGTGGTACCGGTCTTGCCCGCCGCCGTACGGCCGAGGGCCTTGGCGTTGGTACCCGTACCGTTCTGGATCACGTTCTCCAGGGTGTCCGTGACGTTGTTCGCGACGTTCTCCGGCATCGCGGTGGACACCTTCGGCTTGCTGAAGCCGTCCACCGGCTGCCCGTCCTCCTTGACCGCCGTCACCGAGTACGGGTCCGCGTGCTTGCCGGCCGCGGCGAAGGTCGCGTAGGCGTCCGCCATACGGATCGCGCTCGGGGTGGAGGTACCGATGGCGAACGACGGGTTCAGGTCCTGGGACATGCTGTCGGGCAGGATCCCGGACGCCTGGGCCACGTCCCGCACCTTCGTCATACCGACGTCCACGCCGAGCTGGACGAACGGCGTGTTGATGGACTGCTCCATCGCCTTGCGCAGGGTGATGTAGCCCCAGGCGTGGTCGCTCTCGTTCCTCTGGCGGAAGATCGAGTTGTCCTTGTTCAGGTAGTACGAGCCGTCCTGCTTCTGGACCTTCAGGTTGTCGTCGCCGTTGTACTTGCTCTGCGGCGAGACCCCGACACCGTCGGTCTTGTAGGTCCCGTACTCCATGGCGGCCGCCAGCACGAACGGCTTCCACGTCGAACCGACGGGGACACCGGAGGTGTCCGCGTTGTTGGTGAAGTGGTTGTTCTCGTAGCCGGCGCCGCCGTACAGGGCGACGATCGCGCCGTCGTTGGGCACCACCGAGGCGGCGCCGAACTGGACGTACTTGTCCTTCTCACGGTTCTTCGGATCCAGACGCGCCTTCTGGACCTTCTGCACGGCCGCGCTCAGCGCGTTGACCTTGTCCTTCTGGAAGGTCGTGTAGATCTGGAAGCCGCCCTTGTCGAACTGCGCCTCGGTGATGTCGGAGTGCGCGAGGACGTACTTCTTGGCCGTGTCGGCGAGGTAGCTGATCTGGCCGGTCATGCCCTTGGTCGCCTTGCGGCCCTGGGGCATGGGGTACTTCTTGATGGCCTTCTGGTACTCCGCGTCGCTGAGGTGATCGTCCTTGTGCATCTCCTCGAGGATCCAGCCCCAGCGATCATAAGAGCGCTTGTAGTTGGCGTCCTTGGTGGCCGCTGCGTCGATGTCCGGGTTACCCGCGGGATCGTAGTACGTCGCCCCCTTGAGCAGGGCGGCCAGGACCGCGCACTGGCTCGGGGTGAGGTCCTTCGCGTCCACGCCGTAGTAGGTCTGGGCGGCGGCCTGGATGCCGTACGCGCCGCGACCGAAGTACGAGGTGTTCAGGTAACCCTGGAGGATCTGCGGCTTGGTGAGCTTGGTGCCCACCTTGATGGAGATGAACATCTCCTTGAACTTCCGGGAGACCGTCTGGTCCTGGCTGAGGTAGGTGTTCTTGACGAACTGCTGGGTGATCGTCGAACCACCCTGCGTCTCACCACCGCGGGCCATGTTGACCAGGGCGCGGGCGATACCCATGGGGTCGACGCCCGAGTCCGAGTAGAAGCTCTTGTTCTCGGCCGAGATCACCGCGTTCTGCATGGCTTCGGGGATCAGGTCGATGGTGACGTTCTGCCGGTTCGCACCGGCGCCCGTCGCGACCATCTGATCGCCGTTGGACCAGTAGTAGACGTTGTTCTGGGACTTGGCGGCGTCGTTCTCGTTCGGGATGGTCACCATGGCGTAGCTGACGCCGACCAGCGCCACCAGGCTGCCGAAGAAGGTGATGCACAGCCCGGAGACGAGCTTCCACGACGGCACCCAGCGGCGCCAGCCGAACCTGTTCACCCTCGGGTAGTCGATCAGGCGCTTCTTGCCGGGCGCCGTGGACACGCGCCCTCTGCCGCGCCCGGGACCGGACCCACCAGGACCCCGGCCGGCCGGACTCTCGTTCTCGGCCCCTCTGCGGCGGTTACCTCCCGTGTTTCTCTGCCCCGCCCGGCGTGCCTCAGCACGACTGCCGTAGGGGCGCTCTTCGCCACCCGAGCCTTGGGAGTCCGACCCATAGGAAGGAGACCCATAGGAGTCGGACGGAGACCCGGTGGCGCCTCGCGGTGCCGCGCGGCGGCCGGAGGACGGACCGGGCTGGCCGCGTCGGGCCGCGGCACGTCCGCCTCCCTGCGGCTGCGGCGGTTTGCGACGGTGCTCGCTCATCGAACGATTACTCCTCGGGCAGGCGCACCCGTGCGCGCCTGGAAACGGCGGCTGGTTTCCGGTCCCCCCGAAATACGGATGTGGTCGGTCCTGCATTCACCCGTACTGCACCGGGGACAGGGACGCCCCCCAGGCGTCACTCGGTTCCCGGTGGTCTGCATGCCGCACAGACTACGCACCGCCAAAACCCTCCGAGCCCCGAAGTTCACCCCAAATCAGGCAAGTTACCTCCTACGAATCGGTGATGTGATCCCGTTCACCGTCCCTCCTCTTGTCGCACGGGTGAGCCCGATCTATCGTCGTGATGTATCGAGTCGATACATCAGAGCGAGATAAGCGACCCGCGGACGAGAGGAGGCGACCATGAGCCGGCGCTCCGGCATCCTTGAGTTCGCCGTGCTCGGTCTGCTCCGCGAATCGCCGATGCACGGCTATGAGCTGCGGAAACGGCTCAACACCTCACTGGGTGTGTTCCGTGCGTTCAGCTACGGAACGCTCTACCCCTGCCTCAAGACGCTGGTCGCCAGCGGCTGGTTGATCGAGGAGCCGGGGAACACCACCGAGGACGCCCTCGCCGCACCGCTCGCCGGCCGCCGCGCCAAGATCGTCTACAGGTTGACGGCGGAAGGTAAGGAGCACTTCGAGGAGCTCCTCTCCCAGACCGGCCCCGACGCCTACGAGGACGAGCACTTCGCCGCCCGGTTCGCCTTCTTCGGGCAGACCTCGCGCGATGTGCGGATGCGCGTGCTGGAGGGCCGTCGCAGCCGGCTGGAGGAGCGTCTGGAGAAGATGCGCGCCTCGCTGGCGCGCACCCGGGAACGTCTCGACGACTACACGCTTGAGCTCCAGCGCCACGGGATGGAGTCCGTGGAGCGCGAAGTGCGCTGGCTGAACGAGCTCATCGAGAGCGAGCGGGCCGGACGGGACCTGAAGGGTTCCGCCTCCGGGGGGTCCGCTCAGCAGAACACCACCAATGGAGCGCCGGGCAACCTGCCCCGGTCCGGGGACACTCCCCGGCCGGATTTGCCCGACGACACCGCCACGTGAGTCCCGTGCAGGGCCTCACTCGTACACACAGGGAGCAACCGGAATGGGTTCGGTTCGCGTAGCCATCGTCGGCGTGGGCAACTGTGCCGCGTCGCTGGTGCAGGGAGTCGAGTACTACAAGGACGCCGACCCGGCGTCCAAGGTCCCCGGCCTGATGCACGTCCAGTTCGGCGACTACCACGTCAAGGACATCGAGTTCGTCGCCGCCTTCGACGTGGACGCCAAGAAGGTCGGCCTCGACCTGGCGGACGCCATCGGCGCCTCCGAGAACAACACCATCAAGATCTGCGACGTGCCCAACACCGGTGTGAAGGTGCGGCGCGGCCACACCCTCGACGGCCTCGGCAAGTACTACCGCGAGACCATCGAGGAGTCCGCGGCCGAGCCGGTCGACGTCGTGAAGATCCTCAAGAAGAAGCAGGTCGACGTCCTCGTCTGCTACCTGCCCGTCGGCTCCGAGGCCGCGGCGAAGTTCTACGCCCAGTGCGCCATCGACGCCAAGGTCGCCTTCGTCAACGCCCTCCCGGTCTTCATCGCCGGCACCAAGGAGTGGGCGGACAAGTTCACCGAGGCCGGTGTCCCGATCGTCGGCGACGACATCAAGTCGCAGGTCGGCGCCACCATCACGCACCGCGTCATGGCGAAGCTGTTCGAGGACCGGGGCGTCGTCCTGGACCGCACGATGCAGCTGAACGTCGGCGGCAACATGGACTTCAAGAACATGCTCGAGCGTGACCGCCTGGAGTCCAAGAAGATCTCCAAGACGCAGGCTGTCACCTCCCAGATCCCCGACCGGGACCTCGGCGAGAAGAACGTCCACATCGGCCCGTCCGACTACGTGGCCTGGCTGGACGACCGCAAGTGGGCCTACGTCCGCCTCGAGGGCCGTGCCTTCGGTGACGTTCCGCTGAACCTGGAGTACAAGCTCGAGGTCTGGGACTCCCCGAACTCGGCCGGTGTCATCATCGACGCCCTGCGCGCCGCGAAGATCGCCAAGGACCGCGGTATCGGCGGCCCGATCCTCTCCGCGTCGAGCTACTTCATGAAGTCCCCGCCGGTCCAGTACTTCGACGACGAGGCCCGCGAGAACGTGGAGAAGTTCATCCGCGGCGACGTCGAGCGCTGACGCTCCTCACCAAAAAAACAACGCTCCTGCCAGGGCTGTGAGGGTCCCCGGGTCATCCGACCCGGGGACCCTTCCCATAGGTGCGGTCCCATATGTGAGGCTGTGCCCCATGCCCGTCGTCCGTGACCTGCGGGTCCTGCTGCGCCTGCGGAACTTCCGCCGTCTGCTCGCCGTACGCCTGCTCTCCCAGGGCGCCGACGGCGTCTACCAGGTCGCGCTCGCCGCCTACGTCGTCTTCTCCCCGGAGAAGCAGACCTCACCGGCCGCCATCGCCTCGGCCATGGCGGTCCTGCTCCTCCCGTACTCGCTCGTGGGCCCCTTCGCCGGCGTCCTGCTGGACCGCTGGCGCCGCCGCCAGGTCTTCCTCTACGGCAACCTGCTGCGGGCCCTGCTGGCAGCGGCCACCGCCGTCCTGATGGTCGGCCACGTGCCCGACTGGCTCTTCTACGTCTCCGCCCTGTGCGTCACGGCCGTCAACCGCTTCGTCCTGTCGGGTCTGTCCGCCGCGCTGCCGAGGGTGGTCGACACCGAACGGCTGGTGCTGGCCAACTCGCTCTCGCCGACCGCCGGCACCCTCGCCGCGACCGCGGGCGGCGGGCTGGCCTTCGCCGTGCGGCTGGTGGCCTCGGACTCCGACGCCGTGGTGGTGCTGCTGGGCGCCACGCTCTATCTGTGCGCGGCCCTCACCTCCCTGACCATGGCTCCCGGACTGCTCGGCCCCGACCGGCGAACGGCGCAGCCGAGCCTGCGTACGGCCGTCGTCACCACAGCCCGGGACCTGCGGGCGGCGGTACGTCATCTGGCCGAACCCCGGCGCCGCGAGGCGGCCTGGGCCCTGTTCGCCATGACGCTGATGCGCTTCTGCTACGGCGCTCTGCTGGTCATGGTGCTGATGCTGTGCCGGTACGCCTTCTCCTCCGACCCGGACAACGGGCTCGGGCTGCTCGGGCTGGCGCTGGGGATCTCCGGCGCCGGCTTCTTCGCGGCGGCCATGGTGACCCCGTGGGCGGTGGGACGGCTCGGCCCGGGCCGCTGGATCGTCGTGTGCGCCGCGTCCGCCGCCGTGCTGGAGCCCGCCCTCGGCCTGCCCTTCACGACCGGCCCCATGCTCGTCGCCGCCTTCGTGCTGGGACTGATCACCCAGGGCGCGAAGATCGCCACGGACACCGTCGTGCAGTCGTCCGTCGACGACGGATTCCGGGGCCGGATCTTCTCCGTGTACGACGTGCTCTTCAACGTCGCCTTCGTCGGGGCCGCCGGTGTCGCCGCCCTGATGCTTCCGCCGGACGGCCGCTCCGCGACCCTCGTCGTCACGGTCGCCTTCGTCTACGCGGCGGTTGCTGGGACTATGGCCCGCTTTGAGCTCCGCTGACGGTCACAGCGGAGTCACGGAATGCCACCTGGGTCACAGCAGTGTCAGTGGCAGCGGCTAACTTACGCGGGTCTTAACTTGCGCATCGCGCACCGACGTTCTCAAGGGGGACCCCAAAGTGACAACTCCGCAGCCACCCCAGGGCCAGGCTCCGTACCCGCAGCACCCGGCGCAGGGGCAGGCCCCCTATCCGCCCCAGGGTCAGGCTCCGTACCCGCCCCAGGGTGGGTACCCGCAGCCGGGCCAGGCCCCCTACCCGCCGCAGCCCGGTTTCCCGCAGCAGGGCGGCCCGTACGCTCCGGTGCCTCCGCAGCCCAAGCGCAAGCTCGGCTTCAAGGCGATCAAGAACATCGTCATCATCGGAGCCGCCATCGTGGTGGCCATCGGCGGCTACATAGCCAGCCGCGACGACGCCGACACCGCGAAGGTCGGCGACTGCATGCACCGGGGCAGCAGCAACGACAGCAACCCGGACCTCGAGGTCGTGGACTGCAGCTCCTCGAAGGCGCAGTACGTGGTGCTGGCCAAGATCGACGGCTCGTTCACCAGCACCAGCGCCCAGGCCTCCTGTGAGACGAAGGCCAAGGACTTCCAGTACGCCTACACGGAGACCCAGAGCAGCGACAACTTCCTGCTCTGCCTGAAGGACTACTCGAAGTAAGCGAGTAAGACAGAGGGGCGATGTTTCACGTGAAACATCGCCCCTTCTCGCGTTCCGGGCCGTTCATGTTTCACGTGAAACATGACCCCGTCCCGTACGGTCAGCCCTGCGCCGCCCACCACTCCTTGAGTGCGGCCACCGCGGCGTCATGCGTCATCGGACCGTTCTCCAGGCGGAGCTCCAGCATGTGCTTGTAGGCCTGACCCACCTCCGGACCGGGCCTGATCCCGAGGATCTCCATGATCTGGTTGCCGTCCAGGTCCGGGCGGATCGAGTCCAGCTCCTCCTGCTCCTGGAGCACGGCGATGCGCTCCTGCAGGCCGTCGTAGGCACGGGACAGTGCCGCCGCCTTGCGCTTGTTCCGGGTGGTGCAGTCGGACCGGGTCAGCTTGTGCAGCCGGTCCAGCAGCGGACCCCCGTCCCGGACATAGCGGCGGACCGCCGAGTCCGTCCACTCCCCGGTGCCGTAGCCGTGGAAGCGCAGATGGAGTTCGACCAGCCGCGAGACGTCCTTCACCAGTTCGTTGGAGTACTTCAAGGCCGTCATGCGCTTCTTGGTCATCTTCGCCCCGACCACCTCGTGGTGGTGGAAGGAGACGCGGCCGTCCTTCTCGAAGCGGCGGGTGCGCGGCTTGCCGATGTCATGCAGCAGCGCGGCGAGACGGAGGGTGAGGTCGGGCCCGTTCTCCTCCAGCGCCATCGCCTGCTCCAGGACGATCAGCGTGTGGTCGTAGACGTCCTTGTGCCGGTGGTGCTCGTCGCTCTCCAGACGGAGGGCCGGCAGCTCGGGCAGGACGTGGTCGGCGAGGCCGGTGTCGACCAGCAGCGTCAGCCCCTGGCGGGGGTGGGCGGAGAGGATCAGCTTGTTCAGCTCGTCCCGGATCCGTTCGGCCGAGACGATCTCCAGGCGCCCGGACATGTCCTTCATCGCCGCGACGACCCCGGGGTCCACCTCGAAGTCGAGCTGCGCGGAGAAGCGGGCCGCTCGCATCATCCGCAGCGGGTCGTCCGAGAAGGAGGCCTCGGGCGTTCCCGGCGTGCGCAGCACCCCGCGCGCCAGGTCCTCCAGGCCGCCGTGCGGGTCGATGAACTCCTTCTCCGGGAGTGCCACCGCCATCGCGTTGACCGTGAAGTCACGCCGGACGAGGTCCTCCTCGATCGAATCCCCGTAGGACACCTCGGGCTTGCGCGAGGTGCGGTCGTAGGCCTCGGACCGGTAGGTGGTCACCTCGATCTGGAAGTGCCGAACGGTGTCGCCGACGCGGGCTTCCTTCTGCACCCCGACCGTGCCGAAGGCGATACCGACCTCCCAGACGGCGTCCGCCCACGGCCGGACGATCTTCAGTACGTCCTCGGGTCGCGCGTCGGTGGTGAAGTCCAGGTCGTTGCCGAGCCGGCCCAGCAGCGCGTCCCGGACCGAGCCGCCGACCAGGGCGAGCGAGAACCCGGCCTCCTGGAATCGACGGGCGAGATCGTCGGCGACGGGCGCCACCCGCAGCAGTTCGCTCACCGCGCGCTGCTGCGCCTGACTCAGGGCAGTGGGAGTGTCTTCATTGGCGTTCGGCACAACAGAAGAGGGTACGTGGCCCGGGCGCCCCGAGGCGCCGCCATATTCCGGCAGACCCTCCGCACAGAGGAGTGGGACAGCTCACTGCATACCCGCACAAGCGCAGCTCTCACGGCTTAACAGAGTCTCCGCACGATACTGACACATAGGGGACAGGCCGATGCCTCGAACCGATCTTGTGAGGCGGACCGCGGCACTTCCCCTCAGCGCACCTCGTTACCATGCGTGGACGCACATTCCGACGACCACTGACGACGACGAGGGACGGACGAGCGCGTGGCCGAGGCGGCAGACTTCCAGGGGACGCCCTCACCTGCCCGCCGCTGGCTGCGGCGCACCGGGGCACTGCTCGCGAGTGCGCCCCTGCTGGCCGCACTGGTACAGCTGTCCGCCGCGGCACCGGCGCAGGCGGCAGACTCGAACACGGTATCCGTCGCCCTGGACTCGCTGACCCCGAGCGCCCCCAGCGACGGGGACACGCTGACGGTCTCGGGCACGGTGACGAACAACGGCAAGCAGGCCGTCACGGACGCCCAGGTGGATCTGCGGGTGGGCTCGCTGCTCAGCACGCGCTCCGCCGTCGACTCGGCCGCCCAGCACTCCGACGATCTCCAGTCGGACCTCGGCACCGCGGTCGGCGGCAAGTACACCGAGGACTTCGACTCGCTCTCCGCGGGCGTCACCGAGCACTTCAGCATCTCCGTGCCGGTCGACAAGCTCGACCTCGGCCAGGACGGCGTGTACCAGTTCGGGGTCTCACTGACCGGCAGGACGTCCTCGCAGCAGTGGGACCAGGTGCTGGGCATCCAGCACACGTTCCTGCCGTGGCAGTCCTCCGAGGCCGACACCAGGACGAAGACGACGTACCTGTGGCCGCTGATCTCCACCGTCCACGTGACGGCGAAGACGGGGGCGGGCGAGCTGCAGACGCCGGTCTTCCAGAACGACGACCTCGCCGAGGAGATCTCGTCCGGCGGCCGGCTGGCCCAGATGCTGGCGCTCGGCAAGGACCTCGACGTCACCTGGGTGATCGACCCGGACCTGCTGGCCTCCGTGGACGCGATGACCCGCAACTACCGGATCCAGGGCTCCGGCGACACCACCACGGCCGGCACCCACCAGGCGGTGGCCAAGCAGTTCCTGGCCGACCTCCAGGAGGCGGTGGCGGACAAGGAGGTCGTGGCCCTCCCCTTCGCCGATCCGGACCTCGCCTCCCTCGCCCACAACGGCACCAGCGTGACCGGCTCGCTGAGCCACCTCAAGGACGCCACCGACGTCGCCGCCACCACTGTGAAGACCGTGCTCCACGTCACACCGAGCACCGACTTCGCCTGGCCCGTGAACGGCGCCGTAGACCCCTCGATCATCAAGGTCGCCACCTCGGCGGGCGCCGACAAGGTGATCGCCCGCAGCGACAGCCTCCAGGAGACCGGCGGGCTGAGCTACACGCCCTCCGCGGCGCGTCCGGTCGGCGGCGGCACCACGGCCGTGGTCGCGGACGCCCGGATGTCCACGGCGTTCGACGGCGATCTGACGAAGGCCGACTCGGCGGTCCTGTCGATCCAGGAGTTCCTCGCCCAGAGCCTGACGCTGAACACCCAGACCGACAAGCAGCGCAGCATCGTCGTCGCCCCGCAGCGGATGCCCTCGGCGAGCCAGGCGCAGGCGATGGCGACGGCGTTCGGCGCGTTGCAGAGCAGCAACTGGTCGCAGTCCCAGGACCTCACCGCGGCCGCCAAGGCCAAGCCCGACGCCGGCGCGACCACGAAGATCCCCTCGTCCTCCGCCTACCCGTCCTCGCTGCGTAAGCAGGAGCTGCCCCGGACGGCCTACGAGCAGATCGCGCGGACCCAGGACAAGCTCGACAACTTCCAGGTGATCCTCACCGACGAGTCCCGGGTGGTGACCCCCTTCGGGCGGGCCATAAACCGCGAGATGTCCACGTCGTGGCGGGGCCGGGGCAGTGAGGCGGACACCTTCCGCACCAGCGTGGAGTCCTGGCTCGACGACCTCATCGGCCAGGTCAAGCTGATCGACAAGTCCGAGACCAAGCTCTCCGGACGCAGCGCCGTCATCCCGGTGACCGTCCAGAACAACCTGGTGCAGGGCGTCGACCACCTCGTCCTGCGGCTCACCTCGACGATGCCGACGCGGCTGGAGATCGGCGGCAAGCCGTACTACGAGCAGCGCGTCCAGGTCTCCGGCGGCCACAGCCAGTCCGTGAAGTTCTCCACCTCGGCCAACGCCAACGGCCGGGTCGAGGTCACCGCCCAGCTCTACACCGAGGACGGCCAGGAGTACGGCGCGCCCGTCCGGTTCGACGTGAAGGTCACCGAGGTCACGCCCACCGTGATGCTGGTCATCGGCGGCGGTGTGCTGCTGCTGGTGCTGGCCGGCTTCCGGATGTACACCCACCGCAAGCGGGCCGCCGCCCGTCAGGCCGAGGACGCCGCGGACGCTCCGGACAGCGAGCACGCCGAGAGCGACGGACCGGAGGCGGAGGTCTCCGGCGACGGCGACAGCGACAGCGACAGCGACAGCCCGGGGAACCCCGGCGCGGGTGAGGATCGTCCCCTGGAGGAGTCCGCCGGCCGGCCCGGGGCAGACGACCCGGAGCAGCCGAGTGACCCGACACCGGACACCGCACCGGAAAGCGCCGACCCGTCCGGGACGGGTGAGAGAGTGGACCGTTGAGCGATGTCGTGGCCGGTGTGGCCCGGGACGATGAGGTGGGGTAACCATGAACGCGCCGTACGACGGTGAACGCGGCCAGGGCGCGGCCGGTTCGGGCTACCCCGAGCCGCCGCCGGAGCCCGGCCAGGTCCCGCCGCAGCCCGCGGCTGACATGTACCTCCAGGACGCCTACGACCAGGACCCCTACCGGGCGCGGGACCTCTCCGCCCAGGACCCGGTCGCCGAGGCGCTCTACGACCGCGCCGCGCACCCCCCGCCGCCCCCGGGCAGCCACCCGCAGCAGCCGCTGTACGGGCAGCCCGCCCAGTCGCCGCACGCCCCCGACCCGCAGGTGTGGGCCCAGACCCCGGCGCCGGAGCCGGAGGGCCCGACCCAGTACCTTCCGTACGGCGACAACCCGCGCACGACCCAGTTCGTGGGCGTGGACGACCTCGTCTCGCACTCCGGCGAGGAGCACCACGAGCCGGACGCCTTCGCACACCTCTTCAGGGACCAGCAGCAGGGCGGCTACCGCGAGCCGCAGCAGGGCACCGGGCACCCCCGGCAGGAGCCCCCCTCGGTACCCGGACCCGCGGCCGCCCCGGCCGGGCCGTCCCTGACACCGCAGTACCGGACCCCGTCGGGCCCCCCGCCCGCGACCGACCAGACCCTGGACCTCGGCGCCGGATCGGCCGTCCCCCCCGCGCCCGCCGCCACCGCGGCCCCGGCGGCCTCCGCCGCCGCGCCCGCGAAGAAGGGCGGGAAGGCCGCGGGGCTGCTGAAGTCCAGTGCCGTGATGGCCGCGGGCACGATGGTCTCCCGCCTCACCGGCTTCGTCCGCTCCGCGCTGATCGTCTCCGCGCTGGGCGTCGGCCTGCTCGGCGACACCTTCCAGGTCGCCTACCAGCTGCCCACGATGATCTACATCCTGACCGTCGGCGGCGGCCTCAACTCCGTCTTCGTGCCGCAGCTGGTGCGCGCCATGAAGGAGGACGACGACGGCGGCGAGGCGTTCGCCAACCGTCTGCTGACCCTGGTGATGGTGGCGCTGGGCCTGCTCACCGCCGCCACCGTCGTGGCCGCGCCCGTCCTCATCCGCCTGCTGTCCGACTCGGTCGCCGGCGACCCGGCCGCCAACGAGGTCGGCGTCACCTTCGTCCGCTACTTCCTGCCCTCGATCTTCTTCATGGGCATCCACGTGGTGATGGGGCAGATCCTCAACGCGCGGGGCAAGTTCGGCGCGATGATGTGGACCCCGGTCCTCAACAACATCGTCATCATCGTCACCCTCGGCCTGTTCATCTGGGTGTACGGCACCGCCGCGCACTCCGGCATGAAGGTCACGAACATCCCGCCGGAGGGCCAGCGACTGCTCGGCCTCGGCGTGCTGCTCGGCCTGGTGGTCCAGTCCCTGGCGATGATCCCCTACCTGCGCGAGACCGGCTTCCGGCTGCGGCTGCGCTTCGACTGGAAGGGCCACGGCCTGGGCAAGGCCGCCACCCTCGCCAAGTGGACCGTGCTGTTCGTCCTCGCCAACCAGGCGGGCGCGATCGTCGTCTCCCAACTGTCGACCTCGGCCGGCAAACACTCCCCGGTCGACGGCACCGGCTTCGCCGCCTACGCCAACGCCCAGCTGATCTGGGGCCTGCCGCAGGCCATCATCACGGTCTCGCTGATGGCGGCCCTGCTGCCGCGGATCTCCCGTTCGGCCGCCGAGGACGACACGGGTGCCGTCCGCGACGACATCTCCCAGGGCCTCAGGACGACCGCCGTCGCGATCGTCCCCATCTCCTTCGGCTTCCTGTCCCTCGGCATCCCGATGTGCACGCTGATCTTCGGCTCCTCGGGCACCAGCGAGGCCACCAACATGGGCTTCATGCTGATGGCCTTCGCCCTCGGCCTGATCCCCTACTCGGTGCAGTACGTCGTCCTGCGCGCCTTCTACGCCTACGAGGACACCCGCACCCCCTTCTACAACACGGTCATCGTCGCGGCCGTCAACGCGGGCGCCTCGCTCGCCTGTTACTTCCTGCTCCCGGCCCGCTGGGCGGTGGCCGGCATGGCCGCCTCCTACGGCGTCGCCTACGCGATCGGGGTCGGTGTCGCCTGGAAGCGGCTGCGCAAGCGCCTCGGCGGCGATCTGGACGGCTCCCGGGTCATCCGGACCTACGCCCGGCTGTGCATCGCCTCGGTGCCGGCGGCCGCCCTCAGTGGTGCGGCCTGCTACGGCATCGGCCACACTCTGGGGCAGGGTGTGATCGGTTCCTTCGCCGCGCTGCTGGCCGGCGGAGTCGTACTGCTCGGCGTCTTCTACATCGCCGCCCGCCGCATGCGCATCGAGGAGCTCAACTCCCTCGTGGGTATGGTGCGGGGGCGTCTGGGGCGCTGAGGCGGGGGTAAGCGCACAACCATCGTCCGCCCCCGTGTGTCGTGCATGGCGGGGGACTGTGGGCACAATTGGATTCGGCGTCGGACAGCGTGCAACGGATGGGGAGGCAGGGAACGACGGTGGCGGAACGGAGCACGGCTGCCGTCGACGTGGCAGACAACAGCGGTGACGAGCCGCTGACCGCCAAGGCGGGGCAGTCCACGGCCGACGGGGTGGCACAGAACCCGGAGCGGGACACGGACAGCGACGGGGCACAGGGGAGCGGCACAGCCGCGGACCCCGGAAAGAAGGCCTCACCACCCGAACTGCACAGCGGTCACAAACTCGCCAGACGCTACCGTCTCGAAGAGTGCGTCACCCGTCTGGACGGGTTCAGCAGCTGGCGGGCGGTCGACGAGAAACTGCGGCGTGCCGTAGGTGTCCACATCCTGCCCTCAGACCACGCGCGCACCCGCGCGGTGCTGGCGGCGGCCCGTTCGGCGGCGCTGCTCGGCGACCCGAGGTTCGTCCAGGTCCTGGACGCCGTCGAGGAGAACGACCTCGTCTATGTCGTCCACGAGTGGCTGCCCGACGCCACCGAACTGACCACGCTGCTGGCGACCGGTCCGCTGGAGCCGCACGACGCCTACCAGATGGTCAGTCAGATCGCCTCCGCCATGGCCGCGGCCCATCGCGAGGGCCTGGCCCATCTGCGCCTGAACCCGAACGCCGTGCTGCGTACCTCCAGCGGCCAGTGGCGCATCCGCGGTCTCGCGGTGAACGCGGCGCTGCGCGGCATCAGTTCCGACACCCCGCAGCGCACCGACACCGAGGCGATCGGCGCCCTGCTGTACGCGGCGCTGACCCAGCGCTGGCCGTACCAGAGCGACGCCTACGGTCTGCCGGGGCTGCCCAAGGACATCGGTCTGATCGCACCCGACCAGGTGCGGGCCGGCGTCCACCGGGGTCTGTCGGAGCTCGCCATGCGGGCTCTGGTCAACGACGGCGCCACCGCCTCGCGCCACGAGTCCGCGTGCACCACGCCGGAGGAGCTGGTGAAGGCGATCGGCGAGATGCCCCGCATCCGCCCGCCGGAGCCCTCGTTCACGGCGCCCCCCGAGTACCAGCGCACCACCTACCAGCAGGGCACCTACGGCCGCCCCGCGCCTCCCGGCGTCACGCAGCCCGTCCAGGCCCCGCCGCCCCCGCTGCAGAGCCGTACGGGCAAGGCACTGAAGTGGGCCGTCTCGGCCCTCCTCATCGCCGCCCTGGGCCTGGGCAGCTGGCAGCTCGCGGACGCCCTGATGGACCAGGGCGACAACTCCGGCGACACCAACAACACCCAGACGTCGGACGACGGGGACAAGAGCAGCCCCAGCCCCTCGGCCGCCGCCGCGATAAAGATCCTGGACGCCCAGGAGTACGTCGCCGAGGGCGAGGCCCAGCATCCGAACGACGTCACGAAGACGTACGACGGCAGCACCTCGACGTACTGGAGGACCAACACCTTCCTGGAGGGCCCCGAGCTGGCGCCCTACAAGCCGGGTGTGGGAATCGTCTACGACCTCGGCTCCGCCAGGGATCTCGCCACGGGAACCATCTCCCTTCGCTACTCTGGCGATCACACGACGATCGCTCTGTACGCCGCCGACTCGCTGAACCCGGGGTCGGTCAGCTCCATGACCAAGATCGGCGATGTCACCACCACCGGAGACACCGCCACGGTCAAGGTCAGCAAGAAGGTGAAGAGTCGGTACGTCCTCGTGTGGATGACCGCCGTACCGAAGTCGGGCGCGGACCCCGCCGCGTACTCGGGAGCCGGTTACAAGCAGGCCATCACGGAAGTGAAGTTCACGGGCTGAGGTCTCGCCGAGGCGGAGGGGGCAGATGGCGGAAGGCGCCGGATACGACGGAGTGAGCGACCAAGACCTGCTCGCCCGCCATGTGGAAGGCGACCCCGATGCCTTCGGTGAGATCGTGCGGCGGCACCGGGACCGGCTCTGGGCGGTCGCGCTGCGGACGCTGGGGGACCGCGAGGAGGCCGCTGACGCGGTCCAGGACGCCCTGGTGTCCGCCTACCGGGCCGCCCACACCTTCCGGGGCCAGTCGGCCGTCACCACCTGGCTCCACCGGATCACGGTGAACGCCTGTCTCGACCGTGCCCGCAAGGTGGCCTCCCGGAAGACCTCTCCCGTCGACGACACCGAGCGGCTGGAGCAGCTCCTGGAGCCCCATGAATCGGCCTCCGCTCCGGCCGAGCGCAACGATCTGCACCGCCAGCTCCTCGAAGCCCTCGGCACCCTGCCGCACGACCAGCGAGCCGCTCTCGTCCTGGTCGACATGCAGGGCTATCCCGTCGCCGAGGCGGCCCGGATCCTGGACGTCCCCACCGGGACGGTGAAGAGCCGCTGCGCTCGCGGCCGGGCCAGACTCCTGCCTCTGCTCACCCATCTGCGGCCGGAAAACACCGGTGAGGGCGATGACCCGGACCCGGCACGGAACCGGGCGGAGGGGACATCCGTCCCACCGGCAGCGGGGTCCCGGGAAGGGGGCCCACAGGACACCGGGCCGAGCGATTCAGCCGCAGTGAAGGGCGGAGGTGGGCGAGCGTGACTTCCACGACGGACACGACCGGGCACCCGGATGTCGCGGAGATCTCCGACCTCACCGAAGGCCTGCTCCCAGCCGCCCGGACCGAAGAAGTACGACAGCACCTGGACGGATGCGAGCTCTGCGCCGACGTCCACAGCTCCCTGGAGGAGATCCGGGGCCTGCTGGGTGCGCTGCCCGGTCCGCCGTCCATGCCCGCCGAGGTCGCGGGCCGGATCGATGCCGCTCTCGCCGCCGAGGCTCTGCTGAGCGCGACGGCACCGGAGACGCATGTTTCACGTGAAACATCGTCCCCGCCCTCGGCTTCCGCAGACCGTCCCGCCGGCCGGCCGAGCGCTGCGACCGGCCCCGGCCGCAAGGACCGCCGGCAGGACCGCGGACGCGACCGCGGCCGACGCCGCCGGACCGTCGTCCTCGGCGCCGTCTTCACCGCCGCCGTTCTGGGAGCCGGCTCGTTCCTCCTCCAGTCGCTCGGCGGCAACGGGCCGACGACGGCACAGGGCAAGCCGACGACCGCCGCCGGGACCTTCTCCGAGAGCACCCTCCAGAGCCAGGTGCAGGAGCTCCTCAGCACGAAGAAGAGCCTGCAGCGAGGCTCCCAGAAGCCCTTCCATGTCGAAGGCCAGTCCACCGTGCCCAGCGCGACGGACAGCCCGAACACCCTGATCCAGACCTCGGTGCCGGTGCCGCAGTGCGTCCGCAACGGCATCAGCCAGAGCGGTGACGTCATCGGGGCGAAGGAAGGGACGTACGAGGGAAAGCACGCCTACCTCGTCGTGCTCCCCGACTCCTCCGACACCTCCCGGGTGACGGCCTTCGTCGTCGACGCCACCTGCACCGGCCAGTCCTCCGCCTCCCCCGGCAAGGTGCTGCTGCGGGAGTCCCTGGCGCGCTCCTGAGCCCCATCGGCGAGGCCCCGGCTCGCGATGCGCATCGTCTCGTCCAGACGTGGAAATCCGTACGGTGTGGGAAGCCCGTGTGCCCGGACACACCGGGAATGCGCGCCCCGTAGGATCCGTTGGGTGGGGTGAGAGCTTCTGACAAGAACTCCCACCGGTCGAATGACGTAGACCAGAGACGAGGAAACAAGCCGTGAGCGACGTCCGTAACGTGATCATCATCGGCTCCGGGCCCGCCGGCTACACGGCGGCGCTTTACACCGCGCGCGCGTCGCTGAAGCCCCTCGTGTTCGAGGGTGCCGTCACCGCCGGCGGTGCCCTGATGAACACCACCGAGGTGGAGAACTTCCCGGGCTTCCGCGACGGCATCATGGGCCCCGACCTTATGGACAACATGCGGGCGCAGGCCGAGCGCTTCGGTGCCGAGCTCGTTCCCGACGACATCGTCTCCGTCGACCTGACCGGTGAGATCAAGACCGTCACCGACACCGCCGGCACCGTGCACAAGGCGAAGGCCGTCATCGTCACCACCGGCTCCCAGCACCGCAAGCTCGGGCTGCCGAACGAGGACGTCCTCTCCGGCCGCGGTGTCTCCTGGTGCGCCACCTGTGACGGGTTCTTCTTCAAGGACCAGGACATCGCCGTGATCGGCGGTGGCGACACCGCGATGGAGGAGGCCACCTTCCTCTCCCGGTTCGCCAAGTCCGTGACGATCGTCCACCGCCGGAACACCCTGCGCGCCTCCAAGGCGATGCAGGAGCGCGCCTTCGCCGACCCGAAGATCAAGTTCGCCTGGGACAGCGAGGTCGCCGAGGTCCAGGGCGAGCAGAAGCTGGCCGGTCTGAAGCTGCGCAACGTCAAGACCGGCGAGCTCTCCGACCTGCCGGTGACCGGGTTGTTCATCGCGATCGGCCACGACCCGCGCACCGAGCTGTTCAAGGGCCAGCTGGACCTCGACGAGGAGGGCTACCTGAAGGTCGCCTCCCCCTCGACGCGCACCAACCTGACGGGCGTGTTCGCCGCCGGTGACGTGGTGGACCACACCTACCGCCAGGCCATCACCGCGGCCGGTACCGGCTGCTCCGCCGCTCTCGACGCCGAGCGTTTCCTCTCCGCCCTCGCGGACGAGGAGAAGGCCGAGCCCGAGAAGACCTCCGTCTGACCCTCCCCCTTCCGCCCCACCGCACCATCAAGTAAAGGAGCCCGCCGTGGCCGGCACTCTGAAGCATGTGACCGACGCCGACTTCGAAGAGGTCGTCCTCAAGAGCGACAAGCCCGTCCTGGTGGACTTCTGGGCCGAGTGGTGCGGCCCGTGCCGCCAGATCGCCCCGTCGCTGGAGGCCATCGCCGCTGAGCACGGCGAGAAGATCGAGATCGTCAAGCTGAACATCGACGAGAACCCGAACACGGCGGCCAAGTACGGCGTCATGTCGATCCCGACCCTGAACGTGTACCAGGGTGGCGAGGTCGCCAAGACCATCGTCGGTGCCAAGCCGAAGGCCGCGCTCGTCCGCGACCTCGAGGACTTCATCGCCGAGTGATGTTTCACGTGAAACACGAATGGGCCAACCCCTCGGGGTTGGCCCATTCGCTTTGACGGACCACCTTCGTCGGGCGGGACCGGCTGCGCGGAACCGCTCACAGCGGCCGCAGCACCGGCTCCTTCTGTACGGCCCCCAGGAGCCGGTCGAGCGCCAGCTCCACGTCTTCCTTCCAGGAGAGCGTCGTCCGCAGCTCCAGCCGCAACCGGGGGTGTGCAGGGTGCTGCCGGACCGTCTTGAAGCCCACGGCCAGCAGATGGTCTGCGGGCAGCAGACAGGCCGGCTCCCTGTAGCGGGCGTCACCGAACGCCTCGATCGCCTTGAAGCCCCGTCGCAGCAGATCCTTGGCGACCGTCTGGACCATCACACGCCCCAGTCCCTGCCCCTGATAGCCGGGCATGATGAACCCGGTCATGAGCTGGACGGCGTCCGGGGAGACGGGGCTCGTCGGGAACGCCGTGGAGCGCGGGACATAGGCGGGCGGGGCGTAGAGCACGAAGCCCACCGGAACGTCGTCGACATAGACCACCCGGCCGCACGATCCCCAGTCGAGCAGGACGGCGGAGATCCAGGACTCCTTCTCCACCGCGGACGTACCGGCTCTTACCGCTGCTTCGCCGCTGACGGGGTCCAGTTCCCAGAAGACACACGAGCGACAGCGCGTGGGAAGGTCCTGGAGGTTGTCCAGCGTGAGCGGTACGAGCCGACGCCCCATGAAGGCTGTTCCTCGCTTCCTTCGCCCGCAGCGTCGCGAGCGGCTGTCAGGGCGCTGCGTTCCCTGAGCAGGCTGCCGACGAATCCGACGGCAGCGCCCACGCCCAGGGCCGCGCTCACCAGTCCGGTGCGGCTCATCGATCGCATGGCCCCCGCCTCCCACTCAGAGGTGCTGCCAGCTGCCAGGTGGATGCGCCCTACCCGAACGCATCGTATCCACACAGGGATTCCGTCGATACCGCCTGAAAGCAAAGAGCGGATCGTGTCCGGTGTGTACCGGGCACGATCCGCTCTCTGGGTGACGGGCTGCAGACCGGGCGGGAAACCCCGCATGGTCAGTCCTCGGACTCCTCCGGATCGGCAATGTCGCCGTCGTGGAGCCCCTGGTGCAGGACCGGGCCCTCACCCGGGGCCAGCGTGCCGAGGATCCGCTCCAGGTCTTCCATCGAGGCGAACTCGACGGTGATCTTGCCCTTCTTCTGCCCGAGGTCGACCTTCACCCGGGTCTCGAAGCGGTCCGAGAGCCGGCCGGCGAGGTCGGTCAGCGCCGGGGAGAGCCGGGCACCGGCCCACGGTCCCTTGGCACGTGCTGTCGTCTGGGGCCGTGAGCCCATGAGGGTCACGATCTCCTCGACGGCGCGCACCGACAGCCCCTCGGCGACGATCCGGTGGGCCAGCCGGTCCTGCTCCTCCGAGTCGTCGACGGAGAGCAGCGCCCGGGCGTGCCCGGCCGACAGGACCCCGGCGGCGACCCTGCGCTGGACCGCCGGCGAGAGCTTCAGCAGTCGCAGCGTGTTGGAGACCTGCGGGCGGGAGCGCCCGATACGGTCGGCCAGCTGGTCGTGCGTGCAGTTGAAGTCCTTCAGCAACTGGTCGTAGGCGGCGGCCTCTTCCAGCGGGTTCAGCTGCGCCCGGTGCAGGTTCTCCAGGAGGGCGTCCAGGAGAAGCTTCTCGTCGTCCGTCGCCCGGACGATCGCCGGGATCGCCTCCAGGCCGGCCTCTCGGCAGGCCCGCCAGCGCCGCTCGCCCATGATGAGCTCGTAGCGCGCCGGACCCAACTGCCGTACGACCACGGGCTGGAGCAGACCGACCTCCTGGATGGAGGTGACCAGCTCCTGAAGAGCGTCCTCGTCGAAGACCTCACGGGGCTGACGAGGGTTGGGCGCGATGTCGTCGAGGGGGATCTCCGCGAAGTGGGCTCCCATCGGCGCAGCGGGCGTCTCCACCCCTCCGCCGAATACCGACGGCTCCTCGGGCTCCTGTGAAACAGGCGGCAGCGTTGTCACCTTGGCCGCGGCGACCCCGCGGTCGGTCAGCTGCGGGGCCACCACGGGAGCGGCACCCGTGGGACCTTCCACAGCGGTCTGCGCCGGGGTCCGCTCCGTCGGCGCAGCCGGGATCAGCGCGCCGAGTCCACGGCCCAGGCCAATCCTCCGTCGGTCGCTCACTGGATCCCCTCCACCATGCTCGGGTTGGTCTGGGCGCCGATGTGGGCCTGCGTCGGGTCGTAGCTGACACCGAGGCCCCTCAGCGCGATTTCTCGGGCCGCCTCAAGATAGGAGAGGGCACCGCTCGATCCAGGATCGTAGGTCAATACCGTCTGCCCGTAACTCGGGGCCTCGGAGATACGGACCGAGCGGGGAATGCTCGTCCGCAGCACCTCGTCCACGAAGTGGGTGCGCACCTCTTCCGCGACCTGGGAGGCGAGACGCGTCCGGCCGTCGTACATGGTGAGCAGGATGGTCGACACATGCAGGGCGGGGTTGAGGTGCCCCCGCACCAGGTCGACGTTGCGCAGCAGCTGACCGAGACCCTCCAGCGCGTAGTACTCGCACTGGATCGGGATGAGTACCTCGGCGCCCGCGACGAGCGCGTTGACCGTCAGCAGGCCCAGCGAGGGCGGGCAGTCGATGAGGATGTAGTCCAGCGGCTGCTCATACGCCTGGATCGCCCGCTGGAGCCGGCTTTCGCGGGCCACCAGCGACACCAACTCGATCTCCGCACCGGCGAGATCGATCGTGGCGGGGGCGCAGAACAGACCTTCGACGTCCACGACCGGCTGGACGACCTCGGCCAGGGGCTTGCTCTCGACCAACACGTCGTAGATGGACGGGACTTCGGCGTGGTGGTCGATCCCCAGCGCGGTGGATGCGTTGCCCTGCGGGTCGAGGTCGACGACCAGAACGCGACCGCCGTGCAGGGCGAGCGACGCGGCGAGGTTGACGGTGGTCGTCGTCTTGCCCACGCCGCCCTTCTGGTTGGCGACCACGATGATTCTGGTCTGCTCCGGACGCGGAAGGCCTTCGCCGGCGCGCCCCAGAGCCTCTACCGCGAGTTGGGCAGCACGACCGATGGGAGTGTCGTCCATCGGAGGCGGTGTTTCACGTGAAACATCCGCCCCCATCGACTCGGTACGGGGACCGGGGACCGGATCGGTCATCGGTCCCGCGATGTTGGCGTCGGACCGCAAGGATTCACTCTCCTCGACTTCAGGCTCGCAATGAACAGAGCCTCCCATGTCTTCAGGGTCATGAACCAGTGAGGCCTGTTGTTCTGTGGAGAAATCCACCTCTGTGGACAACTCCCTGCCCCGCAAGAAGGACGGAGTGTCACCGGAGGCGCCCTCCTTGAGGGAACCGAGGGGCTTGCGATCGCGCGGTTCGGCCGCAGCGCGGCCCCGGCTGATGATGCCGTGCAGCAGTGAGCGACGTTTCACGTGAAACACGATGACAACAATTTGTCCCTAATGCGGGTGACACACCGCCGTACGCGGCTTTACACCCCCCTCGGGACTCAAGATCGGTTCTTGTGAAGATCAAACAGGCGCCCACCGTGAGGTGGGCGCCCGTACGCCGGTCAGCGGCGGCGGCGTACCCGGCCGGTGCGGGCCGCCTTCGCCCGCTTGGCCGCGAAGCGCACACCGCCCGGGCTCTCCCCGACCTCCACCCGGACCACGGTCGACAGCGGGTCCACCACGCCCTCGCCCACCTGGAGGATGGACGTGGAGACCGCTCCGAGCTTGCTCAGGGCGGTGGAGGCGGCCTTCAGCTCCTCCTCCGCCGTATCCCCCTTGAGGGCGAGCATCTCGCCGTAGGGACGCAGCAGCGGGATGCCCCAGGTGGCCAGCCGATCCAGCGGAGCCACCGCTCGCGCCGTCACCACATGGACCGGGGGCAGCTTCCCCATGACCTCCTCGGCGCGGCCGCGCACGACGGTGACATGGTTCAGGCCGAGCAGCTCGACGACCTCGGTCAGAAAGTTGGTGCGCCGCAGCAGCGGCTCCAGCAGGGTGATGTTGAGGTCCTCCCGGACCAGCGCGAGCGGAATGCCCGGCAGGCCGGCTCCGGAACCCACATCGCACACCGTCACCCCCTCGGGAACGGCCTCCGAGAGCACCGCGCAGTTCAGTAGATGCCGCTCCCACAGGCGGGGCACCTCCCGTGGGCCGATCAGCCCACGCTGCACACCTGCCTCGGCAAGCAGCTCCGCGTAGCGGACCGCATCGGCGAAGCGCTCGCCGAAGACTTCCCGCGCCTGCTCGGGCGCCGGGGGGAGCTCCGCAGCCTCCGTCACGGGGACCGTCCTTCCGTACAGCGCCGGCGCTCCGCGCACCGGCCACCAGAACTACCAGGCTGACAAAGATCGGCCCCGCCTGCGGACAGACGGGGCCGGTAACGCGTGGAGACCGATCAGGCAGGCAGCACGACGACGAACCGCTGCGGCTCCTCGCCCTCCGACTCGCTGCGCAGTCCGGCGGACTTGACCGCGTCGTGCACGACCTTGCGCTCGAACGGGGTCATCGGCTTGAGCTTCACGGGCTCACCGGTGCTCTTGACCTCGGCCGCGGCCTTGGCGCCCAGCTCGGAGAGCTCGGCACGCTTCTTGGCCCGGTAGCCCCCGATGTCGAGCATCAGACGGCTGCGGTCACCGGTCTCCCGGTGCACGGCCAGGCGGGTCAGCTCCTGGAGCGCCTCCAGCACCTCACCGTCACGGCCGACCAGCTTCTGTAGGTCACGGCCGCCCGAGTCGCTGATGATCGACACCGAGGCACGGTCGGCCTCGACATCCATGTCGATGTCACCGTCGAGGTCGGCGATGTCCAGGAGACCCTCGAGGTAGTCCGCCGCGATCTCGCCCTCCTGCTCCAGGCGGGTCAGGGTGTCTGCACCCTCGGCAGCGGCGGAGGTGGTGGTGCCTTCCGTCACGGGATGGGCTCCTTCTTACTTCTTGGACGGGGACTTGGGGCGCTGCTGACCGCCCTTGCGCTGACCGGACTGCGCCCTGCTGCGGCCGTTGGAGCCGCCCTTCGGGGGCTGCGGAGCGGCCGGCTTGGCGTCCTGCGGCTCGTCGGACTTCTCCAGGGAGGTGGTCTCCTCGGCAGCCGACGTGGTGTCGTCGGCCGTCTTCGGGCCACCGGACTGCCGCTGGGCCTTGCTCTGGCGCTTGGGCTGCTGGCGCCTGGCGGCGGAAGCAGCGGTCGTGCCGCCGTCCTCGGCCTGCACGGCGGCCTGGGCCTCGCTCTTCACCACGGTGCCGTCGGCCTGGGCCGCGAGCCCCGCCTTGGTCAGCGCGTTGATGAACTTGCGCTCGAACTCGTTGCGGTCACGGCCCTTGGTGACGATCGCCTTCACGATGGTCTTCTCGCTGCGGCGACGGGTCTTGCCGTGCTGGGCAACGTGCTTGGCGAGCCGCTCCAGGTAGGCGGCCTGGGCCTTGGAACCCGGGGTCGGGTTGTTGTGGATGACGTACATCTGCTGGCCCATGGTCCACACGTTGGTGGTCAGCCAGTAGACGAGGACACCGACCGGGAAGTTCACACCGAAGACGGCGAACATGACCGGGAAGACGTACATCAGCATCTTCTGCTGCTGCATGAACGGCGTCTTCACCGTGGTGTCGACGTTCTTCGTCATCAGCTGGCGCTGCGTGTAGAACTGCGACGCCGACATCAGCACGATCATGATCGCGGTGACGATGCGCACGTTGGTGAGCGTGGCGTCGAGCGCGGTGACCTGGGCCTCGGTGCTGAAGAACTTGGCGGCCAGCGGAGCACCGAAGATGTGCGCCTTCTGCGCGCTCTCCAGCAGGCTCTGGTTGATCACGCCGATCGTCGTGCCCGAGGCGATGCCGTTGAGCACGTGGTACAGGGCGAAGAAGAACGGGGACTGCGCCAGGATGGGAAGGCACGAGGAGAGCGGGTTGGTACCCGACTCCTTGTACAGCTTCATCATCTCTTCGGACTGGCGCTGCTTGTCGTTCTTGTAGCGCTCCTGGATCTTCTTCATCTCGGGCTGCAGCGTCTGCATGGCCCGGGTCGCCTTGATCTGCTTCACGAAGAGCGGGATCAGGCAGATACGGATCAGGATCACGAGGGACACGATGGACAGGCCCCAGGCCCAGCCGGTATCAGGCCCGAAGATCGCGCCGTACACCGAGTGGAACTGGACGATGACCCATGAGACGGGTGTCGTGATGAAGCTGAAAAGACTGGCAATCGTGTCCACTAATCATGCTCCTTGGGCATGGGACGAGGTCTCTGCGGCCGGGCTCGAAGAAAGCTCGCCGGGAGACTTCACTTCGGTGGCCGAGTCGGCGGCGGAGGGCCCGCCCCTGCGTGCACGCCAGGCGTCACGCAACATTTCGTGCCACCGCGGGCGCTTGCGCGGCGGGACATGGTCCACACCGCCCAGCGACCACGGATTGCACCGCAGGATGCGCCAGGCCGTGAGTGCCGTTCCCTTGATCGCACCGTGCCGGTCGATGGCCGTGTAGCCGTAGTGGGAACACGACGGGTAGTACTTGCACACCGGCCCGAGCAGCGGACTGATCGTCCACTGGTACAGCTTGATCAGAGCCAGCAGCGGGTACTTCATCGCGCGCCCCCTCCCAGCAGCCGCTCGATGGCGGCGTCCAGGTCTCGGGCCAGCTGTCCGTGGTCGGCGTCGCCCGCTCCGGGCAGCGCTCGTACGACTACCAGGCTACCGGGGGGGAACAGGGCGACCCGCTCACGCATCAGATGACGCAGTCTGCGCTTCACCGAGTTGCGTACGACCGCTCCGCCCACGGCTTTGCTCACGACGAAACCCGCACGCGTCGGGGGAGCGCTCTCCCCAGGCGCGTGCGGGTCCGTGGCACCGCTACGAAAGTGGACGACGAGGGACGGGCGGCCGGCCCGGCGACCCCGTCGTACCGCGGTCGCGAAGTCCTCGCGCCGCCTCAGCCGATGCTCGGTAGGCAGCACGACGTCATGACCTGATCGGGATCAGGCGGAAAGGCTGGCGCGACCCTTGGCACGACGGTTCGCGAGAATCGCGCGGCCGGCACGGGTGCGCATCCGCAGGCGGAAGCCGTGGGTCTTCGCGCGACGACGGTTGTTCGGCTGGAAGGTGCGCTTGCTCACTCGGGGGCTCCAGAGATCAAATCGGTGTTGGCGGGTGCCGTCCTGGCTGTCACCGTGCGCCCACGAGTAGCTCGCATCACGCCCGAGTGCACCGCTTCCCGATCACCTTCAGCGATCTGTGCCCATCGGAGGCAGGCGGCAGCAGCCATCGACAACTCGACCTGGTTACGGTACGCGGGGCTACGCCATTCGGTCAAACCAGCGGTGACGGAGAGACACTATCCACAGGCTGGGGACAACAACTTGAACCGCACCCGCCACGCTGACTACCGTGGCTGAACTCCGATTCGTTCCTTTCTCCCCGCCCGACCTGATATTCATCCCGACCCGTCCTCGAACCACACGTTCGTGGGACCTGCGAGAGAGCGTGCCCTGTGGCTGACGTACCTGCCGATCTTGCCGCAGTGTGGCCACGCGTACTGGAGCAGCTCCTCGGTGAGGGGCGCGGTCAGGGTGTGGAGACCAAGGACGAACACTGGATCCGCCGCTGTCAGCCGCTCGCGCTGGTCGCGGACACCGCCCTGCTCGCCGTGCCGAACGAATTCGCGAAGAACGTACTGGAGGGCCGTCTCGCACCGATCGTCAGCGAGACCCTGAGCCGCGAGTGCGGCCGCCCGATCCGGATCGCGATCACCGTGGACGACTCCGCGGGCGAGCCCCCGGCCCCGCCGGCACCCCCCGTGCAGCCCCAGCGCTACGAGAGCCCCGAGACCCCGCCGTCACCGTACGACGGCGGCTACGGCCGGCACCGCGCCGAACAGCTGCCCGACCAGGGCGGCCGCGACCAGCTCCCCACCGCCCGCCCGGCCTACCCCTCCGAGTACCAGCGCCCCGAACCCGGCGCCTGGCCGCGCCCCGGGCAGGACGAGTACGGCTGGCAGCAGCCGCGGCTCGGCTTCCCCGAGCGCGACCCCTATGCCTCGCCGCCCCAGGACTCCTACCGCTCAGACGGCTACGGCGACTCCTACTCCCAGGACTACCGCCCGCAGCAGCCGATGGACCGCCCCCCTTACGAGCAGCAGCGCCCCGACTACGACAAGCGCGCGGAGTACGACAAGCGGCCCGACTACGACCGGTCCGACTACGACCAGCGCGACGTCGGCCGCCGTGAGCTGTCCGAGCCCCCGGGCGGAGCCGGCCAGGGCCACCGGGGCGGCCACGGGCGACCGGACCTGCCGGGTTCCGGCGGGCCCGGTTCGATGGGCGCGAAGCCGGGGCCGCCGGCCGGCGGGCCCGCCGAACCGACCGCGCGGCTGAACCCGAAGTACCTCTTCGACACGTTCGTCATCGGCGCGTCCAACCGCTTCGCGCACGCGGCCGCGGTCGCCGTCGCCGAGGCGCCGGCGAAGGCGTACAACCCCCTGTTCATCTACGGGGAGTCGGGACTCGGCAAGACGCACCTGCTGCACGCGATCGGACACTACGCGCGGAGCCTCTACCCGGGCACGCGCGTGCGCTACGTGAGCTCCGAGGAGTTCACCAACGAGTTCATCAACTCGATCCGCGACGGCAAGGGCGACAGCTTCCGCAAGCGCTACCGCGAGATGGACATCCTGCTCGTCGACGACATCCAGTTCCTCGCGGACAAGGAGTCGACGCAGGAGGAGTTCTTCCACACCTTCAACACGCTCCACAACGCCAACAAGCAGATCGTGCTCTCCAGCGACCGGCCGCCCAAACAGCTGGTCACCCTGGAGGACCGGCTGCGGAACCGGTTCGAGTGGGGCCTGATCACCGACGTCCAGCCGCCGGAGCTGGAGACGCGGATCGCGATCCTGCGCAAGAAGGCGGTGCAGGAGCAGCTGAACGCCCCGCCGGAGGTCCTCGAGTTCATCGCCTCCCGCATCTCCCGCAACATCCGGGAGCTGGAGGGCGCGCTGATCCGGGTGACGGCGTTCGCGTCGCTCAACCGGCAGCCGGTGGACCTGGGGCTGACGGAGATCGTCCTCAAGGACCTGATCCCCGGGGGCCAGGACTCGACGCCGGAGATCAGCGCCACGGCGATCATGGCGGCGACCGCGGACTACTTCGGGCTCACGGTCGAGGACCTGTGCGGGAGCTCGCGCGGGCGGCAGCTGGTCACGGCGCGGCAGATCGCGATGTACCTGTGCCGGGAGCTGACGGACCTGTCGCTGCCGAAGATCGGGGCCCAGTTCGGCAACCGGGACCACACGACGGTGATGCACGCCGACCGGAAGATCCGGGCGCTGATGGCCGAGCGGCGGTCGATCTACAACCAGGTGACGGAGCTGACGAACCGGATCAAGAACGGGTAGGCAAGGGTTCCACGGCGTTCTGGGCGCCCTCGGGAGAGATCCCGGGGGCGCCTTCTGGCGTCCTGGGGCGGGTTCCCGGGGCGGGTCGGCCGGTGGGCGGCAGGGGACCGGGCAGGCAGTCGTCACGGGTCCGGTGGGGCCGGTCGCGCCCACGCGGCGGAGCCGCGTATCGGCACGGTCCCGCCGTCCCTCGGGGGGTGCTCCGGCGAACGGGGCCGCGAGCGAGACCGGCCTCGCTGTTCGATTACCGGCCTGGTTACGGGCGTCCTCCACAGATTTGCCGACTTTCTTGCGTCCACACCCTGGGGACTGTGAAGTTGTCCCGAACGCCGTCCACAGGCTGGGGGTTGAGAGAGCATCAGGGCAGCTCAAGCGGCTGTGGAATCGTGGACGAAGGTTCTCCACAGACTGTGGACGAAGAAATGATCCACAGGGTGTGCACGAAGTTGTCCACCGGTAGCCCACAGGCTGAGGGGCGGTTGTCCCCAGCGATCCCCAGCTTCTCCACACCGCTGTCCACTGTTCGGCAACGTGACGCGCCCGCTCACCGAGTCGAGTGAAAGGCGTCACACGAAGGTGCCGGGTTGGGCTGTGGGAAAGGCGGGTAAAGCTGGGGACGGCGCTGGGGAGAAGTCCGCTCGGGCTGTGCATGGCGTGTGCAGAACTTTCTGTTCTCCACAGAGACCCCAGGTTGTCCACCGGTCCCACCCACAGGGGCAGTGGACAAAATCTTGGCCCTGAGCTGCGCAAACGAGGTTATCCACGGTATCCACAGCCCCTACTACTACTGACAACTAGAGAGAGCTGGGAATCCGTTTCGAAGAGGGCCCTGTGCACAACTCGCTCTTCGGCCTCTGACCGCGCCTCGTCACGACTTGACCCCGACGGGCACCAGCTGTCAGTGCGGTGCGTCAGACTGGTCCCCGGTGTTCTTCCCCTCCCAGGGGCCGACGACACCGAGACAGACGACGAAGACGCAGCAGGGCGAGAAGCCCCGGCAACAGCAGGAGGCGGGCTTACGGTGAAGATCCGGGTGGAACGCGACGTACTCGCGGAGGCAGTGGCCTGGGCGGCACGCAGCCTCCCGGCCCGTCCGCCGGCGCCGGTCCTCGCAGGCCTGCTGCTGAAGGCCGAGGACGGGCAGCTGAGCCTCTCCAGCTTCGACTACGAGGTCTCCGCGCGGGTCAGCGTCGAGACCGAGGTCGACGAGGAGGGCACGGTCCTCGTCTCCGGCCGGCTGCTCGCCGACATCTGCCGCGCCCTGCCCAACCGGCCGGTCGAGATTTCCACGGACGGTGTACGGGCGACCGTGGTCTGCGGGTCGTCCCGCTTCACGCTGCACACACTGCCTGTGGAGGAGTACCCCTCCCTGCCGCAGATGCCGAACGCGACGGGCACGGTCCCCGGCGAGGTCTTCGCCTCCGCCGTCTCCCAGGTGGCCATCGCCGCCGGCCGTGACGACACGCTGCCGGTGCTCACCGGTGTGCGCATCGAGATCGAGGGCGACACCGTCACCCTGGCCTCCACCGACCGCTACCGCTTCGCGGTCCGTGAGTTCCTGTGGAAGCCGGAGAACCCGGAGGCCTCCGCGGTCGCCCTGGTGCCCGCCAAGACGCTCCTGGACACCGCCAAGGCCCTCACGAGCGGCGACAGCGTCACGCTGGCCCTGTCCGGCTCGGGTGCGGGCGAGGGGCTCATCGGTTTCGAGGGCGCCGGCCGCCGGACGACCACGCGTCTGCTCGAAGGCGACCTGCCGAAGTACCGCACGCTGTTCCCGACCGAGTTCAACTCCGTCGCCGTGATCGAGACCGCCCCCTTCGTGGAGGCCGTCAAGCGTGTCGCCCTGGTCGCCGAGCGGAACACCCCGGTGCGGCTCAGCTTCGAGCAGGGCGTGCTGATCCTGGAGGCCGGTTCCAGCGACGACGCACAGGCTGTGGAGAGGGTCGACGCGCAGCTGGAGGGCGACGACATCTCGATCGCCTTCAACCCGACCTTCCTGCTCGACGGCCTGAGCGCGATCGACTCGCCGGTGGCGCAGCTGTCGTTCACCACCTCCACCAAGCCCGCGCTGCTCAGCGGCAAGCCGGCGCTGGACGCGGAGGCGGACGAGGCCTACAAGTACCTGATCATGCCGGTGCGCCTCAGCGGCTGACCGTCTGTCCACAGCTGTGCACGGTGCCGGGGGTCCCCTGTGGACGCCCGGCACCGCGGCTGAGGGGGTTTCCCCAGGTGAGCGGCTATGCCCACAACTGTGCGCAAGGGGTCGGGATTAGGCTCGGACGTGGGTACGAGAGTGCCCCTCCTGCCACACCGCTACCTAAGGAACCAACTGATGGATCTCGGTCTCGTCGGCCTCGGCAAGATGGGCGGCAACATGCGCGAGCGGATCCGCCGCGCGGGCCACACCGTCGTCGGATACGACCGCAACCCGGACCTCGCCGATGTCCACAGCCTGGAAGAGCTCGTGGGCAAGCTCAGCGGGCCCCGGGTGGTGTGGGTGATGGTCCCGGCCGGGGCGCCGACCCAGTCCACGATCGACGAGCTGGCCGAGCTCCTGGAGCCCGGTGACGTGGTCGTCGACGGCGGCAACTCCCGCTGGACGGACGACGAGCGGCACGCCGGGGAACTGGCGGCCAAGGGCATCGGTTTCGTGGACTGCGGTGTCTCCGGCGGTGTCTGGGGCCTGGAGAACGGCTACGCGCTGATGTACGGCGGCGACGCCGAGCACGTGGCGAAGGTGCGGCCGGTCTTCGACGCGCTGAAGCCCGAGGGCGACTTCGGTTCGGTGCACGCCGGCAAGGTCGGCGCGGGCCACTTCGCGAAGATGGTCCACAACGGCATCGAGTACGCCATGATGCAGGCCTACGCCGAGGGCTGGGAGCTCCTGGAGAAGGTCGACTCCGTCACGGACGTGCGTGAGGTCTTCCGGTCCTGGCAGGAGGGCACGGTCATCCGTTCCTGGCTGCTCGACCTGGCGGTGAACGCCCTCGACGACGACGAGCACCTGGACCGGCTGAAGGGGTTCGCGCAGGACTCCGGCGAGGGCCGGTGGACCGTGGAGGCCGCGATAGACAACGCGGTGCCGCTGCCCGCGATCACCGCCTCGCTGTTCGCGCGGTTCGCCTCCCGGCAGGAGGACTCGCCGCAGATGAAGATGATCGCGGCGCTGCGCAACCAGTTCGGCGGCCACGCCGTAGAGACCAGGCAGCCGTAGAGACCGAGCAGTAGCACTTCACGGGGAGGTCGGCGAACGACCATGCACGTCACGCATCTGTCGCTGGCCGACTTCCGCTCCTACGCCCGGGTCGAGGTCCCGCTCGACCCGGGCGTCACCGCCTTCGTCGGACCCAACGGCCAGGGCAAGACCAACCTCGTCGAGGCCGTCGGCTATCTCGCCACCCTCGGCAGCCACCGGGTCGCCTCCGACGCCCCCCTGGTCCGCATGGGCGCCGAGCGCGCGGTCATCCGGGCCCAGGTCCGCCAGGGCGACCGGCAGCAGCTGGTCGAGCTGGAGCTGAACCCCGGCAAGTCCAACCGCGCCCGTATCAACAGGTCCTCGCAGGTCAGGCCGCGGGACGTACTGGGGATCGTACGGACCGTGCTGTTCGCGCCCGAGGACCTCGCGCTGGTGAAGGGCGATCCGGGTGAGCGGCGCCGGTTCCTCGACGAGCTGATCACCGCGCGGGTGCCGCGGATGGCGGGTGTGCGGTCCGACTACGAGCGGGTGCTCAAGCAGCGGAACACGTTGCTGAAGAGCGCCGCCCTCGCGCGGCGCCACGGCGGGCGGTCCATGGACCTGTCGACGCTCGACGTGTGGGACCAGCACCTCGCGCGGGCCGGTGCCGAGCTGCTCGCTCAGCGGCTCGACCTGGTCGCCGCGATCCAGCCGCTCGCGGACAAGGCGTACGAGCAGCTGGCGCCGGGCGGCGGTCCGGTCGCGCTGGAGTACAGGCCGTCCGCGCCCGGCGACGCCCACACCCGCGAGGATCTGTACGGCCAGCTGATGGCGGCCCTGGCGGACGCCCGGAAGCAGGAGATCGAGCGGGGTGTGACGCTCGTCGGGCCGCACCGCGACGACCTCGTGCTCAAGCTCGGGCAGCTGCCGGCCAAGGGGTACGCCTCGCACGGCGAGTCCTGGTCGTACGCGCTGGCGCTGCGCCTGGCCTCGTACGACCTGCTGCGGGCCGAGGGCAACGAGCCGGTGCTGGTGCTCGACGACGTCTTCGCGGAGCTGGACGCCCGGCGCCGGGAGCGGCTGGCGGAGCTGGTCGCGCCCGGGGAGCAGGTGCTGGTGACGGCCGCCGTGGACGACGACGTGCCGCACGTGCTCACCGGCACGCGGTACGCGGTGGCGGACGGGACGGTGGAGCGCGTATGAGCGACGACGGACCGGCCCCCGGGAAGAAGGACGCGAAGGAGCCTTCCGGTGTCGACCTCGCGCGCGTGGCGCTGCGCGCGGCGAAGGAGGCGGCACGCGCGCGCGGGGACGCGGCGCAGCAGCGGAAGCAGGCGCGGCGCGGCGGCCTGCGCTCCGGCGCGCGCGCCGACGGGCGTGACCCCATGGCGCTCGGGTCGGCCATCAACCGGCTGATCACCGAGCGCGGCTGGGAGACGCCGGCGGCGGTCGGCGGGGTGATGGGGCGCTGGCCGCAGATCGTCGGCGAGGACCTGGCCAAGCACTGTGTGCCGCAGCGGTACGACGAGGACGAGCGGGTGCTGGTCGTGAGCTGCGACTCGACGGCCTGGGCGACCCAGCTGCGGCACCTCGCGCCGGCGCTGGTGGCCCGGCTGAACGAGGACCTGGGGCACGGCACCGTGCGCCTGATCAAGGTGCTCAATCCGGGCGGTCCGGCCCGGCGCTACGGCCCGTTGCGGGCCCCCGGGAGCACCGGTCCCGGCGATACCTACGGGTGACTTACATCACGCGACGAGCCGAGCGCGGAGCCGTTCCGGGGCCCCCTCGGCCGGTCGTCGTACCACCGCACGCGGTTGCGAATCGCTACGTGACCCCGGAGTAGCCAAGGGTTGACAGCTCGAAGCGCTGAGTGGCTCCGTGAGCCTCTTGGAGCCCCCTTCCGCATATCGGGAGTCGGCGGAGGCGGGTTCAGGGCGGCACATGCGGACTCAGGTACCGGCAAACCCCCATCACTGTCGGCGCTACCGGTAGACTGGAAGCCAATCCCGCCCCAAACGTGGGGACCGTCCGGGAAAAGCTGAGCAACGCTGATCAAGGCTTACCAACGCAACATGCCGCAGCCGCTCCGGCAACCCGCCGACGAGCCCGGCTCGTGCTGTGCCAGAAAGGGCGCTTCGTGGCCGATTCCGGCAACCCCAACGAGAACATCCCGTCCACCGAAGCCGGCTCGAACGGTGAGGTCACCGCCTCCTACGACGCCAGCGCCATCACCGTCCTCGAAGGGCTGGACGCGGTCCGCAAGCGACCCGGTATGTACATCGGCTCCACCGGCGAGCGCGGTCTGCACCACCTCGTGTACGAGGTCGTGGACAACTCCGTCGACGAGGCTCTGGCGGGCCACGCGGACACGATCGACGTGACGGTCCTGGCCGACGGCGGCGTGCGCGTCGTCGACAACGGCCGTGGCATCCCGGTCGGCATCGTGGCGTCCGAGGGCAAGCCGGCCGTCGAGGTCGTGCTGACCGTGCTGCACGCGGGCGGCAAGTTCGGCGGCGGCGGTTACGCGGTCTCCGGCGGTCTGCACGGTGTGGGCGTGTCCGTCGTGAACGCACTGTCGTCCAGGGTGTCCGTCGAGATCAGGACGGACGGCCACCGCTGGACGCAGGACTACAAGCTGGGCGTTCCGACGGCTCCGCTGGCGCAGCACGAGGAGACGGGCGAGACCGGCACCTCGGTCACGTTCTGGGCGGACCCGGACATCTTCGAGACCACCGAGTACTCCTTCGAGACGCTGTCGCGGCGTTTCCAGGAGATGGCGTTCCTCAACAAGGGCCTGACGATCCGGCTCACCGACGAGCGCGAGTCGGCGAAGGCGGTCGCCGGGGCGGACGAGGCCGGCGCGGACGAGAAGTCCGAGGTCAAGACGGTCACGTACCACTACGAGGGCGGCATCGTCGACTTCGTGAAGTACCTCAACTCCCGCAAGGGGGACGTGGTGCACCAGACGGTGATCGACCTGGAGGCCGAGGACAAGGACAAGAGCCTGTCCCTCGAGGTCGCCATGCAGTGGAACAGCGGCTACAGCGAGGGTGTGTACTCGTTCGCCAACATCATCCACACGCACGAGGGCGGTACGCACGAGGAGGGCTTCCGTGCGGCGCTGACCTCGCTGATCAACAAGTACGCGCGCGACAAGAAGCTGCTCCGCGAGAAGGACGACAACCTCACCGGTGACGACATCCGTGAGGGTCTGACGGCGATCATCTCGGTGAAGCTGAGCGAGCCGCAGTTCGAGGGCCAGACGAAGACCAAGCTGGGGAACACGGAGGCCAAGACCTTCGTGCAGAAGGCGGTCTACGAGCACCTCAACGACTGGCTGGACCGCAACCCGGTGGAGGCCGCGGACATCGTCCGCAAGGGCATCCAGGCGGCCACCGCGCGCGTGGCGGCCCGCAAGGCGCGTGACCTGACCCGTCGCAAGGGCCTGCTGGAGAGCGCCTCGCTGCCGGGCAAGCTCTCGGACTGCCAGTCGAACGACCCCACCAAGTGCGAGATCTTCATCGTCGAGGGTGACTCCGCCGGCGGTTCGGCCAAGTCCGGCCGCAACCCGCAGTACCAGGCGATCCTCCCGATCCGGGGCAAGATCCTCAACGTCGAGAAGGCGCGGATCGACAAGATCCTGCAGAACCAGGAGATCCAGGCGCTGATCTCCGCGTTCGGCACGGGTGTGCATGAGGACTTCGACATCTCGAAGCTCCGCTATCACAAGATCATCCTGATGGCGGACGCCGACGTCGACGGCCAGCACATCAACACCCTGCTGCTGACCTTCCTGTTCCGCTTCATGCGGCCGCTGGTCGAGGCCGGGCACGTGTTCCTGTCCCGTCCCCCGCTCTACAAGATCAAGTGGGGCCGGGACGACGTCGAGTACGCGTACTCCGACCGTGAGCGCGACGCGCTCCTGGAGATGGGCCGGCAGCGCGGCAAGCGCGTCCGCGAGGACTCCATCCAGCGCTTCAAGGGTCTCGGCGAGATGAACGCCGAGGAGCTGCGCGTGACGACCATGGACGTCGACCACCGGGTCCTCGGCCAGGTCACCCTCGACGACGCCGCCCAGGCCGACGACCTGTTCTCGGTCCTGATGGGCGAGGACGTCGAGGCCCGCCGCCAGTTCATCCAGCGCAACGCCAAGGACGTCCGCTTCCTCGACATCTGAGTCGGTCTCAGCTGACCGCACCAGGAAGGACCTTCACCAGCAATGGCCGACGAGAACACCCCTGTCACCCCTGAAGAGGGCGGCGACGTCGTGATGCGGATCGAGCCCGTCGGGCTCGAGACGGAGATGCAGCGCTCGTACCTCGACTACGCGATGTCCGTCATCGTGTCCCGCGCGCTGCCCGACGTCCGGGACGGCCTCAAGCCCGTCCACCGCCGTGTGCTGTACGCGATGTACGACGGCGGCTACCGCCCGGAGCGCGGCTTCTACAAGTGCGCCCGTGTCGTCGGCGACGTCATGGGCAACTACCACCCGCACGGCGACTCCTCCATCTACGACGCCCTGGTCCGTCTGGCCCAGCCGTGGTCGATGCGGATGCCGCTCGTCGACTCCAACGGCAACTTCGGTTCCCCGGGCAACGACCCGGCGGCCGCCATGCGGTACACCGAGTGCAAGATGGCGCCGCTGTCGATGGAGATGGTCCGCGACATCGACGAGGAGACCGTCGACTTCACGGACAACTACGACGGCCGCTCCCAGGAGCCGACCGTCCTGCCGTCGCGCTTCCCGAACCTGCTGATCAACGGCTCGGCGGGTATCGCGGTCGGCATGGCGACCAACATCCCCTCGCACAACCTGCGCGAGGTCGCGGCCGGCGCCCAGTGGTGCCTGGAGAACCCGGAGGCCTCGCACGAGGAGCTCCTGGACGCGCTGATCGAGCGGATCAAGGGCCCCGACTTCCCGACCGGCGCGCTCGTCGTCGGCCGCAAGGGCATCGAGGAGGCCTACCGCACCGGCCGCGGCTCGATCACCATGCGCGCGGTGGTCGAGGTCGAGGAGATCCAGAACCGCCAGTGCCTGGTGGTCACGGAGCTGCCGTACCAGGTCAACCCCGACAACCTCGCGCAGAAGATCGCCGACCTGGTCAAGGACGGCAAGGTCGGCGGTATCGCGGACGTCCGTGACGAGACCTCCTCGCGTACGGGCCAGCGCCTGGTCATCGTGCTGAAGCGGGACGCGGTCGCCAAGGTCGTCCTCAACAACCTGTACAAGCACACCGACCTCCAGACCAACTTCGGCGCCAACATGCTGGCGCTGGTCGACGGTGTGCCGCGCACCCTCTCCCTGGACGCGTTCATCCGGCACTGGGTGACGCACCAGATCGAGGTCATCGTCCGGCGGACGAAGTTCCGGCTGCGCAAGGCCGAGGAGCGGGCGCACATCCTGCGCGGTCTGCTCAAGGCGCTGGACGCGATCGATGAGGTCATCGCGCTGATCCGGGCCAGCGACACGGTCGAGATCGCGCGGACCGGGTTGATGGAGCTCCTGGAGATCGACGAGATCCAGGCCAACGCCATCCTCGAGATGCAGCTGCGCCGACTGGCCGCCCTGGAGCGCCAGAAGATCATCCAGGAGCACGACGAGCTCCAGGCGAAGATCACCGAGTACAACGCGATCCTGGCCTCGCCGGAGCGCCAGCGCGAGATCGTCAGCGCCGAGCTCGCCGCGATCGTGGAGAAGTTCGGCGACGACCGCAAGACCATGCTGGTGCCCTACGACGGTGACATGTCCATCGAGGACCTGATCGCCGAGGAGGACATCGTCGTCACGGTCTCGCGGGGCGGTTACGTCAAGCGGACCAAGACGGTCGACTACCGGGCGCAGAAGCGCGGCGGCAAGGGCGTGCGCGGCACGAAGCTCAAGGAAGACGACATCGTCGACCACTTCTTCGTCTCCACCACGCACCACTGGCTGCTGTTCTTCACCAACAAGGGCCGGGTGTACCGGGCGAAGGCGTACGAGCTGCCGGACGCCGGCCGGGACGCGCGCGGTCAGCACGTGGCGAACCTGCTGGCCTTCCAGCCGGACGAGGCGATCGCCGAGATCCTCGCGATCCGCGACTACGACGCGGCCTCCTACCTGGTGCTGGCCACCAAGGGCGGGCTGGTCAAGAAGACGCCTCTGAAGGATTACGATTCGCCCCGCACCGGCGGTGTCATCGCGATCAACCTGCGTGAGCGCGAGGACGGATCCGACGACGAGCTGATCGGTGCCGAGCTGGTCTCGGCCGACGACGATCTGCTGCTGATCAGCAAGAAGGCACAGTCGATCAGGTTCACCGCCTCGGACGACACGCTGCGCCCCATGGGCCGTGCCACCTCGGGTGTCAAGGGCATGAGTTTCCGCGAGGGCGATGAACTTCTGTCGATGAATGTTGTTCGACCCGGTACGTTCGTGTTCACTGCCACCGACGGGGGGTACGCGAAGCGGACCCGTGTCGACGAGTACCGCGTCCAGGGCCGCGGCGGCCTCGGCATCAAGGCCGCCAAGATCGTGGAGGACCGCGGTTCGCTGGTCGGCGCGCTGATCGTCGAGGAGAACGACGAGATCCTCGCCATCACCCTGTCCGGCGGTGTGATTCGTACGCGAGTCAGCGAGGTCAGGGAGACGGGCCGTGACACCATGGGCGTCCAACTGATCAACCTGGGCAAGCGCGATGCCGTAGTCGGTATCGCACGTAACGCCGAGGCCGGCAGCGAGGTGGACGACGTCGACGGCGAGGACGCCGTGGACGAGATCGCCGAGGGTGTCGAGACCACCGGCACGGACGAGGGTGAGGCGCCCTCGGCCGAGTAGGCACGAGGAGTGAGTCATCGTGAGCGGAGCCACGGGCGCCGGATCGGCCGGTACCTCGACGGGTACGGAGGCGGACGGCGGCGGCCGTGGCTCCGCCGCGTCCGACGGGAGCGGTTCGCCGCAGCAGGCGGACACGCACACGACCCAGCTGAAGGCGGTCAAGGCGCCCGTGAAGGGGCGCACGCCGGACGCGCAGGGATCCCAGGGGGGAAACGTGACCGACACCCGAGGCCAGGCCGCGGGCCAGCCGGCCCCCGCGCAGCAGGCGGCCTCCCCGCTGCCCGGGGAGCGGCGGCCGGAGCAGCCGGCCGGGCCGTACCACCCGCCGCAGGCCTACCCGGCGGCGGCCGCGCAGGCGCCCGCCGCGGCCGTACGGCGGCCGCGGACCGGTGCCGGGGCCCGCACCGCCCCGCGCACCCGCAAGGCCCGTCTGCGGGTCGCCAAGGCCGACCCGTGGTCGGTGATGAAGGTCAGCTTCCTGCTCTCCATCGCGCTGGGCATCTGCTCGATCGTGGCGGCCGCGGTGCTGTGGATGGTGCTGGACGCGATGGGCGTGTTCTCGACGGTCGGCGGCACGATCTCGGAGGCGACCGGCTCCAACGAGTCGAACGGCTTCGACCTCCAGTCGTTCCTCTCGCTCCCCCACGTCCTGACGTTCGCGTCGATCATCGCGGTCATCGACGTCGTCCTCGCGACGGCGCTGGCGACCCTCGGCGCGTTCATCTACAACCTCTCGGCGGGCTTCGTCGGCGGCATCGAGCTGACCTTGGCCGAGGACGAGTAACCGGGGTCCGAACCTCTCCTGTCGGTCCCCCGACAACCGATTTTGGGACTGCCCCGGTCGTGCGCTAATCTTCAGGAGTCAGCGCGCGGGACACACACCGCACAGCGCGGCGGGGCTATAGCTCAGTTGGTTAGAGCGCATCCCTGATAAGGATGAGGCCACAGGTTCAAATCCTGTTAGCCCCACCAGCACAAAGACCCCCGGTCCTGATGGGCCGGGGGTCTTTGGCATGTTGAGCGAGAGGGGCACAGGGATGATCAGACGTGGTGTCGCCGGCGCTCTGCTGCTCGGGGGTGCGGTGCTCGGCGCTCGGGAGGCGCAGCGGCGGGCCGTCGGCCGCGGTGGGCGGAAGAGCCTGCTGGGGCTCGCGTTCGCGCTCTGCGTGCTCGGTGTGCTGATCGGCCAGGAATAGCGAAGAACCCGACCGCTGGCGACGGGGGATGCACCAGCGATCGGGCTGTGGCCAGCGTAACAAGGTGCGTCGGGTGGGGGGAGTCAACTTCTCGGCCGTAATGAGCAGTTGTGATCGGGATCACTCAAGTGCGGTCAGCCGTCGCAGGGCGGGTCGTAGGCGAGGCGGGGGAGGTACTCCTGCCACTTGGCCCGGGTCAGGACATTGCGGGTGGCCGCGCAGACGCGGGTGACCGCCTTGCCGACGTCCAGGCTCCACAGGCGGACGGTGTCGGCGCCGCTGGAGACGCCCAGCATGGTGCTCTGCGGACCGAAGGAGAGGAAGTTGCCGGTCTTGGCGTTGGGGCTCATGGACTGGCCGATGGGGTGGGCGGAGGCGGGCGCCGAGACGTTCCAGAGGCGGACCGTGTTGTCGTTGCCGCCGCTGGCCAGGGTGCGCCCGTCCCGGCTGAAGGTCAGGGAGACGACGGCCTCGGTGTGACCGGTGAGGGCCTTGCCCAGGCGGCTTGCGTGGGCCGGGTCGGTGACGTTCCAGAGGCGGACGGTGTCGTCGTCGCTGCCGCTGGCGAGGGTGTGGCCGTCGGGGCTGTAGGCGAGGGTGTTGACGGGCCCCAGATGGCCGGTGAGCGGGGCGCCCAGGGACGTGGCCGCGGTCCGGTCGGTGACGTTCCAGAGACGGACCGTGCCGTCCGCGCTGCCGCTGGCGAGGGTGTGGCCGTCGGGACTGAAGACGAGCGCGTTGACGTAGCCGGTGTGGCCCGTGAGGGGCTTGCCGAGGCGCTTGGGGCGGGCCGGGTCGGAGATGTCGAGGAGCTGGACCGTGCGGTCGTCGTAGTCGGCGGCCAGGGTGCGCCCGTCGGGGCTGAGCGTCAGCGCGTCGGCGCCCGCGTACCGGGTTTTCAGCCGGACCGGCCTGCTGTACCGGGTGGGGTGCGCGGGGTCGGAGACGTCCCACAGCTGGACCCAGTTGACGTTGTTCTCGCCGGTCAGCACGACCAGGGTGCGGCCGTCGCGGGTGAACGCCATCGAGCGCAGGTCCCGCCAGCCGGTCGTGAACGGCTCGCCGAGGGCCGTCGGCCGGGCCGGGTCCATGATGTTCCACAGCCGCATCCGGCTGTCGCCGCCGCCGGTCGCCAGGATGCGGCCGTCCGGGCTGAACGCACCCGCCCTGCCGATCATGTCGGACCCCGGGACCGACCACAGCCGCACCTTGCCGTCGCCGCTGCCGGTCGCCAGGGTGTGCCCGTCGGGGCTCCAGCCGAGCGCGTACATCTCGCCGCTGCTGCCCGCGAGCGGCTCGCCCACCTGGGAGGGGAAGGCCGGGTTGCCGACGTTCCACAGGCTGGCCGTGGAGTCCGCGCTGCCCGCGGCGAGCATGGAGCCGTCGGGGCTGAAGGCCACCGACCAGACGGCGCCGGTGTGGCCGGTGAGCGGGGCTCCGAGGGCCTCGGCGTGCGCCCGGTCCGTGACGTCCCACAGCCGTACGGTGTCGTCCGCGCTGCCGCTGGCGAGGGTGTGGCCGTCGGGGCTGAACGCCACGGAGTGCACGGTCGCGGAGTGCCCGCTGAGCGCGGGTCCGACGCGCCGGGTGTGGCGAGGGTCGGAGACGTCGTACAGGAGGATCGAGTTGTCGTCGCTGCCGGCCGCGAGGGTGTGGCCGTCGGGGCTGAACGCGATCGAGCGCACGGCCTCGGTGTGGCCGGTGAGGGTGGTCAGGGAGACCGGGTGGCGGGGGTCGTGCACGTCCCACAGCCGTACGGTGTGGTCCTCGTCGGCGGTGGCCAGGGTCTTGCCGTCCGGGCTGAAGGCGACCAGGTAGATCGTGCCGTCGTCGCCGGTGACCGGGGCGCCCAGGGACGCCGGGTGGGCCGGGTCGGACACGTCCCACAGCCGTACGGTGCCGTCGTCGCCGGCGCTGGCCAGGGTCTTGCCGTCGGGGCTGAAGACCGCGCTGGACACCCAGCTGGTGTGGCCGGTCAGGGGCTTGCCCAGGGCCTTGGGGCGGGTCGGGTCGCTCACGTTCCAGAGCCGGACCGTGCGGTCGTAGGCGGCGGTCGCCAGCACCCTGCCGTCCGGGCTGAACGTGGTGAGGTAGACGGCGCCGGTGTGGCCCAGGAGCGGTGTGGCCAGCGGCGCGTTGACGATCGATATCAGACGGTTCCCGGCCCCCTCGTCGTCCGGGCGCAGCCCGTGGGCGACCAGGTCGAGCTGGGCGGACAGCGACGGGTCCGAGTACTGGAACCGGTCGGCCTCCGCGACGACCTGCTCGAAGACCGCGTCGTCCCGCTGCTGGCGGGCGATCACCGCGGAACCTCCGGCCAGGACCGCCAGCACCACCAGCGCCGACACGGCGGCCCTGCTGATCCACAGCGTCCGCCGGCGCAGCCGCACGGAGGCCGCGAGGAACTCCACCGCGCTGCGGGTCAGGAAGGTGTCACCGGCCGACTTCGCCCAGGTGTGGGCCTGTTCGAGCCGTGAGCCGCGGTAGAGCAGGGCGGAGTCGTGGCCCGAGCCGTCCCAGGACCGGCCGTCCTCCTCCAGGCGCTGGCGCAGCAGATTGCCGTTGCGGTCCTCGTCCAGCCACTCGCGCAGCCGGGGCCAGGCGTGCAGCAGTGCCTCGTGGGTGATCTCGACCGTGTCCGCGTCGAGGGTGACCAGCCGGGCCCGGACCAGGGCTTCGAGGGACTCCTCCGTCTTGTTCGGGTCGGTGGACTCGGCGGCCAGCTGGCGCCGGGCGCCGCGTCTGCGGGTCGCCTGGGTGTCCTCGCCGAGCCGGACCAGACGCAGCAGCAGCAGCCGGGCGGCGGTGCGGGCGGCCGGGTCCAGGCTGGACCAGGCGCGTTCGGCGGTGGCGGCGACGGCGCCCTGGATGCCGCCGGCCGCCCGGTAGCCGGCCAGCGTCAGCCGGCCCGCCTTGCGGCGCTGCCAGGTGGCCAGCAGGGCGTGGGAGAGGAGCGGGAGGACGCCGGCGTCATGGGCGCCGCGCGGGCCGTCGGCGCTCACCTCGCGGACGATCAGCTCGGCGAGGCCCGGCTCCAGTTCCAGGCCCACCGCCTTGGCGGGGCCGGTCACCGCCTCACGCAGCTCGGCGGTGGTCAGCGGGCCGAGCACCATGTGCCGGTGCTGGAGCGCGTCGGCGAGTTCGGGGTAGCCGAGGCACTGCTCGTAGAAGTCGGCGCGGATACCGAGGACGACCAGGGCGGGGGCGGGCTCTCCCGGGCCGGCCGAGGTGCTGACCGCGTGCAGGAGCTGGACGAAGGTGTGCCGGTCCGCCTCGTCGGAGGAGAGGGTGAAGGTCTCCTCGAACTGGTCCACGATCAGGATCGGACGGGGTGGCCCGGAGCGGGACCCGGCTCCTTCCGGCGACCGTGTTTCACGTGAAACATCGCCGTCCTCACGCCGGGCCCAGGCGCTGACCGCTTCCCTGACGGCGGCGGGATCCGCCAGGTCCGCCAGATCGGCCAGCTCGGGTATCCGGCGGGTCATCTCCTTGACCGGGTCCGCCCCCGGGACCAGCTGGAGGATCCTGTGCGGGCGCGCTTCCGCCAGCGCGCCGTTCTGCAGGGCGGTGACCAGGCCGGCGTTCAGCAGGGAGGACTTTCCGGCACCCGAGGCGCCGACGAGCATGACCAGACCGCCGTCCGGTTCCGCCGCCCGGAGCTGGGCGACCAGGGCGTCGGTGCTGCGCTCGCGGCCGAAGAACCAGCGGGCGTCCTCACGGCGGTAGGAGGCCAGACCCCGGTACGGGCAGACGCTGTCGACCGGCGGCGGCTGCTCCGTCTCCTCCGCCGTCTCCGGGGCGGGGTTCTCGCCCACCGGGTCGGCCACGGCCCGCTCCCACAGCTTCTGCCACTGGGCCATGTCGTACAGTCCGCCGGACACCGGGGCCGGCTGGGAGCGGCGGGCCTGGGGGATGAGGACCTGGAGGACGGCGGAGAGGGCGACGAACTGCGCGGGTACGTTCTTGGCCCGCCGCCAGTCACTGATCCGCTGGGCCGAGACCCGTACCGGGCGGCCCCGCTCGTCGACGCGATGCAGCCGGTCGACCGCCTCGGCGACGCGTTTGAGCGGAGGATTGCCGGCCTCCTTGTACAGCAACGCGAGGCGCTCCGCGAAGGCTGTGCGTGCCCCTGCGTCGGGACCCAAGGCTCTCCACCCCTAACTGACCCCGCTGCTGGGCATCCGGACCGGAAAACTCACTTTATACGGCTGACCTGCGGCGAAGCCCTGGACCGGATGCCCCGGCCTCCTCATATGCGCACCTCGACTGGCAGGATTTCGATGCACCAACGCGGTAGTCGGGCATCGCCCGGACAGGCCGACCAGCTCAGCGTCCGAAGAGACAGCTCACCGCACCGCACGTTCTCGGCCAGCTTCCACCGGCGGCTCCTCGTCGGAGGGGCGCGACTGCGGCAGCCACTCTCACCGACCGAGTCGGTCATCCGCCCCAGGGGCGCGGTCCCACGCCACCCGCGCCGTTCGGCACCGGTCCCCACGTGGGGAGGGACCGGTGCCGAACGGCACGGGTCAGCGCTCACCGCCGTACCGGCGGAGCGTTCTTCAGCGCCGGGTCCAGCCCGCCGCGCGCGCGGACTCGACCGCGTGTTCCTCCGCCTCGTCCGCCGCCGCGTTCAGCGCCGCGTCCTGTCCCGCCGCCGTTCCGCCGGCCGCCTTGGCCGCCGCCTGGGACGCGGTGAGGGCCGCTCGCAGGGCCGTGGCGGTCTCGGGGCGGTCGTCCAGGGACACGGCCACCTGTGCGGCCAGCGCCGCGGTGGCGGCGGCGTTGCGGGCGCAGCGGGCGTCCGCCGCGGGGTCAGGGGCGGTGCCGGTCAGCGCGGCGAGCGACTGGGCCGACAGCCGGAGCGCGTTCGCGGCCCGGCCGACCGGGCTCGTCGGGACGGTCTGGGCCCCGTCCGGGTCGATCCCCGCGTGGCGGCAGGCGGCCACCGCGCGCTCGTACGCGCTGCGCGCCCGCGCCGAGTGCAGCTTCCTGAGCGTCCGTGTCGGTACGGCGCCGGCTCCGTCCATTCCTGGCCTCCTCGTTCCCGGGCGCGGGCAGGGTGCCACGCGGACGTCCAAGAGGCCATAGCCGTGCCGGACGGCGGGCCGGCCGCGGCGGCTATCCGAACAGCCCCAGCGCCGTGTCCAGGGACCAGCTCTGCCAGCACACCGCGAACAGGCCGACCGCGGAGATCAGCGCCATCATCAGGTTCTGCCCCTGCTCCGCCCAGTCGTGGATCATCAGGACCAGGTAGACCAGGTTGAGCAGGAACCCGGCCACCAGGGCGAGGGGTGTGAGGAAGCCGGCGATCAGGCCGAGGCCCAGGGCCAGCTCCGCGTACGCCACGACGTAGGCCATCAGACGGGGGCGCGGGGCGACGACGGCGTCGAAGCCCCGCCGGACCACGGGCCAGCGGTGCTTCTCCGCGACACCGGCGGCCCAGCGGATGCCGCCGCCGGCGAACCACTGCTTCTTGTCCTTGTGCCGCCAGCTCTCCAGCCACCACAGCCCGAGCCCGATGCGGAGCACCGCGAACCATTCGGCACCGTCCAGCAAGGCTGATCGCATCCCGCACCCTCCCGGAGCCATCTCCAACAGAACTGACGGACCGTCAGTTCAGCGGAACCCGCCGCGGGCCGCAAGGGGCGGGAGGGCGCGGGCTTCGGCCGGAAAGGGCGGCCGGGGTGCGGCCCTGACCCTTGCTGGTGGCGGCCCCCGGGCCTAGCCTGATGGGTGGTCAAATCTGATGGGTCGTCAGATAAGTTGGAATCTTCGCAGGCAGCAGGGGGTAGGCATGGCAGAGCACGCGACCGGTACCCAGGATCTGCCCAGGGTCATCAGCGTGGACGACCACGTGATCGAGCCCGCGCACCTCTTCGAGAAGTGGTTGCCGGGCAAGTACCGTGACCGGGGCCCCAAGCCCTTCACCGCCGGCATCGGCGAACTCGCCTACGTCGGCGGCAAGTACCGGTTCACCACCGACCCCGAGGGCCAGATCACCGACTGGTGGGAGTACGAGGGTGAGCTCTTCCCGTACAAGCGCATCATCGCGGCCGTCGGTTTCTCCCGCGACGAGATGACGCTCGACGGCATCACCCGCGAGCAGATGCGGCGCGGCTGCTGGGACCCCAAGGCCCGGCTGGAGGACATGGAGATGAACCATGTCGAGGCCTCGCTCTGCTTCCCGACCTTCCCGCGCTTCTGCGGGCAGACCTTCGCCGAGGCCAAGGACAAGGAGGTCGCGCTGGCCTGTGTCCGCGCCTACAACGACTGGATGGTCGAGGAGTGGTGCGGGGACAGCGGCGGCCGGCTGATCCCGCTGTGCCTGATCCCGCTGTGGGACATCGACCTGGCCGTCGCCGAGATCCGGCGCAACGCCGAGCGCGGCGTCCGCGCGGTCACCTTCAGCGAGATCCCGACCTACCTGGGCCTGCCGTCGATCCACTCCGGCTACTGGGACCCGTTCTTCGCGGCCTGCGAGGAGACCGGCACGGTCGTCAACATGCACATCGGCAGCAGCTCGCAGATGCCCGCCGCCTCCCCCGACGCCCCGCCCGCCGTCCAGGCCTCGCTCAGCTTCAACAACGCCATGGCCTCGATGATGGACTTCCTCTTCTCCGGGGTCCTGGTCCGCTTCCCCCGGCTCAAACTGGCGTACAGCGAGGGCCAGATGGGCTGGATCCCGTACGCCCTGGAGCGCGCCGACGACGTCTGGGAGGAGCACCGCGCCTGGGGCGGGGTGAAGGACCTGATCCCGGAGCCCCCGTCGACGTACTACTACCGGCAGATCTTCTGCTGCTTCTTCCGCGACAAGCACGGCATCGAGGCGATCGAGACCGTCGGCGTGGACAACGCGACCTTCGAGACGGACTACCCGCACGTCGACTCGACCTGGCCGGAGACCAAGCGCGTCGCCCAGGAGCACGTGGGCGGGCTGGCGCCGGAGGTGGCCTACAAGCTGCTGCGCGGCAACGCGATCCGGATGCTCCAGCTGCCGTTCGACCAGGACCTGCGGCGCGCCACCGGGTGACGTCCGCGGCCGGACCCGCGCCGGCGCCGGCTAGACCCGCGCGGCCTCGGCGGCCGGCGCCGGCTAGATCCGCGCGGCCTCGGCGGCCGGCGCCGGGAAGGGGGTGCGGAAGGTGAACGCGAGCGGGCCCGGGCCGTGCGCGCGCACCTTCGCGACCCGCTCCATCGCCTCGGCGATGTCCGGGCGGTGGCCGGCCGGGACCCACCACAGGGCCTGGTGCGCCTCGACGGAGCGGTGGAACCACTCCCGGCGGCGGCTCAGCACCCGCAGGTGGTCCGAGCGGTAGACGAAGTCGCGCAGCGCCTCGACCGACTCCCAGAGCGAGCAGTTGATCAGGAGCAGGTCGTCGTCCGCGTCGGCGCGGACGCCGGTCGCGTCCTCGCCCTCGGCGTCGACCATGCGCCACACGAACCCGGGGCTGCCCTCGGCGAGCGCGTTGATCTCGGGCAGCTGGGCCACGAAGTCGGCCAGCTCGGGTCCGTCCAGCGGGGCGACGATGCGGCCGATGTTGACCTGAGCGAGGTGAAAGCCAGTCATGGGCCCAGCATGACCCGGCCCGGCTCTATCGTCAATGCTAATTGTTTTTAGAGAAGCTCACACAGCACCCGCCCGCACACGGGTCCATCGCCGGAGCCCACTCCTTCGGTGCCAGGCCCTGGAGCAGCGCGAGGTTCATCCCGCAGACCAGGGCCGGGAACTCCTCGGCCAGCGCGTGGAAGGGGCAGTTGCGCAGCCGGAGCCTCTCCCCGTCCCGGAACGGCTGGTAGCCGCGGGCCCGCAGCGCCTCGGCCAGGTCACCGGCGGCCGCGTCCGGATGCGCCGCGCCCGCGGCCCGCGCCGCGGCCTGGAGTTCCCGGTCCAGGCCGGCGTTCTCCACCACCTCGGCGAGCAGCCGGCCGGCCGCGTCGTAGGACCGCGGCGGGACGGACACGGTGTGCTCGCCCTCGGCCCGCCGGTACACCTTCGCCGGCCGCCCCGCCCCGGGGCCGGTGCGCCCGGACAGCCGCCGGAAGGACACGGCCAGCAGCCCCGCCTCGACCAGCTTGTCCAGGTGGAAGGCGGCCAGCGACCGGGAGACCCCGGCCGCCTCCGCGGCCGCGTCGCGCCCCACCTCGTCCGGGGCGGCGGCGACGTGCCGGTAGAGCCGGCGGCGCACGGGATCACCCAGCGCGCCCAGCACCGCGAACGAGGCGTCCTCGGCCGTCGCCCCGGCCGTGTCCTCGTCGGTCGTGTCCCCGTCGGTCGTGTCCCCGGCGGTCGTGTCTTCAGCGTTCACCCGTGGATTCTATGACTAACGGATGTACTCAAAACAGTGTGAGGGTCTCGGGCCGGGGCTTCGCGACCCGTCCCGGTCCCGGCCGGTTCAGCGGGCCGCCCGGTGGGCAGGGGACTGCCCATGAAGGTCTCCGTCGACGCCGACGTCTGCTACGGATCCGGTGAATGCGCCTTCCGGGCCCCCGCCGTGTTCGGGTTCGAGGCCGGGTACGGTTTCGTCCTGCCCGGGCGGGCGGAGTCCGGGGACGACGAGCTGATCCGCGACCTCGCCGAGCGCTGCCCGTCCCAGGCGATACGGATCGACGGCAAGAGGGTCACGGACTAGCGGATGAGCGACACCGGCACGCGATCGACCGAACACCTCCCCGGACCGGACGGACCGACGGGACCCACCGGAGCGGACGGACCGACAGGGCTCACCGGAGCGGGCGGGCTCACCGGAGCGGGCGGGGCCACCGGAGTGCTGGCCACCCTCGGCCGCCGTTACGTCCGTGACGCCCCCGGCCCCTGGGGCAAGGCCCTCGCCGTCCGCGCGCTCAACCCCTACCTGCGCGACCACCCCCGGCGGCGCGTCGTCGAGACGCTCACCGGCGCCCGGTTCGCGGTCGACACCCAGGACCTCATCCAGCGCTACCTCTACCTCTTCGGGGTGTGGGAGCCGCACATGACCCGCTGGCTGAGCCGCCGGCTGGCACCGGGGGACTGCTTCGTCGACGTCGGCGCCAACATCGGCGTCTTCAGCGTCCTCGCCTCGCGGCTGGTCGGACCGCAGGGCCGGGTCGTGGCCGTCGAGGCCTCCCCCGCCTTCCACCAGCGGCTCGAACAGCAGGGCGCGCTCAACGGCTGCCGGAACATCCGGGCGCTCAACGCGGCCGTCTCCGACACCCACCGCACCCTGACCTTCGTGCTCGCCAGCTCCCGCAACATGGGCGCCAACAGCATCGTCCCGTGGGACGGACCGGCCGAGTCCACCTTCGACATCGAGGCCGTGCCGCTGCCCGAACTGCTGCTGCCGGAGGAGACCGGGACCGCGCGGGTCGTCAAGATCGACGTGGAGGGCGCCGAGGGCGCGGTGGTGCGCGGACTCGCCCCGCTGCTGGAGAGGCTGCGCCCGGACGCCGAGATCACCGTCGAGGTCACCCCCGACCGCATGGCCCGGCTCGGCGACTCCGCCGACGACCTGCTGCGCACCATGACCGACGCCGGCTACCACGTCTACCGCCTCGCCAACAGCTACGCGGCCGACAGCTACCCCCGCGCCCTGTACGGCGAACCGGTGGTCCCGGTCCGCTGGGACGGCCCGGTGACCGAGGAGAGCGACCTGGTCTTCTCCCGCGTCGACGCGCGCACCCTGCCGTAGCCGCGCGACGGACGCGGCACCACACGGGGGCGGGGGGGCGCGGCCTACGAGGGGGCCGGGTAGCGCCAGCCCTGGGCCGCCAGGGCCCGGGCCCGGGCCGCCACGACCGTCATCCGGGCCTCGCGTTCCGCCGGGTCCGTGTGCGCGGACTGGCCGGTGACCTGGCCGTCCCACTTGCGGTAGAGCAGCCCGGTCCGCGCCGAGAACCAGCCCCGGCTCACTGCGTCGAGCGCGAGCAGCAGCCCGGTGTCCTCGGAGGCGGGCAGCGCCATCCAGCCGCCGACGGCCAGCAGCAGCTCGCGGCGGACGAACAGGGACGCCGGGTGCACCGGGGCGCGGAAGTCGTTCGCCGCCCACAGGCCGAGCACCGTCCCGCGCTCGATCGGGCCCTCTAGCGGGTCGCCGGGGAAGCCGGCCGTGGAGCCGTCGGGCAGCAGGTCGAGGACGCGGGAGGTGGCCCAGCCGATGTCGGGACGGGCCTCCAGCACCGCCAGGTCGCGGGCCAGCGCGCCCGGCGTGAGCCGGTCGTCGGCGTCCAGGGTCCTGACGTAGGCCCCGTCGGCCCGGGCCAGCGCGATGGTGCGGGTGACCCCGGGACCGCCGCCGCGCCCCTGCCGGAACGACACCCGGGCGTCGTCGGGGACGTGGCGCCGGACCTCGTCGCCGTAGCCGTCCTCCTGGACGAGCCACCGCCACTCCCAGCCGTCCGGCAGCCGCTGTTCGCACAGCGAGCCGTACGCCTCGGGCAGGAACCGGGCCGACGGCGCGTGGACCGCGGTGACGACGGTGATACGCCCGCTCACTACGGGGCTCACCACCTTTCCAGGTGTGTGGTGAAGAGCAGCTCCGTGCGGTCGCCCGGGAGCGTGACGAGGGAGATGTCCACGACGCGGTCGCGGATGTCGTACGACTTCTTGCGCAGCAGGATCACCGAGGTGCCGGCCGCCAGGTCCAGCGCGCGGGCCTCCTCGGGCGTCGGCGGGCGCGCGGTGAACCGCTCCTCGACGCGGTCGACCTCGATGCCGACGGTGTGCAGCTGGTTCTGGGTGCCGCCGGGCCAGGGCTCCCTGGTCTCGTCCAGGAGGGCCGGGTTGGCCGCGATCATGTCCCTGACCAGGTAGGAGGTGATCAGGTTGAAGGGGGCGGTCTCCGCCGAGCAGCGGGTCCGGTAGGTGCGCTCCAGGAGCACGGTGCCCTCCGGCACCCCGAAGGCGTCCGCGAGGTCGCTGGGCGCGGTCAGTTCCCGGTAGCGGGCGAAGAAGACGAGGTCGCCGACGACCAGGCCGGTGTCGTGCTCGGTCGCCCCGGTCCGGGCCCGGGTGGCCTCCGGCATCCGGGCGCGGTTCTTCTCCCACTGGTAGCGCTGGTTGTCGCGGACCGCGCGGGTGCGCCCGCGGCGCACGAAGGTGCCGCTGCCGTGCCGCCTGTCGATCAGTCCCTCCGCGCCGAGCAGCCGCAGCGCGTTCTGGACCGTGGGCACGCTCCGGCCGTAGCACCGGGCCAGTTCCGCCTCGGAGGGCAGCCGGTCGCCGGGCTTGCGGTCCCCGCACCTGATGGAACGGCGCAGGTCGTCGGCGATCTCCTCGTACGCCTTGGGCACGAGATCAGGTTACGACTCCTCAGGAGGAGTCGACGGGTCGAGCGGTACCGCACCGGCCGGGCGGGTGCGGGACATGCGGAGACCCGCGGCCGGGAGCCGGCCACGGGTCTCTGTCGCAGTAGGCGCTGGTACGTACGCAAGTCGCCCTTGCGCCGTTGCGTCCGAGCTGTACGTCAGGGATCAGCAGTCGAGCGGTGCCTCAGGGGGTTCCGCCGGGTTCTCGGCCTCGTTCGTGTCCAGCGGGCGCCGGCGGCAGCCGGGGGTCTTGCCGTGGGCCTCGGCCCTGATGCGCTGCTTCATCGTGGGGGGCAGGGACCTGGCGTGGGGCCGGAGCCAGAGACCGCTCGCCGGGACCAGTAGCTGTTCGGCGCCGTGCTCGTCGACGCTGCTGTTGCGCGGGGTCTCGCTGTGCGGTACCGCGGAGGCGGTGGTGGCGGTGACGAGTCCGAGCGCCGTGAACAGCGCGAGGAAGGCGGTGACGATGGCGGTCCACAGCTTCGTGACCTTGGCGTTCCGGGCCATGGCCCCTCACTTTCAGGTTGGGCGATTTGCGTACTTTCCTCATGATGTGTATGGGGATCGCGAAGTGGGGGACGTCGACCCGTGGCGCGTCGATGTTCAGATGAACACCACTCGGATGGGTGCAGGAAGGTCGGAAAACTCCTAAAAGGAGGCGAGAGGGCGCAAAGTAACCGTCCGTGGGGATGTGATCACCCTCGGATCGCAACACCCCGGCCACGCGCAACGCCTTGCCGCAGGCGGGAGTTGGGGCCGGATGCGAGCCCGGACGCCAGGTCACCGATCGGTATCGGTCGGTGTGTATAGTCGGGCGCCAGAGGTCCCCTACGTCAAGGAAGAGACGAGGTCGCGCGGTGAAGAAGCTTCTCCTGGTCGCACTGGCCGCCATCGGCGGGCTCCTCGTGTACCGCCAGATCCAGGCGGATCGCGCCGAGCAGGATCTGTGGACGGAGGCGACTGACTCCGTGCCCACGGGTTCGTGAGTACCGACACAAGACGACACTGAGACCCCGGCCGCCTTCGCGGTCGGGGTTTTGCGTTGTCCGGGCCGCGCGCGTCGTCCGGGGCGTGTGTGCTGTCCGGGCCGCGCGCCCGCCCGACGACGAAGGTGGCGGCGACGGTCTTTCGGCCGGTCGCACGGATTGCCGGGTGGCGCGCGGACGCTCGGGGCAGTATGGGGGCCGGTCCGGGACCTGTACGGCGGGCGAGCGACGGCTGGGGGCGCGCGTGATACGGCGGTGGCGTACGGCGTGGTGGCGGGGGACCGGCGTGACGGCCGCCCTCGCCCTGACGGCACTGGCGGCGGCGGCCGGCCCGGCCGCGGCGGACGGGAGCGGCGGATACGCCTTCGCCCCGGGCGCCCAACGGATCGGCGCGGCGACCGGCACCGCCGACGCCGTACCGCTGGAACCCGGCACCACCTACCGCAGCACCCTCCCGGAGAAGGGCGCCCGGTACTTCCGCCTCGAACTCACCGCCACGGCCACCGCCTACGTCCCCGTCACCGCCGTCCCGCCCACCGACGCCACCGTCTCCGCCAGCGACGGCGTCTCGGTGTCGGTCCAGGACGCCAACGGCGCCCCCTGCGACTACGACAGCGCCCGCTTCGGCGCCGGACTGAGCCCCCGGCCGGTCACCGCCCTGGGCCGGCGCGACCCCGGCAAGGCGCTGTGCGCGCAGGCCGGCACCTACTACGTGGTCGTCGAACGGGCGGTGTCCGGCTCGACGACCACGTCGCACGGCAGCTGGGACCTGGAGATCGCCCCCGTCCTCGAACCCGGCCTCGCCAGGGCGGGCGCCACCACCGCGCCCGGCACCTGGAACTCCGCCTCGCCCGAACCGCTCACCGGCGACCCCCGCCGCCGCACCGGAGGCGCCGGCTTCAGCACGGCCGCCACCCTCGGCCAGGGCGTCTGGCAGACCGACCTCACCCCCGGCCAGACCCTCTACTACGCCGTCCCCCTCGACTGGGGCCGGCAACTCCACGCCACCGTCGACCTGGGCAGCACCGGCGGCGACGCCCACGGGTACGTCAGCGCCGCACTCAACCTCTCCCTCTACAACCCGGTCCGCGGCTACGTCGACGACCTCTCCCTCGGCTACGACGGCACCCAGAAGTCGTCCTCCCTCGACCCGCTGCCACCCGTCGCCTACACCAACCGCAACGCCGTCCCCGGCACCCAGAACGCGCTCCGCTTCGCCGGCGCCTACTACCTCGTCGTCCACCTCGCCGGACAGACCGCGGACACGTTCGGGCGGGGGCCGTACGGCGTGACACTCCGGATCCGCGTCGACGGCACCCCGAACTCCGGCCCCCGGTACGCCGGTTCCTCCGTCCCCGAGGGCGTCTTCGACGTGGCGTCGGTGGCGGCCCCGGGGAGCCTCGTGACCGGCCAGGCCGGTCACGACGGCACGGTGATGCGGGCGCTCGCCGTGGGCGGCATCGGCACGGGCACCGCGCTGCTCCTGCTCCTGGGCGGGTGGACCCTGACCGCCCGGCGCTCTCAGACCCGGGCCAACGCCCAGAAACCCACGGCGTAACAGGCCAGCGCGAGCAGCAGGATCGGCACCGCCGCCCTGGCCGGCGGACCGGCCCGCCGCACCCGCCGCCTGCGCCGGCCGTGGGTACGGGCGGCCGGCCGCGGGCCCTGTCCGTCCCGCTGGTCCCGCTGGTCCCGCTGGTCGCGCGGGTCGCGGGCGGTGTAGGTGGCGGTGGTGGGATCGGCGACCGGCTGGGCCGGGGGGAGGGGCTGCGCGGGGGGCCACGGCAGCGACTCCGGCCGGGCCTGGGGCTGCGGTTGGGCCGGGACCGGGGCCGGGGATGAGGAGGGGGCCGGGGACGGCGATTGCGGCCGGGCGTACGGCGGGTGCGGTGCGGGGGGCACCGCCGACCGGGGTGGGGGGAGCCGGAAACTGCCGGTCTCGGACATGCCCGGGGTGCCGGAGGAGGCCTCGGCGCCGGAGCGGTCGCGGACGCCGCCCGGGGGGACCTCGGTCGAGCCGGTCCCGGAACCGGCCGCGCCGCCCCCCGGACCACCCGGCCCCGGCCCCGCGCCCGCGTCCGTGCCGGTGGCGGTGTCCGGGCCCGCGGTCGCCCTCGCCGGGTCGACCCCCGACGCCGGGCGCAGCGGGCCCTTCGGGCCGAAGCCCGGCGGCAGCGGACCCAGCTGGTCGAAGATCTCGATCGACTCGTCGTCGGCCTCGGACTCCGGAAGGAGTTCCCTGGCCTGGGCGAGGGCCTTGCGCGCTCCCGTGGCCGTACGGAAGCGGTGCTGGGGATCGGGCTGGAGGAGATCGGCGACGATCTGCCAGAGCGGCTCGGGAACGCCTTTGGGGGCGCCCGGCGTGCCGTGCTCGGCGAAGTACTGGACCAACGCCTTGGCGTCGGGCTTGGCGCCCTCCAGCAGATACAGGGCCACCAGCCCCACGGCGAACAGGTCCGCCGTGAAGTCGGGCTCCGCGCCCAGGAGTTGTTCGGGAGCGATGTAACCCGGCGTTCCCACGACGAGGTTGGTCTCGGTCAGCCGGGCCTCGCCGAACCGCATGGCGATGCCGAAGTCGGAGAGCCGCAGGCGCGGACGGCCCGTACCGGTGGCCTCCAGAAGGATGTTCGCGGGCTTGACGTCCCGGTGCACCACCCCCTCCGCGTGCACCGCGGCGAGGCCGGACAGCAACTGGTCGAGCAGCGTGCAGACGAACGACGGGGGAAGGGGACCGTAGTCCCCGACGAGACGGACCAGGGAACCGCCGGCGACCAGGTCCATCGTGAACAGGACCTTGTCGTCGTCGGCGGCCCAGCTGGCCGGGGCCAGGACATGGGGGTGGTCGATGCGCAGCGCCTGCTCCCGCACGAACCGCAGCAGCGCGTGGGCGTCGCTCTGCTGGAGCACCTTGGCGGCCACATAGCGCCTGCGCCGGTGGTCCCAGGCACGCCAGACGGCGCCCACACCGCCGTGCCCGATCGGGTCGGCCAGTTCGTACCGGCCGGCGAAGACCTCACCCATGACTGCCCGTAGCCCTCCCCCTGGAGTCCCGTAGGCCACCCCCGTTGCCCTGTCCCCCCGTTGCTTCCCCCGGATGAGCGATACGACCCCTCTCGCGACCCCTCGGTCAGAGCTTCTGCCCCGCCCGGCCCACCGGACCCCCTCCGGCGTACCGGGCCGCGTGGCTCAGCTCTGGTGGGACTGGTAGTGCGTGACCGCGTCCGAGGTACGGCCGGCGCCGTACACCCGGAGGAACTCGGCCAGCTCCGGATGGGACGGAGCCAGCGTGTCGGCCGCGTCGATGATGTCGCCCGCGGCGGCCACCGAGCGCAGCAGCGACTGGATCTCGCGGACCACCCGCTTGACCGTGGGCGCCCCCGAACCGCTGGTCGTCTGCGTGGTGTTGCTGAGCACCGAGCCCCCCTGGGACTTCTTGATCTCGTCCATGCGCTCGGTCGCCTCGGCCGCGCTCACACTGCCGTCCGCGACCTGCGCCGCCAGGTCCTGGAGCAGCTGCACCCGCTGGACCACGGCCGGGTTGCCGATCTTCGCCCGCTGTCCGCTCATCAGCTGCGACAGCATGGGCGCGGACAGTCCGAGGACCGCCGCCAGACGCGCCTGGTTGAGCCCCAGGTCGTCGATGAGCTTACGGAAGAGCGCCCCCAACGGCTCTCCGTACCAGTTCCGCTGCAGCTCCCGCGCTCTGGCGGTGGCTTCCTGCTGTGCGGCGTCCATTGCGTCTCCCCATCGCTTCCCCAAAAAATCCACGGTTCGCTACAGCGAACCCCGTCGAGCATCTTACGGAGCGTGGTCATCCGCGGGGACCCCCAATCTTTTTGCGAGGTACGGGGGGTGACCCGGTACTCTGGTCAGCGCCGGGGCCTTAGCTCAGTTGGTAGAGCGCTGTCTTTGCATGGCAGATGTCAGGGGTTCGACTCCCCTAGGCTCCACAACAAACCCCTCTGACCTGCGCAAACGCTGTCAGGGGGGTGTTTTTGTCCTGATTTTCCGTGTGGACGTCTCAACACGCCGGTGTGGACGAACGCCTGTGAAGGCCTGTGCCGGTCGGGTTTCGTGAGGGGGCGCTCTCCCCCGCGGATCCCCTGACACGACGGATGTTCACCGATCCTCGCGCTGGTCGGCGCAGTGGGCGGAACCCACGCACCCCACAAGGCGCTGAAGTCACGGCGGCTGCACAGACATCGGTTGATCAGCCGGGTGGCGTGGATCACAGTGCGTTGAGGGAGGTCAGACGTACCGGCTCGGCAAGCATCGTGCGTGCTCCGGCTTCATCCGCCGCGCGTGCGGCGAGTGTGGCCTCGGCCAGCCTGGCAGGGAGCGCCTCGGCGAACTTCAGGCCGCGTACCGCTCGCCCGTCGACCTCCGGAAGGCACAGCCGTGCCGAGGCGTCCGCGACAGCGGCTTTCCAGCGGGCGGGGGTGAGATCGTCGCGCAGGCGGATCCAGTGGTCCGCGAGGCGGCGCTGCGGGGTCGCGACGGAGGGCAGGGAGGCGGCCAGCGTGGCGTTGGCGCGGTGCCCGGCCCAGGTCCACCAGCGGATGTCGCCGTCCGAGAGGCGGGTGACGACCGTTCCCCCCGGGTGGACGGTGTGCACATGCTTCTCGCGGGTCTCGGCGAGCCTGACGGTGGCCCGCGTGGTCAGCCGTACGGGAGGGGCGTCGCCCAGCAGGATGTCGCGGGCCGCGCGGGTCAGGGCGAACGAGCGCAGGCGTTCACCGCCGAACCCGTTCCACCGGGCCCGTCCGCCCCTGTCGGCGGGTTCCACATAGCAGCGTCGACGACGCCAGTCGATGTACGTCACCAGCCAGCTGCGTCCGGCCAGCAGCAGCTTGCGCGGACCGGCGATCTCTTCGGTGAGGAGGTCCGGGTCCGTGCGTCCGATTTCGGTGCGGCCGGCCATCACGGTGAACTCGGGCGGAGCGGTGAACACCGCGGTGAGGTTCATGAAGTGACGTCGGCCGTAACGGCGTTCGGCCTCAGGGCCGATGAAGAGCAGATCTCCGTCCTGTTCCAGATATCCCTCTTCCACGAGATGCCGTACGACCGGCTCCGCGCCCGCTCCGAACGGGCCCACGCCTCCCCACCATTCCTGCCACAGGTTCTGCCCCACCCGGTGTTCCTGAAGGCACAGGGCGAGCAGCTGTTGCGCCACCAGGTGCCGGGGCTCGGGCGGGGCCAGGACGGGTTCCACCCAGCCGCGGGACCACTGCAGGAGCAGGGCGGCAGAGGAAAGCAGCCCGGCGTCGTCGAGGGCGAGGAAGAGACAGTTGCGCGTGGTGCCGGGACGGCGTCCGGTGCGGCCCAGACGCTGGAGGAACGAGGCCACGGTCGACGGCGCGTCGATTTGGACGACCCGGTCCAGATCACCCACGTCGATGCCGAGTTCCAGAGTGCTGGTGGAGACGATCACGCAGTCACGGGCCTGGGCGAAGGCTTCCTCCGCCCTGCGTCGCTCGTCCACGGAGAGGGAGGCGTGGGAGAGGAAGGTCGTCACCCCTCTGAGGCGTAGTTGCTCTCCCAGTTCCTCGACCAGTCGACGGCTCTCGCAGAAGACCAGGCGCTTCTCGCCCCGGTGCAGGGCGGCGATGACCGTGGCCGCATTGGAGACCGAGCCCACGTAGTCCAGCTCGACGTCCGCGGTGGACGTGGGCGGTGGTGTGGACACGGTTCCTGCGGTGGGCGGTGCGAGCACTCGTCCGGCCCGGCGACCGCGCCCGGAGCCCTGGAGCCAGGCCAGGAGTTCGCCGGGATTGCCGACGGTGGCCGACAGGCCAACCCGTTGCAGCGGGCGTCCTGCGACACGGCTCAGGCGCTCCAGAACGGCCAGGAGGTGCCAGCCCCGGTCGTCGCCCGCGAAGGCGTGCACCTCGTCGACCACCACGGCACGCAGCCCGGAGAAGAAGGCGCGGTGGTCGACGTGGGTGCTCACCAGCATGGATTCCAGGGACTCGGGCGTGGTGAGGACGACATCGGGACGGTCGGCGAGGATGCGGCGCCGCCGCGGCGTGGTGACGTCCCCGTGCCACAGCTCGGCGGTACGGCCGAGCCACTCCGTGTAGGTGCGCAGCCTGGGCGCCAGGTTGTTGAGCAAGGCCTTGAGGGGGCACACGTAGAGGACGCTGGTCCCCTTCCAGCCGTGCCGGTTCATGCGGGTCAGCAGGGGAAAGACGGCTGCCTCGGTCTTCCCGCCGGCTGTGGGGGCGAGCAGCAGGGCGTCCTCGCCTCCGAGGAGGGGTTCTACGGCGGCTTCCTGGAGCGGACGCAGGGAGCGCCAGCCGAGGGAGTTCACGATGTGGTGCCCGAGGACCGGGTCCAGGGTGTCGAGGACGTCGAGCTGGTCCGTCCGGCTCTCCGGCTCCGTCATGAATTGTCCCGGGCGTGCGGGGCGTCCGGGCCGTCCCGGTCGTAGGTGTCGTCGTCGATGTCCAGGTCCAGCTCGATGCCCTCCGCGCCTGCCGCGGCGCTCCGCTCGGTCTCGGTGAGTTCGGCACCGCTCACGGTGAGGGCGTAGTGGGCCCGGGGATCGAAGTCCGGGAACTCCTCGACCCGGTCCAGGACGTCGGCGACCAGCTTGCGCAGGTACAGACGAGGGGCGATACCGACCTTGCCGCCGAGCGATCCGGTGACCGCGCGGGCCAGCTCGTCGAGGTAGGTGTCGCAGACGCGCGCGGTGACGCGTTCGGGGTTGCGGGCGGTACCGGCGTACAGGTCCCTTGTCCTGCGTCCCAGTTCACCGAGGGCCGGAAGGTCGAAGCCGGGCAGGCGCAGCTGGACCGCGCGGGGGGAGTCGAAGCGGGGGGCGGTGGTGAAGTCGGTGGCCAGTCGCTGGGCGAGCGGCGCGAGGCGCTGGACGCCCTGCGGGCCGTCGTAGAAGGCGGGGGTGCCGGTGATGACGAGGAACAGGCCGGGGAACCGGCCGGCGTCGATCTCGTCGAGGAGCTGGCGCAGGGCGTTGAGTGACTTCTCCCGCACGTCGGAGCGCACCCGCTGAAGGGTCTCCACCTCGTCCAGGACGAGCAGCAGCCCAGGGTGTCCGCAGTCCCGCAGTACGGTCAGCAGGCCCTGGAGGAACCCGAGGGCGGCGAAATGGTCGAGGTCGCCCCGAAGGCCTGCGGCGCGTTTGGCCGAGGCTGCCACGGAGCGCTGTCCGCCGAGCCAGGCGATCAATGCCTCGGCCTGTGCGCCGTCCCCCCGTGCCACGGCCTTCCGGTAGCCGCGCAGGGCGGCGGAGAACGCCGGTGTGGTCCGGGCGACGGCGGTGAGCCGCTGTTCCAGAAGGTCGTCCACGGCCTGAGCGAGGGCCGCCTCGTCGTCGTCGGCGATGTCGCCGGCCGCGAGGACCTCCTCCTCCAGGGCGTAGAACCAGGAGTCGACCACGGCGCGGAGCGCGGACGGCTGGTGCGTGGCTGTGGCGAGGCGTTCGACGAGTCTGCGGTAGACCGTCTCCAGCCGGTGCAGGGGTGTCTCGGTCTCGGAGATCTGTACCTCGCTGACGGCGAGGCCGCGTCGCTTGGCGCGCTCGGCGAGCCAGCGGGCGAAGAAGGTCTTACCGGAGCCGTACTCACCGCGCAGCGCGTGGAAGGCCGCCCCGCCCCGGATGACCGTGGCCAGATCGTCGTCGAGAGCGGTCTCGAAGCGGTCGAGGCCCACGGCGAGCAGGCCCAGCCCGGCTTGCGGGACGGTGCCGCGGCGCAACGCGTCGATGACGTCGCGCCGTCGTGCCGTGCTCACGGCCGAGGCCGGCGTGCTCATGTGCCGTCTCCCAGGAACTGTTCTTCGAGGAGCGCCCTGTTGAGCTGGACGGTGCGACCGGACTCCACGAGCTGGACCACCGGGTAGCCGTCGATGTTGAGGAGGCGTTCCAGAACGGTGGCGAAGCGCTCGGGATTGCGCTGCGACCGGCCGGTCGCAGCCTGTGCCGCGGCGGCGACCGCGCCGGGGGACAGTTTCCCGCCCGCCGTCACCAGCGCGTCGAGCGCGGCGGCGACGGCGCGGTCGCCCTTGGCGTCCTGGATGCCGCGGACGAACTCCCGCTGCGCCTTGTACGGGTCGGAGCCGACGATCCGGCTGCCGAGGCCCTCCGGGGCCGGCCCTGCCGACGGGACAGGGGTCTCGTCCTCCCCGACGGCGGGCGCGGGCGGCCCGGCAGGGGGCGGTGGGGGGGTCCGCGAGATCACGGGGGTGGGTGCCGCGGCCTCGTTGGCCGCGGGTTTCGCCGTGGTCGTGTCAGGGTCGCCGTGCCACCAGGGCGGTGCCACACCCTCGGCCGGCAGCAGAGTCCAGCCTTCGGGGACCAGGTCGCCGGACGGGACCAGCGTGATCACCGGAACGGTGACCTCGGCCAGCGAGGCGCCGCCGTGGTATCCGGCCTGCCGGGCCTTGTAACGGATGTCCTCCCGCCAGGGCAGGACGATCCGGGCGCCGCGCGGGCGCACCCGGGGGCCGTGGACGGCGATCTCGCCGTCTGCGGGGGTCCCGGTGCGCCACCGCGCGCCCTGCACGTCTTCGGCGACGGTCTGCTGGTGTCCGCGAGGGGTGCGGTCGAGGACGTGCCCGTGGTCGGAGACGAGGACGACGGGCCTGCCGTAGTCGCGGGCGGCGTTCAGCAGGTACGGCAGTTTCGCGATGTCGTCGAGCCGCCAGCGTCCCTGGGCGATGCCCTCACGGCCGTCGTCCAGGAGGTCGTCGATGGTGTTGACGACGACGGCGACGATGTCGTCGGACGCCAGGGCCCGCAGCAGCTCGGGGGCCAGCCGGTGACCGGGAGGCCCTTCGTATCCGCCCTTGTGGAAGAGCTGGGCGTCGCGGTCACGCAGTCGCTTCTTCCAGAAGGCGGTGAACCCGGCGCGTTCCTTGTCCTGCCCGCCTTCCTCGGGCCGGCCGCACAGCAGCGAAGTACGGCTGATCTTCGTCACCGACGGCAGCATCGCCACAGCGGCCTGCCGCACGGGCTCCTCTCCCGCCCGGGGCCGGGGCACCACCTCGGTCCAGGCACGCGGGTCGAGCTGACCGGCGAGCTGGACCGCCACGTCCGCGCTCATCCCGTCCAGGACGAGCAGCAGTGGCCGGCCGCCGCCCCGGGCGAAGGGCGCGACCGCTTCCGCGAGGACGTCCTCGATGAGCAGGGCCCCGCCGGGAGCCTGCTGGGAGGCGCCTTCTGCCCATACCGCCAGCCGCCGGGCGAAGGCCTCGTCCAGCTGGGCCCGGCGGGCTCGTACGACCCTTATGAGCCGCTCGTAGGCACCGGCGACCACCGGGTCCCGCGAGTCCTCGCCTTCGGCCAGCACGGCCACCGCGAGGTCGGTCCACCCGGACGACGCCATGTGGGACCGAACGGCCCGGTCCACGGACCCGGTCGGCGGCAGAGGGGTGTGCAGCCAGCGCACGAGGCGTACGGCGGTGCGGGCCGTCTCGGTGGAATCGGCCTTGACGGAGCGGAGCTGATGCTCGATCAGCTCCCGCAGGGCGGCGTCGGCGGGGCCCACCGGTCCGTCGAGGAGGCCGGCGAGGGTGCGCAGCCTGGCCCGGTAGCCGGAGGGGAGCAGCCGGTCGGCGCCGAGCAGGGGGCCGAGCCGCGCGTCGTCGGCGAGCCGGTCGGCGTCGTCGAGCACGGCGAGCACCCGTTGGCTCGCGTCGTCGCGCTGGGAACCACTGCTTTCGGCCTGCGCGATCCAGCGGCTGAGCACTCCGGTCGCGGCGTCGGCGAAGGGCCGCAGCGCCTCGAAGGAGGCCAGGGCAGGGCCGAAGAGGGTGCCCAGTGCGAAACCCGCGGCTTCGGGGGCGGTGGCGGACAGCGTCGCGGACGCGAGTGCTCCGAGCGGCAGCGCGTCCCGGCCGCGGCCGTCGGCGGCCAGGGCCATCAGGGTGGGGGCGGCGGGCCCCACGGCCCGGGTGAGCCATGCGGCGATCCCGTCCCGCTCGGCGGCGGGCAGCGCGGCGTAGGACGCGGGGCCGTGGGGTGTACGGGACCAGGTGAAGAGCGTGTCGGCGTCGAGGTCCAGGGTGTCGGAGGTGGTGTCGCCGAGCCGGAGCCGGCGCGCCAGCAGGGCCCGTACCGCGCGGTCGCGGGTCAGGACGGCACCGGCACGCGGCCAGCCGCCGTCCACCGGTTCGGCCTCCAGCAGCGCGTCGAGCAGCCAGCGTTCGCCGGACATGCGGCTGTCCAGGTCGGTCGCGCCGAACAGTTGCTTGACGATGTCGGCCCGGTCGACGGACAGCGGGCGGCACTGCACGGCGTGGGCGCGCAGGTCCCAGCCGTACTGTTCGGCGGGCACCTGCCCGGTGATCACCAGAACGGTCGCGTCGTCCGGGCCGGTGTCGCCGCGATGTCGGCGCCAGGCGTCCGTGACGCCGAGCAGTGAGTCGTGGTCGGAGATCCGGACCCGGTGGCTCGTGCCCTCGACCCGGACGGTGAACTCGGATTCCCGGCCCCGGTCCTCGTAGGCGGCGTCGACCAGGACGAGGCGCTTGCCCTTCGCTTTCGGCAGATGGGTCTGGAGCAGCACCTCGACGGCGCGCCGGCCGACGACGGGACGACGGCCGGTGACGCTGCGCGCGGCCATCAGCGCTCACCCCCGGGTGCGCCGCCCGCGCGGCCGTCGCTGTCGGCCGGGTGCGCGCTCCCGGTCGCCGGGCGGTCGTCCTCGTCGGCCGGGTTCCGGCCGGTGTCTGCGCCTGTGCCGTCGACGGCACGCCAGAAGATCTCCACCGCCGTGTGAGGATGCTGGGCGCGGAATTCCTCGATCTCCCGCCGTACGGCCGCCAGCTCGGTGCTGAGCAGTGCTTCCAGTCCGCCGCCTCCCACCTCGATGAGCCTGCGGGTGGGGGGCGCGGCCGGCGTGACCGCTTCCGTCGCGCCGCCGGACGGTTCGGAGCCCGGTGTCTGCCGTGTTCCCGGCCTGGTGGCGGGTTCGCCCTCCCCGCCCGGTCCGGGTTCGGTGCCGGGCCGTGACGGCACGGGCGGAGTGCCGTGCTGGGAGAGCGGGATCTGTTCCGGGCCGGGCGCGGGCTGCTGCGGAGGAAGCGGCGCCGACCGCTCGGTGCGCAGCGCCGCGTCGAGGATGGCCATGGCGGTCTCCGGTACCGCTTCCAGTACGGGCGCCAGGGCCCGTTCGAACTCGGAGGCGCGGGCCGTCTCGGCGATCCGGTCGAGGAGGCGTCCGGCGCGGTCGCCCACGCTGTCGTCGCGGTCCCGCAGCCCGTGGACGCTGGTCAGCAGCCGCCAGTCGGTGGCATCCAGGGCTTCCAGGACGCCCTCGGCGCCGTCGATGGCGTGGGCCAGTTCCCGGGCGGGGGTCTCGTGCGACACCCGGGCCAGCTCCTCGACCAGGGCGGTCGCGTCCTTGTCGTGCCGGCTCAGCCGCTCCAGCAGTTTGGCGGCCTCGCGCAGCACCACCGCGCGGGGCGCGTCGCCGTCCAGTCCGAGCAGGTCCTTGTGGCGTTCCAGCGTGGTCCGCAGTGCCGGGACGTGCTCCTCCCCCCGGGCGACCTTGGCGTTCACGCCGGCGGCGAGGCTGTTGACGTTGCGCGCGTACGGGTGCGGTTTGGAGGGGACGCCGAAGAGGCGTGCGGCCTGGTCGCGGGCGGTCTCGTACACGTCCTTGTCGGGCAGTGGCTGGGCGCGCAGGGACCAGCCCGGTCCGATCGCCGCCAGGTCGGGTGCCGGGACCTCCTGTCCCGCGACGTTGACCCAGGCACGGTCGTCGAGGAGGGCGTAGGCGGCGATGAGGAGGTTGACGACGTGGGTGTCGAGGCCGGCGTACTCCAGGGGTTTCTGGGTGATCCAGCGGCGGATGTCCTCGACACTCAGCAGGTCGCGTTGGCCGTTCTGGGCGGCGGCCTGGTTGATGCGGGTGCGCCAGTCGGCGCGCAGCACCAGCGGGCCGTCGTGGACGGTGCCGAGTTCCAGCGGTTCCACGATCCGCTTGACCGTGAACAGATGGCGGTCGTCGACCTCGACGCGGCCCTCCTCGTCCATGGCGCGGGTGATCCACTCCAGGGTGGTGCGCAGTTCGGTCGTGGTGACGGCCGTGCGCCGGCCGGCACGGTCGGGGCCGAAGTCGGGGTGCTTGTCGTACAGCGCGCCGAACACGCCGTCGGCCAGATGCTGGACGTTGTCCGAGAAGGTCTTGCCGCCCTCGGGTTCCGGCCGGGCGAACTCCGGCTGGAGGGAGAGCACATGGCGGCCGTCGACCACTCCGGCGGAGAGGGTGCCCTCGGTCGGCGCGGCGATGCCGTACACCTCGCCGAGCGCGTCGGCGAGGGTGCCGGTCAGGGTGTCGCGGCCGACCTCCAGCTGGCGCCGGATCCTGGCCCGGTCGTCGGGGCCGTAGTTGCCGGTGAACTCGTCGAGCCGGTTGCGTTCCAGCAGGAAGGTGATCCGGACGAGCTGTCCGAGCTGGGCCTTGCGCTGTTCGGAGAAGAAGTCGGGCAGCCACACCAGGGTGGGGGCGGTGACGTTCTCCTTCAGTTTCTGGAACCGCTGGTAGTCGAAGGTGGGGTAGCGGTTGTGGTCCTCGTCGAAGGGGTAGTCGACGACGAACCGGACGGTGCCCTGGGTGCTGGGGACGAACTGCTCGTCGGGGAGTCGGCGGGCGTCGGCCACATTGCCGAAGACGAACTCGACGGTCCGCTTGGTACCCCGCCAGACGATGTCCCGCCGGTCGACGAACCCCCCCTCGGTGACGCCGAGGAGTTCCCACATCCGGTCCTTCACCCACATCCGGCGGGGCCCGTCCTTGTCCTCGCCCTCCACGGCCTTCAGCAGCGGCTCGATGTCCAGGTCGGACAGGTGCAGGGAGAAGACGGGGTCGGTGTCGCCCTCGCTGCGCACCTCGGTGGGGAACTCGCCCTGGAGGGCCTTCATGCGTTCGACGACCTTGTGGCCGACGGGCACGGTCCGCGAGTGCACGGAGCCGTGGTTGAGGGCGGCGAGGCGGGCGCCGGTGAGCCGTCGCAGCGCCGGCACGTCGGGGGCGAGCGCGGCGAGCAGCAGCGTCTTCACGAAGCGGTCGTCGGCGAGGAAGTCCGCGTGGGTCTCGTCGCGGCCGTATTTCTTCAGCAGGACCTCGCGTGCCTTGGTGTAGAACTTCTCGGCCGCGTCGGACTCGTGGGCGAGCTGGTCGGTGAAGGCGGCGCCGGTGCCGTCGACGAGGACGTCCCACAGGTCGCCGAGCGGGATCAGCTTGCCGAGCGGGGTGTCGGCGTTCCTCTCCAGCAGCTGCTGGACGAGTTTCAGGCCGCTGCGTTCGCGCTGGAGCGCCCCGGAGAGCGCCACCAGGACGTTCAGCAGGGCGGGCGAGAGGGGGTAGACGGCGCGGAAGTCGTCCCAGTCGGCCTGGGTGGCCCCCGCGTCGTCCAGCAGGATGTCCTTGACCTGCTGGTTGGAGGTGTCGACGCCGCGGAAGGCGGCGCGCAGGACGTCTTCCTGCCCCTCCCTCGGCTTGAGCACCCGTTCCGTGATGATCTCGGGGAGGTTGCGGTCCTCCAGGTTGATGACGGTGAAGCGCTCCTTCAGGTACTCCAGCGCGTGTTCCATGTTCTGCACGTCGGAGCCGAGGATGTCCTTGCCGACGAGCTGGGACAGGTCGCGCTGGCGGGAGATGAAGGAGACGATCGGCACGGGCCGGTCGGCGTTGCCGGACTCGATCAGTTTGACGAGCTTCTGGATCTCCTCGTTGACCCAGGTACGCTCCCGCATCCGGGCCTGGAGCCAGAGGATCAGCTCGTCGAGGAAGAGGACCACCCCGTCGTAGCCGATGCTGCGGGCGTGCCTGCTGATCTCGCTGAGGCCGTCGTCCAGCGACACGTACGCGTCGGCGCCGCCGGCCGCGCCGGCCGCGTACGCCTTCATGGGGCCGCTGATGAGCGCGGTGACCAGGCGCTCGCGGGTGCCGTCCCCGGCGGGGGCGGAGAACGCGCGGTCCAGCTCCTCCTTCGTCCACGGGGTGGCGGCGACGGCGCCGATGGGCGCCAGCCCGTCGCCGCTCGCGGGCGCGGCGGCGATGGGGGCGAGTCCGTCGCCCGGGGCAGCGGGCGTGACCTGCGCGGACGGCAGCAGCCGTACGAACGCCTCGTCGCCCAGTGACTCCCGCAGCGCGCGGGCGTCGGCGAGCAGGGCGTCCGACTTGAACACCGAGGGGGTGGACGCGGCCGGCTCCAGCTCGCGGACGGTCCGGACGTAGCCGCCGAGCAGCGCGGACTCCAGGTTGGCGGCGCCCACCAGGTGGTAGGGCACCATGAGGAACTTCCGGCCGGGCAGCCAGTCCTGGTGGTCGGCGATCACCTCGCGCAGCCGGGGCTTGCCGCGGACCGCGGTGTCGCCGTTGAGGACGGCGTGCAGCACGGTCAGGAAGTGGCTCTTACCGGCGCCGAACGATCCGTGCAGGTAGGCGGCGTAGGAGGTGTTCTTCCGCACGGCGGCGCGGACCAGCCGCAGCGCCTTGTCGAACTCCTTGGCGAGCTGTTCGGTGACGACGTAGTCCGCCACCGACCCGGCCGAGTCGGCGCCGAACCCCTGGGACAGGGCGATCTTGAAGTCGCCGGCGTGGGCGTCCTCCTTGATGTCGAGAACGTCCCTCAGTACGACCTTGCCGCCGCCCCTGGCCATCCGTCGCTCCAGCTCCCCGTGAGTCCCGCAGTCCCGCCCGGCCCGTCCGGCCGGCTACCCGGCGGAGCCGGCCGGTCACTCGACCGGGCCCCGCACGCCACCCTCCATCCTGCCAGCTCGGGCGGGGCGGGTGGGGTGGTGTGCGGGGCCGGAGCGGACGGCCGAGGGCAGGGGAACTCAGCAGCGGCGGCGAACCGGCTCCCCGTCACTGCCAGAAGAGTTCGTCCACGATGATCTGTGGGTCCTCGACGCGCCTGATGAAGCTGTAGATCATCCATCCATGGCCGCCGTCGAAGAGGAAGACACGGGGCCCTCTCGGTTCGTCGGACCGTACAGGCTGAACCTTCATTCCCTCGGGCAGATGGATGTCCCTGTCGACACCCCGGAAGTAGGGATCATCGGCCGTGACCAGTTCGGCCCGGGCGGCGTCGACGATCTTCCGCGTCTGCTCGGGGAGCGAGTCACGGGCTGCCTGAGCCTTGAGGGTCCAGTCCATCTGCCACGGCGGCCCCATGAATCCTTCGTCTGTCACTGCCCCGGCTCCAGCCGTCGTACCTGGTGCCGGATGTGGGAGACCTCTTCGAGGAGCGCCTTCGCCTTTTCGATGTCGGTGGACTCCGACGCCCGACGGTAGAGATCCTTCATGTGGGCGTCGAGTTCCGCGTCACGTGCGATCGCGTACTCGCCCCACCAGCGGGCCAGGAACGCGGGCACGGTGCTGATGTCGTACGCGTCCGCGACGGCCCACCTCCAGTGCTCGTCGAAGCCGGGGAGGAGCTGCGGGGCGTGCTGGACGATCGCCTCCCGCAACGCCTTCGGGTTCCGCTCGGGCATGGGGGGGACGGCCGGTGTCGGTTCGGCGGCGTGGGCGGTCATGGCCGATGGGCTCCTTCGACGCGTCGTGCTTACGACCATAGTCCGCTCCCCGGGGTCCGTACGGGCTGTTCCTGTACGGGGTCACCGTCGTCGGGGTCGGTGGTGCGGGGCGTGGGCAGTCGCCGGCGGCGGGACTCGGCGACGCGCAGGGCGTCGGTCAGGCACTCGGCGAGGCGGAGTGCGGCGCGGCGGATCTCGGTGTCCGGGGAGGCTGGGTCGTCCAGGATCGGGCGGGCGAGCCTGAGGACGTCCTCGGCGGTGGAGAGTTGCATGGCCTCCATGTCGTCGGCGAGGCGGGAGAGGTAGCCGCCGTCGTCGTCCGTGGACAGGTAGCAGGGCTTGCCGTCCGGAGAGGCCCAGGGCAGCAGGCGCAGGGTGGTGGGGGATACGGGGGCGCGGTGCGCCGGGTGCGTGGTCATGCGGCGGCCCCCACCGGTGCGCCGACGAGGTGCCGGTCGAGGTCGATGCCGTAGTCGGCGGCGAGGACGAGGGCGAGTCGGCGGCGCTTCTGGAGGGCGGTTTCCCGCTCGTGGGCCAGGTGACGTTCGTGGGCGAGGAGGTAGGGGCGGACGAGGCGGGAGGCGGTGCCGTCGAGGGGGGTGGCCAGGCCGTACGGGGAGCGGTGGCGGGGGAGGCGCGCGGGGGGCGGTTCGGAGGCTGGTGCGGTCAGGGTGAGGGGTACGGCGGTGGGGCGCGGGCGGTGCCGGGTGCGGCGGCGTTTTCCGGTGCCGGGGGTGAGGAGGAGGCGCAGCCAGAGGGCGAGGCGGCGGATAAGGTCGGGCATGTCGACGCTCCTTCGAAGCGTTGGCCGTGCCCCCGGACGGCTTCCACCCGTCGCGGGGGTCTCATTTCGGTGTACCACGGTATGCCATGGACGCCATCGGTGCACCATGGTCTGCCGAAACGGCCTCTGGTGTGCCAGGCCAAGCTGTAGACATGGCCGAGTACGAATGGCAGCGGATCGCACGCGCTGTCGAAGAAGACATCAGATCGGGACGCATTCCACCTGGCGGTGGACTGTCCAGCATCACGAGGCTGGCGGAGGTCTATGGCGTCGCTGACCGAACCGTTCGGCGTGCGTTGCAGGACCTGAGGGAGCGCGGGCTCATCGAGACCCTGCCGCACAAGGGGTCCTTCGTGGTCGACGCACTGCCATCCGATGGCGGCACCGAAGAGGGCGAACCGGATGCGTGAGGGGGCCGCGTGATCCGCGCGGCCCCCTCAGTGCTGTTGCGTCGCCTCGACTACTCTGCGGCAGTTGCCTTGCGCCCGCCCTTTCTCTCGGGGCGCCAGTCGCGGAGGTCGGACTCCGAGAGGTGGTGGTTGACGAAGCCGCGGTTCAGGGCGGACTGGAACTCCTGGGCGGGGTTGTCGCCCCACTCCTCGTCGTACTCGTCGTACCACTGGCGGACCCAGGGCATGACCTCCAGCAGTCCGGCCAGCAGCGGGACGAACCGTGGGTCCGCCCTGGGCCAGCCGTCCACGTTCTCGCGGTCGTTGACGAGATTGACCAGGGCCTCGGCCTGGTCGCGGTGGTTCCAGCCGGCCCAGCCGAGCAGCAGGGACGGGTCGCCGTCCGGGGAGGCGCCGGGGTAGGAGATGAACCGCTCCTTCGGCACGTCGAGTTTGCCGCGGTGGGACCAGTACGAGTGCTTCACGAAGTCCGCGCCCGTGTACTTCGGAGGAACCTTGATGTCCAGGCGCTCACCGGTCTTGTCCTCCTCCCGCTGCTCGTCCCACACCCGCTCCCACTGGGCGCGCTTGCGCAGGCCGGACTCCTTGTAGCGGAGGGCGGAGAGGCAGGGGACGTGCTCGGGCTCGATGACAGCCGTGAGGACGGTGGCCAGGGAGGCGTCGCTCTTGCCGAGGTGGTCGGTGGCGTAGAGGGACCGGACCGCCTCCACGTCCTCGTCGTGGCGCAGGGCGTCGGCGAGCTGGAAGACGGTGAGCGCGCGGGGCGACGTGTACTCGCCGCGCTCCTCGAACCACAGCTCCTCGCGCTCGGCGGCGTCCAGCAGCCGGGCGCGCAGGGCGGCGGCCTCGCGCTTCTTCCAGGGCTCGGTGGACCAGCGGCGCTTGTACTCGGGGCGTTCGAGGAGGCGGATGTCCTTGTTGGACCCGATGATGTCGAGCCGGGCCTGCACGACCTCCCGGTAGGCGCCGGGCCACTTTTCCGGAACGTCAGCCACGGCGGTCCCGGTGGACCCGTGCCGCTCGAACCAGGCGGTCTCCGCCTCGCCGGCATCCACCTTCCTCTTCAACACCATCTCGAAGGCCCTTTGCCCGAGCCGTAGTTCCGGCGGCACGTCGGCGTCGCTCAGCGCGGCCGGGTCACCGGGCAGAGTGGTCCGGGCGACCTCCTTGGCGGTGAGCAGCCCGTAGGCGCCGTAGACGGTCCAGTCCAACTCCTCCTGGAGCAGGATCATGCGGGAGCGGATGCGCTCCTGGGCGGCCTCGGCCTCGTCGAGGGCGGCGCGGGTGGGGATTCCGGCTGTGGTGACGGCGGAGGGGTCGTGCTGGGCCAACTCCTGTGCAAGGTGGTCCAGTTCGCGGGCGTGGGCGAGGGGGAGGTCCTTGGGGAGGGGGAACTCCTGGAGCTTGGTGCCGGTGAACTCGTAGCGTTCCTCCCACTCCTCGTCCTGTACACCGCGTCCCAGGCCGCTGCCGCCTTTGCCCTGGCTGACCTGCTTCAACCAGAAACACGCCGACGAAGAGTTCAGCACCCCCAGCAACTCAAGATGCCGCTCCTCACCCGCCCCCTCCGGCAATTTGATCACCGGCGCGGAACGGTTGAACACCTTTCCGCCCCGGTCCAGCACGAAGTGGTTGTGCGTGGTGACGAAGGCGAAAGAAATGAGGGCAGAGGCCTTTGTTCGCTCCCATGACAGCATAATGTGTTCATGCCAGGCCATGCCTCGGGCCTCACGTGTCTTGCCGAAAGTAAGCCCTGCCCTCAAATTGCTTCGATAAGGCCAGAAGAGTGCACCTTTTTGCAGAGAGATGTCGGCGATTTCGCCGCGATATGGCCACATCACTACAGCTTCTGCGCTGGTGTTCCAATCCCTGAGCGCATCACCCGTCACGAGTGTCTTGCTTTGTACCTCGTGGCGCTTCCAGAGGGTGGGCAGACGTGTGGCGCCGAATACGTCGTCCTCGCCGAGAATGTCATGAAAACCGGTGGAGCTGATAACGTCCATGAGAGGTCTCACGCTTCGGCTTTCCATGGCTTCCACCACGGCCCCTGCGCCACCGCCGCTGAGCGACCAGGGAAACGAGGCGAACCTCGACCGCTGTGCATCCTCGACGCTCACCCACTCCGACTCGCTGCCGGGCTTGCTCACCTGATCGGTGATGGCCCCCCACACCGGACCCAACGCGTCTTCCTCCGGAATGCTGGCTTCGCCTCGAATTCCCAGCACGGCCCGGATTGGTTCCGCCTGCCGTGCCATCTGGTGTCGCCCTATCAGAATGACGGTCGGAGTCCCGTGACCCGGGATGTAGGCTCCCGATGTGTCAATTACGTGGGTCAAGTCGACGCCTGTGAAATTGTCCTTCCGTTTTGTTTGTGGATCCTTGTATGGGCCGCCATGGAAGAATGATTCGATAAGGACCTTGCCGAATTCTCGCTTCATGAAGGAATTGGCCGTGATCTGTCCTGTGAAGCCGCCATCCCGGTGGCTGCCGCCCGCCCTGACCGCAAGCTCGAAGATACGTTGAGCGAATGGCACCGACAGTGCGTACTTACCCGAACAGGCCCAGTAGGCCAACCGATAGTTCTTGTTCTCCTGATCGTCCCTGACCGTGATGTAAGGCGGGTTCCCCACCACCACGTGGTACGACCCCTTCCCCAGCAGGTCCACCTCGTTCGCGTACTGCTTGACGTCTTCCGTGCGGTAGGTGAACGACTCACCCCGTATGGCGTCGTCCAGGGTCTCTCCCGCCCCCTGTCCGGCCTCCCGCCCGTGCAGCAGCGAGTCCGCCACCGCCACCCGTACCGGCAAGCCCGGCGCGCGCCGCAGGTCCCGTTCGCCGCCCTCCTTCAGCGCGGCCACCAGCAGGCGGAAGCGGGCGATGGAGACCGCGTAGGGGTTCTTGTCGGCACCGTGGACGGACTCCAAGGCACGGCGGATGAGCTGCCACGGCTCCGCGCCGGGCTCCAGTTTCCGCCACCGCTTCAGCAGCCGCTCGAACATGCCCAGCAGGAAGTGCCCGGAACCGCAGGCGGGGTCGATGCAGCGCAGACCGCGGACCTGGCCCTCGTCGTCCACCTCGCCCCGCCAACCGGCCGGCTGGTGCTTCCAGACCGGGTCGAGGCCGAACTCCTCCAGTGCCGGGTTCAGGGTCAGGTCAAGGATGAACTCCTCGACGAAGACCGGGGTCTGGAGGAGCGCGTAGGTCTTGCGGGCGTACTCGGACAGGTGCTGGTAGAGGTCGCCGAGGAAGCGGGTGTCCAGTTCGGGGTCGGTGAAGTCGTAGCGGACCTCGCCGTCCGCGCCGCGCTCCCGCCAGAAGGCGAGCAGCCGCCGGGCGGCGGTGTACGAGGGTTCGACCTCGCCCAGCGGGTTGTACCGCTCGTCGAAGAGGGCTCCGGCGGTGGGGTGGGCGTCGGCGAGGGCCTTGAAGGACGCCAGCAGCCAGTCGCGGTCGTTGTGCTCCGGGTTGACGCGGAAGTGGTCGTCATGGCGGTCCTGGGCCTCGGACAGCCGCCGGCCGGGACCGGACAGCCACGGTTCGGGGATCAGGTCGTTGTCCTCGCTGAACCGCACGAACACGCACCCCAGCACCCACGCGGCGGCGATCTGGACCAGGCGGTCCTCCAGCCAGCTCTCGTAGTGCGCGGCGGTCCGCTCCGACTCCAGAGCCTCCTGGTACTCCCCGCGCAGAGGCGCGTCGAACCTCTCCCGCGCCGACTGCTCCCGCAGGTCGTCCACCAGCAGCGCGACCTGCTTCTGGAGGTCCTTGCGCAGCGCCTCCCACTTCTCGCGGGTCAGCGACGCACCCCGTACCTCAGGGGCTTCCTCAGACGACACCGGCGGAACCTCTCCATCCCCGACGAACCTGCCGTGACCAGTTGCGTGCAGCCCCACGGCGGTAAGGCGTGCAGCTACACACCCGTATCGCCATCCTGCCAGCCCGTCACCCGGAACAGAGAGCGCCCTGCGCGTCCCCGCCTACCCCTTCGCCCGCGGTACGCCCCCCTTGCGGCCCAGGCCGAAGGCGATCCGGTACACGTCCGGGAGGTCCAGGCGGCCGTCGCTGCGCGGCGTCGTCATCACGCCCAGCTCGATCAGTTCGGTGACCAGCCGAGGCAGGTCGTCGGGGTCGCGCGGACCGGTGCGGACCCGGTCGGGGGTGTCGGCCTGGGCGTACTCCGCGTTCTCCCGGGCCAGGGCGGCCGACAGGTCCGCCTTCTTCCACAGGCTGAGCACGGTCGCCTCCGCGATCGGCACCTGCTGTTCGGCGAGCGGCTCTATGGCCAGCCGCACCCAGGGGGTGTCGTCCTTGACCTCGTCCACGCGCCGTACCGACGCTCGCTGGACGCCTGTGCGGATCGCCTCGTGGTGCAGGGCCCGCCCGTGGGCCGGGTACGACGCCCGGGTGGTGCGGGCCGCGGTGGCCAGGGCCTCCAGGAAGCTCCGGGGGCTGACCTGGCCGCGGCCGTCCATGAGATGGTTCGGCAGCCAGTCGTAGGTCCTGCCCTTGCGGACGTTGTTGCCCATGAGCGGGTCCGCGATCTGCTCGAAGACGGACCGCTGCGTCTCCGCGTCGCCCACCAACAGCGGTGGCGGGGCGTGGCGGGTGCCGCCGGCCTCCGGCAGCCAGCCGCCCGTGACCCGCTCGCGGAAGGTGCGGGCCGCCTCGCTGCCCTCCTCGTCCTCGTTGCCCAGGTAGTGGAAGAGCAGGCCGTACAGGTCGGTGTGGGTCCACTCCAGGCGGGCGTCGTAGGCGGAGAGCTTCGAGGCGTCGGAGAAGTGGTGGCCGGCCGCCTCGAACATGTCGGGGCGTACGAACACCTTCAGCCGGATGTTGCGGGTGGCGAACCGCATCCGCAGGGCCAGCCGCAGGATGCCGCCGACCAGCCGGTCAGCCTGGCGGCGGTCGCGGTGCAGGTGCTCCAGGGCGTCGAAGAGGAGCAGGTGGACGACGTTCTCGGCGTACGCCTCGCGGTCGGCCTGTTCGAGAGTGCGCTCGGCCGGGCCGGGATGCGCGCGCACCCAGGCGATCCGGTCCGACCACTCGGTCAGCTCGCGCAGGTCCGGCAGGCCGAGCGCGGCCAGCAGGACCGTGTACCAGATGTCGTACGGGTCCTCGCCCGCCGCCAGCAGACTGCCCAGGACCATCGGGCCGGGGTACGCCTCGGAACGCAGCTCCAGGCCGTAGCCGGGGTGGACGCGGAGCCGGTTCAGCCGGTTGATGCGGTACTCCCGGGCGGCGACGGCCCGCAGGTCCTCGTCGAGCAGGGACCAGTACCAGAACGTCTTGCCGACGCCCCGGCCGCCCCGCACCACCACGTTGTCCACGTAGAGGGCGTCCCGGTGCGAGTCGGGCGTGAAGAGGGTGTGGGCGGTGGGGCGGCGGGTGTCGGCCGCGATGGCCTGCCCCAGTGCCGCCGACAGCAGATCCCGGTAGTCGTGCGCCGACAGGACCTCGGTCATCGCGTTCCCTCCTGCCGCCCGTGGCCGGACCGCTCCCCGTGGCCGGACACGGCGTCCTCGATCATCGGGGTGACGGCGGCCAGGAAGTCACGGTACGCGGCGTGCACGAACGCCCGGTCCCACCAGTCCGGCGCGTTCACCGAGTCCATGCCCACCAGGCCCTGGTCGAAGAGGATCGGCACGGGCGAGTGCGGGGCCCAGACGTCGTGCAGGGAGGGCGCGAACGGGGACGCCCCGTAAGCCGTGTCGTCGTCCGTGCCGTCCGGTCCGCCGACCTCGCCCGGCGCCACCTCGTCGTAGAGCAGGGAGCAGACGGCGAACGCGTGCTCGCGGAACGACCTCAGGTAGCCGTCCATCGGGAAGTGCACCGAGTCGGGGACCATCGACGCCACCATGCGGAGCTTCTCGCGGATCCGGGACGCCTGGCCGGCGGACTGCCAGGCGGTGAACAGATCGCCGTAGCCGTCCCAGGTCTGCTGGTTGTCCGCCCCGAACAGCAGTGCGTTGTCGCACAGTTGGGAGATCGTCACGGCGGCGATGTCGTGGATTCCGGCCCGGCTGTCCAGCAGGACGACATCGGGCCGCCGTCCCGAGTCGCCGTCCCGTTCGATCATGTCCTCGCAGGCGCCGATCGCCTGGTCCAGGCGCTGCCCGAAGGTGGCGTCGGGCAGCTCGGCGTAGACCCGGTTCAGCTTGTCGACGTACGTGTAGGGCGTGCCCGGCGTGCCCTGTCCGCGGGCGGGCGCCACCCACAGTTCGCCGTAACGGCCACGCGGACTGTAGGCGGCGCGGGTCACGCACTCCAGACCCTCGGCGTTGCCCACCGCGGATTCCACCAGGTGGTCCACGACGCCGTGGCGGGACAGGTGGCGGCCCGCGAGCAGAGGGCCGGCGCCCGGTGACTCCAGGTCGAGGTCGACCACCAGGACGGCATGGCCCCGGTCGGCGAGGTGCCGGGCCAGGACCGCGGTGGCCGTCGTCCGGCCGACCCCGCCCTTGAAGCCGTACACCGCGGTGCGGTGGCTGCGGCTCCGGCCCGCACCGGGGTCGGGCGCGCTCACCCTGGTCCAGTCCTCGCCGACCACGGTGTTGTCCAGGACACGGACCGAGCCCGCGCCCCCGGCCGCCGGCCCGGTGACGTCGGGCACCGCGCGGCGGGAGTGCAGGACGGCCTCGGCGGAGAACATCCGCGACGCCCGCACCACCGGCTGCTCCGACCGGTACCGGCCGAGGCCACCGGTGAACTCCGCCTCCCAGGAGTCCAGGAGGCGGTCCGCCTCCCGCTCCCTGCCGGTGTCGTCGACTACGAGGGAGAAACGGCCGCGTACGTCCCGGACCAGGACCACGTCGAAGCCGTGTCCGGTGACGGCGCGGGCGGCCCGGACCGCGTGGTCGCGTGCCTCGTCGAAGCGGACCGGGACATCGGGGGAGGGCGTCATGTGAGCTTTCCGTCGAGCAGGGCGTTCTGGTGCCTGACGAGTATGTTGCGCGCGGCCGTCCGGCGCTTGTCCACCACGTCGGACTGGGCGTAACCGCCGTCGAAGTAGCGGAACTTCACGTGCCACCTCTTGAAGACCTTCAGGTCGTTCTCGATCACCGCCTGCAACTGTGCCCCGAGGCGGCCGTGCGCGAGCAGGGAGATGTCCCTGATCAGCTCGTTGACATGGCCGAACTCGATGATCCGGTCGGGGTCCCCCGGGTGGTCCGGATGCTCGGCCCACGGCTTGGACGACGGCTTCGCCTCACCCGGTCTGGGACCCATGCTCACCTCGGTGAAGTGCAGCAGCAGGCACTTCGTCGCGCACTCCGCCGCGAAGCCGTACAGGTGGTCCGCCGCGGGCAGCCGGCCGTCGTCCCGGAGGAAGTCCGCGTCGCGGAAGTGCCGCTGGGCGGCGGAGGCGAAGTGGTCTTCCTGGGTGAGCTGCGGCACGCGGTGATCCTAAGACGGTTCACCGGAGGGGGGTAGGGAAACCCGTGGGCCAAGGCGGGCTTCGCGGGCGGCCGTTGTCAGCCTGTCACCTTCAAGCCGGCTCCTCCGCCGCGGAATTCAGCCGGTGTGCGGCCGTCCTGCCCCTCCAGTTCCTTCAGGAACAGCCCGCCCAGGAACACCCACTCGCTCGCCCGGTCCGGAATGTCCACCGTACGGCCGTCCAGCGTCGGTGAGACCTCCGGATCCTCCATGGGCACGAGCAGCCACAGGCCGTGCGGGGCGCTCGACGGCAGCCGGGCGGCCTCCTGGAGCGCGACCAGGGCCTCACGGCCCCCGGACGTCCAGTAGCGGGCCACCAGCGTGCTCTCGTGGGCCAGGAGCACCGTCCGCGGCCCGGCCCGCTCCGCCAGCTCCGCGGCCCGGGCGACGACCCGCTCGGACGCCGCCCGCGTGTAGGACGCGAGGCCCGTCCCGATCGTGCCGGAGTCGGTCAGCGAGGCGTCCGCCCGCAACAACGCCTGCCAGGGGACGCCCTGTTCCGCGGCCAGTCCCCGCAGCACGTCCAGGAACAGCCCGTCCAGCGACACCGGTACGACCTCGAAGCGCTCCGCCAGCCGCTCCGCCACACCGGGCAGTGCGGTCCCCTTGACGGTGAGGGCGACGAACCCGCCGCGCCGGCGCGCTGCCGTCAGACGGGCGGCGAGCAGCCGGCGAGGGTCACGGCCGAGCGCCAGCTCGCTCTGCGCCGCCGCGATCAGACCGCCGGTGCTGGTCAGCGCCGACACCGCCGGCCGGGTGACCCGGGTGCCGTCCTCCTCGCGAGGCCGGGGTACGAACCGTCTGCGTTCGTGGTCGTAGTCCAGCGTGAAGTCGGTCCGCGCCAGGGCCTCTTCCAGCTCCACATACGTGGTGTCCGCCAGAACCGTCAGACCGGGGAAGCGCGACCGGACCCGGGACACCAGGTCCTCGGCGCTCACCCCGCTGTCCGCGCGCACCCCCGCCGGGGCCTGCGAGATGCGCAGCGCGCGGTCCAGACCGAGACCGAGCGGGAACAGCTCCAGACGTGGCGAGACCCCCACGCCGCCCGCCATCTCCGCCGCCAGGTCCACGAGCCTGGTGTCCGCCATCGACGCCATGCCGTCGGGCACGGGCACCGCGCGCAGCTCGCGCAGCACCGTCGCCCGGCCCGGCAGCGGGTCACGGTCGGCCAGCCTCGTGGCCGCCGCTCCCAGGGAGGCGGCGTAGTCGGCGAGTTCGGCGGGCGTCGGATCATGGGAGCCGGGCTGGTCCTCCAGGGCCAACACCACCCGGCCGCCGCGGCGCAGGATGCCGAGCCGGGCGGGGGGTTCGTCGCCGGCGGTGTCCTCATCCCGCTTGCGCGCCTCGGTGTCCGCCGCCGCCCGCACCACGGCGAGCGCCTGGGCCAGACTGTCGGCGGCCTCGTCCTCGTCCGCCGCGCCGTGCCGGGCGCGCAGCTCGCCGGCCAGTTCCCGCGCGGTCATCACCCTGCCCTGCTCGGACAGTATGGCGACCAGCTCGCTGCGGATCCGGGTCAGCCAGGGCAGCGCCGCCCACTGTTCGACCGCGGCCGCGTGGTGCTTGGAGACGGTGGTCTGGGTGACGCCGAGCGCCCCCGCGATCGCGGGCTGGGCGGGCCACGGCTCCAGAGGCACACCGTCGGGCAGCTGGAGCGTGGTGCGCACGACGTCGGGGCGCGGCGTACGACGCTTGCCGTCGGCGGGGGCGAGCCGGGCGGCGAGCACCTCCACCGACTCCAGCACCTCCTCGGGAGCGTCCGCAGGCACCACCACCGGCCTGCGCACGGCGGAGCGCTCGCGCAGCGCCCGGCTCCACTGGCGGTGACGCCGGTTGAGCTCCTTGCGGATCAGGTTGCCGGCCCCCCGCGCCCGGGAGATCGTGTGCGGCGGAATCTCCAGCAGGGCCTTCACGTCCGACGCGCCGAGCCCGGCCGCCACGGACACGGCACGCGGCGACAGACCCGCCGCCTCCAGCGGGGTGTCCAGGTCCGCGGCGCCGGCCGCCTGATCACGGGCGTCCTCGATGTCCTCCGCGGTCAGGCCGACGGTGGCGGGCGTGGTGGCCGGGGGGGCCTTGTCAGCCTTGCGGAAGACCCCGCGCCATGCCTCCTGCAGGTCGCGCAGGCTGTCGTAGCGCTGCTCCACGTCACGGTGCAGCGCACGCTCGAAGAAAGCGGTCAGGCCCTCGCTCAGCGACGCCTCGAACAGCTCCTCGGCGACGTACAGCTTGGCGTCCGGGACGGTGCGCGGGTCCTGTTGTCCGTCACCCCACACAGGACGGACCCCGGAGGCCATCTCGTGCAGGGTGACCGCGGCGGCGTACCACTCGGCATGGTCGTCGTAGCGCTCGCGGCGGCTGCCGCCGAGGAACGGGTCGAGGTAGCCGCGCGTGCCGGCGTGCAGGTCCTGGTCCGGTGCGTCGGCCAGGGAGAAGTCGAACAGCATCAGCTGCCAGGACCCGTCGCTGCGCTTGAACAGGCCCAGGTTGTCCGGCTTGATGTCGCGGTGCCGTACGCCGCGTGCGGCGAGGCTGTCCAGGGCGGCGAAGAGGTCGTTGCCGAAGCGCTCCAGCTGGCCGTATCCCAGCGCGCCCACCCCGCGCAGCCGGGAGCCCAGGCTGACCGGGTCCCGGTCCGCGGGCGATCGGAAACCACCCGCGTACTCGATCTCCAGAACCGTGCGGCCGCCCAGCTCCCGCGGCTCGGCCAGCAGCTTCACGACGTGCCCGCCGCCGACCTCCCGCAGCGCCCTCGCCTCCGCGTACAGGCGGGCGTCCTTCTCGTGGTCCAGAGCGATCTTGAAGACACGCGGGGAGGAGTCCGCTCCCCCGTCCGGTTCCTCCCCGGTGTGCCGGACCAGGAGCGCGCGGGCGGTCGCGCCGGTGCCCAGCACCCGGGCGACCGACCAGGTGTCACCGAGCGACTGGCCCGGCTGGACCGTGAGCGGGTCCGGGACCGCCGCGCCGGCCGGCTCCGGGGCCGCGGCGTCGGCCTCCGCCGCGTCGAGGAGGCGCAGGAACTCCTCGGCCGACGGCAGCCGGTACTGGGGGTCGGTCCGCGTGGCCTGGAAGACCAGGTCGTCCAGGGCGGCCGAAACGCCGTCCGTCACCGCGTACGGGTGCAGTCCCTGTTCGGCGGCCAGCCGGTCGACCAGGGCGCTGCGCCGGTCGGCCGGCGGGCGCCCGGTGAGGAGGAGGTAGGCGAGACTGCCCAGACCGAACACGTCCAGGTCGACCGGGTCGGCGAACTCCTGGTCCGTTTCGGGCGCGAGGTACACCTGGGCCACATCGGCGATCAGGCCGGCGTCGAGGGGGGTGTCTCCCAGCGAGCGGTGCAGGCTGGTCTCGAAGTCCCGGGCGGCGGTCTGCCAGTCGGCGATCCGCAGCACCGGTGAGGAGCCGTCCTCCCGCGTCGAGACGTAGACCGAGCGGGCGGACAGGGCACGGTGGTAGAGGGAGCGGTCGTGGGCGTAGCGGACGGCTTCGGCGAGCTGCCGCACCAGGTCCAGGCGGATCTCCGGGGTCAGCCGGCCGCCGTACGCGTCGAGGTAGGCGTCCAGCCGCAGGTCCGAGGCGCGGTGGCGGAACAGGATGGCCGGGCCGCTGACATGCTCGCTGATCTGGACGGCCTGCACGATGCCGCGGTGGTTGATGCCCTGGAGGACCTGGTACTCGCGCAGTGCGGCCCGGTCCACCGCCCGTCGCTGTTGTACCGAGGCGGCCTCGCTGACCAGGTAGATCCGTACGCGGCCGTGTTCCCGGGCCAGGCTGTCGTCCCGTTCGGCGAGGCGGTCCTCCCAACCGGGGCCGGCGTCCAGCGCCCGCGGTTCAAGGTGCCAGCCGTCGCCGAAGCGCAGGTGCGCCGTCGAGTGGCTGACGCCGATCCGCTTCATGAGCGTTTCGAGGAACTGCACCTTCTCCTGGGTGACGCGCCAGCCCTCGCGCTCGGGGGGCAGGGCCAGCAGGGCGTCCCAGACCCCCGGCAGTCCGCTGCCGCCGTCGTTGCGTCCGAAGACCGAGGTCCGCTGGATGTCGTCGAGCCCGCTCACGAGATCGGGACTGTGCAGGAACACCGCCGGCCTGATGAAGGGCACCCGGCGGGGGTCCGCGTCCATCGCGCGGGCGGCCCGCTCCAGTTGGCCCTTGAGTTCCTTGGCCTTGAGATCGGTCAGATGCAGAGGGTTCTTGATCGTGCGGACCCGCTCCGCGTGGAACTGCCAGGTGTCGCTGTGGTTCACCAGCCGCCCGGGGTGGCCCTTCAGCTCCAGCAGGTACAGCCCGCCGGGCACGGCGATCAGCAGGTCGCACTCGTTGACCCGGCCGGACGGGCCGGTGAACTGGAACGTCGCCCACGCACGGTACGGCTCGGCGTCCGGCATCAGGTTCCGAACGTGGTCCAGGCCCTCCTGTTCCCACGAGAAACCGGAGCGCCGGGGCTGGAACCAGCGGACCCGGCGGGGCGGCGGGCCCGGCTTCGGGTGGGACGGCCGCTCGGCAGATGCCACCGGGAGACCTCCTGGAACTGACGTCGGGTGCGGTGGGGCAGGACAAGAAACAGTACTCGGTGACACCGACGGAGGGGGCGCGGCGGGGATGCCTCCCCGTCGTACCCCGTGGTCGCCGTTCCGGGAACGTCCGGTCGTGCCGGAACCGCTTCGCGTCCCGGTTCCGGCACGTCCACAGGTCGCGGGTGCTTCGAGAACGGTCGGAACCCGGCGTCCGTCATCTCTCGGGCCGAGTGTCCCGGCCGGGGGTCCGGGGCTGGTTCTCCCGCAGCCACGCCAGGTCGGTCGTGGCACGTACGCGGGCCGTCCGCTCGCGGGTGAAGACCTCGTCCGTCTTGGTCAGGACCAGGGTGTAGGGGCGACCCTGCCGCCGGGTGGTGTGCGACACGGGCAGACCGGCCATGTCGAGCCGACTGTGGATGTGGCGGCGCTTGTCCTGGGCGAGCGGCCACTCCATCACCCGGCGGTCGCGAGAGGCCAGGAAGGCGTCGAGGTCCGGGCAGAGGTCGCAACCCGAGCGGCAGGACCCGGCCGGGGGGAGCGACCAGTCGTCCGCCGCGCGCACGGGGCGGGCGACGGCGGCGGTGAGCCGTTCCTCGCAGTGGCCGGCGAGGGTCTGGAAGGCGCGGGCGGCCTCGCCGGGTACGGTCGTCGTGCTGTGTCCGCTGTGTCCGCTGTGGCGAAGGGCGGGGAGCAGGCATTCCAGAACGGTGTCCGGCAGCTCGCGCAGTGCGGTGGCGACGGTGTCGGCGGTCCTCGGGTCACCTGCGCACAGCACGTGGGCCAGCGGCGCACCCAGCCGTTCCAGGCCCGCGCGGCGCTCCGCCTCCCGGCCCACGTCGAGCCACCGGGCGAGCTGCTGCCTGACGCCCTGCCAGGCGCATTCGGTCAGCGGTGTCACCACGGCTTCCCCGTCGCCGTCGGCACCCCGCAGCGTGGTACAGAGACCGGGCAGCGATTCCAGCCAGGCCGCGCGGTCGGCCCCGGTGTACGCGCCGGCCGGCCCGTACCAGTTGCCGACGGCCTTGCGTGCCCACTCCCGTCCGTACCGTGCGGCTGCTTCCGCGAGGTCGGCTCCGTGCTCCTCGCGCAGGGTCTCCACTCCGAAAGGCGCCAGCAGCATCGCGGCGGTGTCCGCGTCCCGCAGCCCCACCGCGACCCGCAGAGCGGCGGCGAAGAGCGGAGCGGATGCCTCGCCCGGCCCGTGATGCTGCCAGAAGGGGCTGAGTGACCGGGCGAGCGTGCGCGCGTGGTCGAGTTCGCCGGCGGCGAGGTGGCCCTGGAGTTCGTGCAAAGCCTGCTCGGAGCCGGCCTCGGCGCGGGCAGCGAAAGAGCGCTGCCGGGGCCAGAGCACCACCGCGGCCCGCCGGTACCAGCGGTCCAGGGTGTTGCCGTAGTTGCCCATGTAGCCCTCGTATTCGGACTGGTAGGGCGTGAGGTACCTGCTCTCGGTGGTGGCGCACACCTCGGCGTACGAGACGGGCAGGGAGATCTTTTCGCCGCCGGTGCCGTCCGGGCGGGTCCACCAGCCGAGGGTGATCTCTTCGTCGATCAGGTCGTTGAGCTCGTAGTCGGAGAAGTCACCGCTGCGGCGGCGTTCGGCGCCGGGCTCCCCGTCGGGGTCGAGGAGGCACTCGCCGTCGCATTCCTCGTCCTCGCAGTCGTCGAAGTGCTCGGCCTCGCCGTAGTAGTCGTAGCGGTCATGGGGTGGAACGGCGTCCCAAGTCTCCTTCACCTCGGCCAGCGCCAGAACCGCCTCGCAGTCCGCTTGCCCGGCGGCCTGGCGGAGCCGGGACGCGCGGGTGGCGTCGGCGCCCTTGAGGCGGTCCCAGTCCAGGCCTCGCTGGGTGTACTCGTGGTCGAGGAGGTAGACGAGCCGGTTGGGCGGTGCGGTCTTCGGGCTGCCGTATGGGTAGCGCTCCTCAGCCGGGGTGGTGAAGTGCTCGGTCAGGCAGGCGGCCAGGTCGGCGAGGGGGCCGCCGGTGCTTTCGTCGGCCGGCCGGACGCGCTCGGCGAGCAGGTTCATGGTGAGGGTGGTGCGGTATCCGGTGGTGACGGGTCTGACCTCGTGGCGGCAGTCCGCGTAGAAGGCGACGAACGTGAGCTGCTCCCGGGACGCCCGGTGTGTGATGCTGCGGCCCGCGTGTTCCACGACGAGTTCGCCGCCGGAGTGGTGCGAGGGCAGCGAGACGACCAGGGTGCCCACCATGGAGTCGTCCTTCTCGGAGTCCTGGTGGGGGAGGAAGAACTGGCCCTTGCCGTAGACGAGGAGGGCGTGTGGTTCGGCCCGCAGAGCGGTGGTGGGCGGCAGGCCGAGCGCGCGACGGACGCCGTCGAGGACTGCGCTCAGGGTGAGGTCCCAGCCGGGGCCGCCGAGCGTGATCCGCTCCGGGGTGATCTCCCAGGTGTCGCGCACGCCGGTGTCGGACAGCGTGCGCTCACCGCGGCCGAAACTGGCCTGCCGGGCCTGGGCGATCAGCTTCCTGGTGACCGGGGCACGCAACGGCAGGGGCAGCTCACCGACTCCGTCGACCTTGATGCGCAGCACGTGGGCGGGCATCTCGAAGCGGGTACTGAAGTCCCCGCTTCGCTCCGCGTCTTCCAGCAGCTCTGCCAAGCGCTTCCGTGCCCGGTGTCGCATGGTGCTTCGTTCCCCTGGTTCGGCAGCATGTCATTCCGCTTGTCCTGCGAACCCTAGCGATGGGGAAGCCCGCGCTCTCGGGATCGGGAAGGTTCGACCTGCGCCCACAGCCCCGGTGCAGGTGTACCTGGTCGGCAAAAGGCGGCGAGTGACAGGGTGCCGGGACGTGGGGTCGGCCTGTGTTCGCGTCGGCAATGCCGCTTGAGAACGTGTTGACGTGTCAACACCAGAGTCGGAGCGAATGGGGATCGAGCAGGATCCAGAGGGATCGAATCAGGGGGCAATGTCCGATTCTCCCGCGCTTTTGCAGGTCAGGAAGGTAACGATTTCGGGTTCGACTCCCCTAGGCTCCACAACAAACCCCTCTGACCAGCACAAATGTGGTCAGAGGGGTTGTCTTTTTTTGTTGTCAGTGCTTCTTGCCGTCCCGGTTCGCCTGCTCCTCCGCCTCCTTGGCCCGCACCTCCGGGTCCAGCGGTGAGCTCCCGTCCACCGCGTCCAGACGGCCCGCGTCCGGCACCTCCGTGGCGGCCGGGGGCTCCACCAGCCAGTCGGGGTTGGCCTGCTGGTCCCACCACTTCCAGGCGGCGAAAGCGGCACCGGCCAGCACACCGAACACGACGAGACCCTTGAACGCCCGGCCGCACCGCGACCGCCGCTCGTTCCTGCGCGCCAGCCTGTGGATGTCCTCGGCCGAGACGTTGCCGCGCAGCGCCGCCAGCGCGGCGGCACCCCGCGCCGTGGCCTCGTCACGGACCGGCACCGCCGCCGCCACGGCGTGCTCGATCCTCGGACGCGAGTAGTCGGCCGCCTGCCGGGCGGCCTTGCGGGTCAGGTCGGCCGCGTCGTGCGCGGCCTGGTCCACCATCGGCGGCACATGCGCCCGCGCCTGTTCCAGGCGCGGCACGAGACGGGCGTCGTACTGGACGCGGGCCTGCTCAGCGGCCTGCGACACCACGGGCGCGAGCCGTACGCGTGCCTCCTGCGCGTAGTACGCGGCACGCTCCTTGGCCGTGTCGGCGTAGGGCGCCACCACGTCCGCGGCGTGCCGCACGCTGTCCTTCGCCGAGCTGGTCGCGGCGCGCACGCTGTCATTGCGGGTCACGGGTTTTCCTCCTCCTCGGTGGCGTACGGTAATTCGACTTTCCACCCTTTTATGGATCATGCCTGCCAACGGGCCGGGCGGCGCGCGAGGACGGGCATACGGGTGCAAGCGGAGCCAAGAGGGGCTTGTCGACGACAATGCCACGGATCGGTGCCTCGCGCCCCCGCATGACGGAAGGGGTTCCGCAAGCGATTCGTGAGGATCCGGGGCCGTGACCCCCGGGCGGCCGATCGGCCCGCCGGACCGTGCGAGGATCTGCACACTGCACCCGAGCACAACGAGCACGACGGAAGGCGGATCGTGGCCGAGCAGCTGTACGCCACCCTGAGGACCAGCCTCGGCGACATCGAGGTCCGACTCTTCCCGAACCACGCGCCGAAGACGGTCAAGAACTTCGTCGAGCTGGCGACGGGCGAACGCCAGTGGACCCACCCCGCCACCGGCGAGGTCTCCACCGACCCCCTCTACGACGGCACCGTCTTCCACCGCGTCATCAGCGGCTTCATGATCCAGGGCGGCGACCCCCTGGGCACCGGCATCGGCGGCCCCGGCTACAAGTTCGAGGACGAGTTCCACCCCGACCTGCGCTTCGACCGCCCCTACCTGCTCGCCATGGCCAACGCCGGCCCCCGCACCAACGGCTCGCAGTTCTTCATCACGGTCAACCCCGCCCCGCACCTCAACCGCAAGCACACCATCTTCGGCGAGGTCGTCGACGCGGGCAGCCAGAAGGTCGTGGACAAGATCGCCGCCGTCGCCGTCAGCGGCCCGAACAAGCGGCCCGAGAAGGACGTCGTCATCGAGGCGGTCACCGTCGACCGGCGTGTCGGCTGAGCCGTCCCGCGCGAGGCCCCGCAGGGAACCAAACGCCCCGCTCGTCCGTAAGGATGTGCGGGGCAGAATGGTGCCCACGACGAGCGAGGGGACCCCATGGAGGACCAGGCGGCAGGCAGCGCGCGCGACGCCCACAGCCTGCCCATGTGCTACCGGCACCCGGACCGGGAGACCGGCGTGCGCTGCACCCGGTGCGAGCGCCCCATCTGCCCCGAGTGCATGGTCAGCGCCTCCGTGGGCTTCCAGTGCCCCGACTGCGTCCGCGGCACCACGGAGGGCCGCACCGGCCCGCCGCCGGCCGCGTCCCGCCCCCGCACCATCGCGGGCGGCACGGTCACCGCGGACCCCCGGCTGGTCACCAAGATCCTGATCGGGATCAACCTGGCGGTGTTCCTGGTCCAGCTCTCGGTGGGCGACAGCTTCACCAACCGCTTCGACCTCATCGGCCAGGCCTGGTTCCCGCAGTACGGCGCCGTCGAGGGCGTCGCGCAGGGGCAGTACTACCGCATGCTGACCGCGATGTTCCTGCACGACAGCTCGAACTACATGCACATCGCGTTCAACATGCTCAGCCTGTGGTGGATCGGCGGCCCCCTGGAGACCGCGCTCGGCCGGGCCCGCTACCTCACCCTGTACTTCGTCTCCGGCCTGGCCGGCAGCGCGCTCAGCTATCTGCTCGCCGCCCAGAACCAGCCCTCGCTCGGCGCGTCCGGCGCGATCTTCGGCCTCTTCGGCGCGACCGCGGTGCTCATCCGGCGGCTCAACTACGACATGCGGCCGATCATCGCGCTGCTGGTCATCAACCTGATCTTCACGTTCAGCGGCGGCATCGCCTGGCAGGCCCACATCGGTGGGCTGATCGCCGGTGTGATCACCGGGTACGCGATGGTGCACGCACCCCGCGAGCGGCGGAACCTCGTCCAGTACGGCACCTGCGCGCTGGTCCTGGTCGTGGTCGTCGTGCTCACGGTGATCCGGACCGCGCAGCTCACCTGAGCCCGATCACGGCGGCTCACCGCACCGATACCGAACCGTTGTCCACAGTCGGTCGCGGATCTTGTGCACAACGTGCGCGCACACCTGCGCCCCCTGCCACTCACTTGCGTTCTCGCAGGTGAGGGAGGGGGCGCAGCGCCTTGCTGTGGGTGTTGTGGTAGTCGTACCGGCGTCAACACCCGATGGGTTATCCACAGATCGTCGTCTTTTCCCCAGGTCCATGCACAGGCCTGTGGATAACTCAGCGGATAACCGTGGGTAGAGCTACTTCCACTGTGTGGAGACGCCGAAGCCGGCGGCGATGAACCCGAAGCCCACGACGATGTTCCAGTTGCCGAGGCTGTCGATGGGCAGTGAACCGTCGGTCACATAGAAGACGACGATCCAAGCCAGTCCGATGAGGAACATGGCCAGCATCACCGGTGCGACCCAGGCCCGGTTGTTCAGCTTCAGGGCGGTCGCCTGCTTCGCCGGCGGCGGCGTGTAGTCGGCCTTCTTGCGGATACGTGACTTCGGCACGAGGGTCTCTCCTGTCGATGCGCTGCGTGGCCGCGCAGGTAACTGGGTCGGGTCGGGGCAGCGTACAAGGGGACAGTAAGGGCTCACTGAGCGCTCCCCCGGGCGTCCGTTAGCGTAGTGCTTCCGCGCCGCCGAAGGAGATAAGGGTACGTTGAGCAATTCTGCCGACTCCAACGCGACCGGATCAACGGGTTCCGGCCCGATCCGCAAGAGCGGCTTCCGGCCGGTGCGGATTCTCACCGTGGGCGTCTTCGCCCTCGCCGGTCTTCTCTTCTTCACCAGCTTCAACACGGCCAAGGGCACCGACATCCGCTCGGACGACAACCTGCTCAAGCTCTCCGACCTGATCCAGGAGCGCAGCCGCAAGAACAAGGAGCTGGACGAGTCGAACGCGAGCACGCGTGACCAGAACGAGAAGCTCGCGGAGCGCGACGACGGCTCCACCAAGGCCCAGGACGACAAGCTCACCGGGCTGGAGAAGACCGCCGGCACCCGCAAGCTCACCGGCGAGGCGATCACCGTCACCCTCAACGACGCCCCGCCGAACGCCACCGCCAAGCTGCCCGGCTACCCCGAGCCGCAGCCGGACTACCTGGTCATCCACCAGCAGGACCTCCAGGCCGTGGTGAACGCGCTGTGGCAGGGCGGCGCCCAGGGCGTCAAGGTCATGGACCAGCGGCTGATCTCCACGAGCGCCGTGCGCTGTGTCGGCAACACCCTGATCCTCCAGGGCCGGGTCTACTCGCCGCCGTACAAGATCCAGGCGGTCGGGGACCCGGCGAAGCTGCGGCAGGCGCTCACGGACTCCGAGGCGATCCAGAACTACATGGTGTACGTCGATGTGTACGGCCTCGGGTGGAAAGTCACCGAGGACGGGACGGTGACTCTTCCGGGCTACTCGGGCACAGTGGATCTGCACTACGCGAAGCCCGTGCAGTAGCCGTTCTTCCCGGATCCTTCCTGGAGCCGCCGGTGCGCGTGATCGTCAGGACCGTCAGCGAGCTCTGCATCACCGTCGGCACGCTCATCGTGCTGTTCGTCGCGTATGTGCTGTTCTGGACCGGCGTGAAGGCCGACAGCGAGATGCACCACCAGATCGACCAGCTGCACAAGCAGTGGTCGGACAGTGCCACGGTGCGTCCGAGGGCCACGGCGTCGTCCACGGCGGCGCCCGCCGAGCCCGCCGCGTACCACTACGGCAGGCCTTTCGCGATCATGTACATCCCGCGGTTCGGTTCCACGTGGAACAAGCCGGTCCTGGAGGGCACCGGGACCGAGGTGCTGAAGAGGGGCCTCGCCCACTACGCCCGGACCGCGCGCCTGGGCCAGGTGGGCAACTTCGCGGTCGCCGGCCACCGGCGCACCTACGGCGATCCGTTCCTGGACTTCCCGGAGCTGCGCAAGGGCGACGCGGTCGTGCTGACGGACGGCACGACCTGGTTCACGTATCGGATCGACAAAGGCCCTTACAAAACAGTTCCGACGGACGTTGAAGTGATCGACCCTGTGCCACGTAAGTCGGGGTACACGCGTCCCGGGCGTTATCTCACGCTGACCACGTGCGATCCGGAATGGGGGCACAGCCATCGGCTGATCGTCTGGGCGCACTTGGACTCCACACAGCCTGTGGAGGCAGGCAGACCCGCGGCGTTGCGCCGTTAGTCTGGTGCAGTACGGCGGGATTCTGGTGCCGTGGTGGAACGGAAGGGACGGCATGTACGGCTGGATCTGGCGGCATCTGCCGGGCGGTGTGTGGGTGAAGGCGCTGATCTCACTCCTGCTGGTCCTGGCGGTGGTCTACGTCCTCTTCCAGTACGTCTTCCCCTGGGCCGAGCCGCTGCTGCCCTTCAACGATGTGACGGTGGACAACCAGTGAGTGCGCGGATTCTCGTCGTCGACAACTACGACAGCTTCGTCTTCAACCTGGTCCAGTACCTGTACCAGCTGGGCGCCGAGTGCGAGGTGCTGCGCAACGACGAGGTGTCGACGGCGCACGCCCAGGACGGCTTCGACGGCGTGCTGCTGTCGCCGGGCCCCGGTACGCCGGAGGAGGCCGGGGTCTGTGTGGACATGGTCCGCCACTGCGCGGCCACCGGTGTGCCGGTCTTCGGCGTCTGCCTCGGCATGCAGTCGATGCAGGTGGCGTACGGCGGGGTCGTGGACCGCGCGCCGGAGCTGCTGCACGGCAAGACCTCGCTGGTGGAGCACGAGGGCAAGGGTGTCTTCGCCGGGCTGCCGACGCCGTTCACCGCGACCCGCTACCACTCGCTGGCGGCCGAGCCGGACACGGTGCCGGCCGAGCTGGAGGTGACCGCCCGTACCCACGACGGGATCATCATGGGGCTCAGGCACCGTGAACTCCCGGTGGAGGGTGTCCAGTTCCACCCCGAGTCGGTGCTGACCGAGCACGGGCACCGGATGCTGGCCAACTGGCTGGCGGAGTGCGGGTACGAGGGGGCCGTGGCGAGGTCGGCGGGGCTCGCCCCGGTGGTGGGCAGGGCCACGGCGTGACCGCGCTGCGCCCCGAGCGCGAGACCGATACCTCGTACGGGGATCAGTCGTACGGGGGGTCGAGCGCGCTCGGGGACACGGCGTACCTGCCGCCGGTCGAGGAGCCGACGGCCTACCTTCCGCCGGTTTTGCCGGTCCCGCCCGTCGCGTCCGCCCCGGCCGGTGCGCCGTTGCCGCGGATCGACGAGGAGACGGTCGCGCTGCGGGTCATCGATCCGCCGCCCATGTCGGCTTCTGCGGGCACGGCAGGACGCTCCGCTTCCGGATCCCCGCTGGGGGGCCGTGCGGCCCGCAGGAAGGCCGCCAAGCGCCGTGGCGGGCGTCATGGCGGGGCACCTGAGGCGCTGTCGCCGTCCCTGGGCCAGGAGGGCCGGGAGGGCAGGGCGTCGGGGCGGCCGCTCTCCCGGGTCGAGGCCCGTCGGCAGGCCAGGCTGCGCAAGCCGAGCCCGGCGGTGCTGGCGAGCCGGGCCATAGGCGAGGTGTTCATCACCACCGGTGTGCTGATGCTGCTGTTCGTCACCTACCAGCTGTGGTGGACGAACGTGCGGGCCCATGCGCAGGCCGGCCAGGAGGCGAGCACGCTCCAGCAGGACTGGGCGGACGGAAAGCGGGCGCCCGGTGTGTTCGCGCCCGGTCAGGGTTTCGCCATCCTGCACATCCCGAAGCTGGACGTGGTGGTGCCGATCGCCGAGGGCGTCAGCAACAAGAAGGTCCTCGACAAGGGCATGGTCGGGCACTACGGCGGGGGTGCGCTGAAGACCGCGATGCCCGAGGACAAGTCCGGCAACTTCGGGCTGGCCGCCCACCGCAACACGCACGGCGAGCCGTTCCGGTACATCAACAGGCTGGTGGCCGGTGACGCGGTGGTGGTCGAGACGCAGGACGAGTACTTCGTGTACAAGGTGACGTCGATGCTGCCGGTGACGTCGCCCAGCAACGTGAGTGTGCTGGACGCGATCCCGAAGGGGTCGGGCTTCACCAAGGCGGGCCGTTACATCACCCTGACCACCTGTACTCCGGAGTTCACCAGCAAGTACCGGTTGATCGTCTGGGGCAAGATGGTCGAGGAACGCCCGCGCAGCAAGGGCAAGCCGGACGCGCTCGTCGAGTAAGGGCAGAGGCAGAGGAACAGTGGCAGCGACCGCCGACGACACCGAAGAGCAGACCGACGCGCCGGATGCGGTGCCCGTCCCCGGCCGTCGGCCGATCGGGCCGATCGCGACGGCGGTGAGCGTCTTCGGCGAACTCCTGATCACCGCGGGGCTGGTGCTCGGCCTGTTCGTCGTGTACTCGCTCTGGTGGACGAACGTCCTCGCGGACCGCAAGGCGGACAGCGAGGGCGACAAGGTCCGGGACGACTGGGCCCAGCAGGACACCGGGCCGGGTGCGCTGGACACCAAGAACGGCATCGGCTTCCTGCATGTGCCGTCCATGAGGAACGGCGAGGTGCTGGTCGAGAAGGGCACGTCGACGGAGGTCCTCAACGACGGTGTGGCCGGCTACTACACGGACCCGGCCAAGGCCGTGCTGCCCACCACCGGCAAGACCGGCAACTTCACCCTCGCCGCCCACCGTGACGGCCACGGCGCGAAGTTCCACAACATCGACAAGGTGAAGGTCGGCGACCCCATCGTCTTCGAGACACGGGACGACTGGTACGTCTACAAGACGTACTCGGTCCTCCCCGAGACCTCGAAGTACAACGTCAAGGTCCTCTCCCAGATCCCCACGGAGTCCGGGAAGACCAAGCCGGGCCACTACATCACCCTCACCACCTGCACCCCGGTCTACACGAGCCGCTACCGGTACGTGGTCTGGGGCGAACTGGTCCGGGTCCAGAAGGTCGACAGCAAACGCACCCTCCCCAAGGAACTGCGCTGACGGTCCCCTGGCGACCGCGGAGCCGCCGGCGGCTCCGCGGGGTGTGGGCAGAAGAGAGAGCCCCGGTCCCTTCCTCCAGGAAGGGACCGGGGCTCCGTCGTTGCCGGGTGAGGCCGTCAGCCGTCGGTGCCGCCGAAGAAGTTCGTGCCACCGTTGTTGTTGCCGTTGTTGTTGCCGTTGCCGACGCTCACCGTGGTGAGGGTGACCGTCTGGCCGCCCGGGTCGTCGACGCCGGTGTTGGCGCTCGGGTCCTGGTTGGTGACGATGGCGTTGTCGCCGGAGTCGCCGTTGAACTGGATGTTGTTGAACCCGGCCTGCTGCAGGGTCTGCTTGGCCTGCTTGACGGTCTGGCCGACCACGCTCGGTACGGCCGTCTGCTCCTTGGCCTTGCCGATCTGGATGGTCACCGTGGAGTTCTTGTCGACCTGGGACCCGGCCTGCGGGTTGGTGGAGACCACCTTGCCGACCAGGTTGGAGTCGTCCGTCTCCACCTCGGTGCAGTTGCCGGTCAGGTTGTTCGCCGACATCTGCGCCTTGGCGTCGTCGCAGCTCTTGCCGCTGACGTCGGGGACCGTGGACTTCTCCTCGGCCTTGGCGACCGTCAGGGTGATCACGGAGCCCTTCTCGACCTCCGTGTCGCCGGAGGGGTCCTGGCCGATGACGACGCCCGCGGTCTGCTCGGAGACCTGGGTCTTCTTCTCGACCTTGAAGCCCTTGGCCGTGAGCTGCTCCTCGGCCTTGTCGTAGGTCAGACCCTGGACGTCGGGGACCGTGACCTTCGGCGAGCCCGTCGACACCACCAGGCTGATCGTGTCGCCCTTGTTCACGTCGGAGCCGGCGGCCGGGTCCTGGGAGCAGACGCTGCCCTTGGGGGCGTTCTCGCAGGCCTTCTTGGTGGGGGTCGCCAGTTCGAGGCCGGAGTTGTCGGCCATCTTCTGCGCGTCGGAGTAGGTCGAGCCGACGAAGTTCGGGGCGGCGAAGGGTTTGTCCGCGCCGTTCCCGCTGACCACCCACTTGCCGATCAGGATCGAGCCGACCAGCACCAGGACGCCCGCCACCACGAGCAGGATCGTGGAGGTGTTGTTCTTCTTCTGCTGACGGCGGCGGTCGGGGCGGTCGTCGTAGCCGAAGCCGCCGTCGTCCGGGTTCATCGGCGGCAGCATGGTGGTCGCGCCGGCGTCCGTGCGCAGCGCGGTGGTCGCCTGGTCGTCCGGGTAGCCGTAGCCGACGGAGCCCATGGCGGCCGTGGCCGCGACCGGCTGGCCGTCCAGGCACGCCTCGATGTCGGCACGCATCTCGTCGGCCGACTGGTAGCGGTAGTTCGGGTCCTTGACCAGGGCCCGCAGGACGATCGCGTCCATCTCGGGCGTGATCTCCGGGTCGAAGACCGACGGGGGCTGCGGTTCCTCGCGTACGTGCTGGTAGGCGACGGCGACCGGGGAGTCCCCGACGAAGGGGGGCCGTACCGTCAGCAGCTCGTAGAGGAGGCAGCCCGTCGAGTAGAGGTCCGAGCGGGCGTCGACCTGTTCGCCCTTGGCCTGCTCGGGGGACAGGTACTGGGCGGTGCCGATGACGGCCGCCGTCTGGGTCATGGTCATGCCGGCGTCGCCCATGGCGCGGGCGATGCCGAAGTCCATCACCTTGACCTGGCCGTTGCGCGTCAGCATGACGTTCGCCGGCTTGATGTCACGGTGGACGATGCCGCTGCGGTGCGCGTACTCCAGGCCCTGGAGGATGCCGATGGTCATCTCCATCGCGCGCTCGGGCAGGAGCTTGCGGCCGGAGTGCAGCAGCTCGCGCAGGGTCGAGCCCTCCACGTACTCCATGACGATGTACGGGATCGAGACCCCGTCGATGTAGTCCTCGCCCGTGTCGTAGACCGCGACGATCGCGGGATGGTTGAGCGAGGCGGCCGACTGGGCCTCCCGGCGGAACCGGGCCTGGAAGGACGGATCGCGCGCGAGGTCCACGCGCAGCGTCTTCACCGCCACCGCGCGGCCGAGCCGCGTGTCATGCGCGAGGTAGACCTCCGCCATGCCACCACGGCCGAGCACGTGGCCCAGCTCGTACCGGCCGCCGAGGCGACGCGGCTCTTCCATAGCTACCTACCAGCCCTCTCCGTCGGTCCCGGCCGCCACGGGTGTGTGGCCGGAGGCTGCCGTCCGGGCCTACCGTACCCGGCTGTGTTTGTGTGACCTGGCCAAGCCCGTAACCCGATACAGGACCGGTATCGCAACGTGCACCGATGTGAAGGGAACGTGAGCGGGGTCACTTCTTGGAGTTGATGACTGCCTCCATCACGCTCTTCGCGATCGGGGCCGCGAGGCCGCCGCCGGAGATGTCGTCACGGTTGGCCTGGTCGTCCTCGATCACCACGGCGATGGCGACGGGCTTGCTGCCGTCGGGCAGCTTGGCGTAGGAGATGAACCAGGCGTAGGGGTTCTCGCTGTTCTCCACACCGTGCTGGGCGGTACCGGTCTTGCCACCGACGGTCACGCCGCTGATCTGCGCGTTGGTGCCGGTGCCCTCCTTGACGACCGTCTCCATCATCGACTGGAGGACCTGGGCGTTCGCGGAGGAGAGCGGCTGGCTCAGCTCCTCGGGGTCGGTCTGCGAGATGGTGTCGAGGTTCGACGACTGCAGCTTGTCGATCATGTACGGCTTCATCAGCTTGCCGTCGTTGGCGACCGCGGAGGCGACCATGGCCATCTGGAGCGGGGTCGCGGCGGTGTTGTACTGGCCGATCGAGGACAGCGCGGTCTGCGACTGGTTCATGTCCTTGGAGAAGACCGAGGCGCTGGAGCGGACCGGGGTGAACTGCTCGGCGTCGAAGCCGAACTTCTTGGCCTCGGAGAGCATCTTGTCGTTGCCGAGGTCGGCGCCGATCTTGCCGAAGACGGTGTTGCAGGAGTAGCGCAGCGCGATCCGCATGGTCGCGTTCTTGCAGGGGATGCTGCCCTCGTTCTTCAGCTCGGTGGTGGTGCCCGGCATGACCCACGGCAGCGGCGACTTGGTGGCCTCGTCGGCGGAGGTGTACAGCCCGTTCTCCAGCGCGGCCGCGGCGGTGACCACCTTGAAGGTGGAGCCCGGCGGGTAGGTCTCGCGCAGCGCCCGGTTCAGCATCGGGTCGTTGGGGTCGTACTTCTTCTGGAGCTTCTTCCAGGCCGCCGCGTCGGTGTCGGTGTTGCCGGCGAAGGCCGAGGGGTCGTACGACGGGTAGGACGCGAGGGCCAGGATCTTGCCCGTGGAGGGCTCCAGGGCGACGACCGCGCCCTTGCCGCCCTGCGCCTTGAGGCCGTTGTACGCGGCCTTCTGCGCGGCCGCGTTGAGCGTGGTGACGACGTTGCCGCCCGACTTCTGCTTGCCCGTGACCATGTCGAGGGTGTTGCGGAAGAAGAGCCGGTTGTCGTTGCCGGTGAGGATGCCGTCTTCCAGGGACTCCAGCTGGTTGGCGCCGAAGGCCTGGGAGGCGTAGCCGGTGACCGGGGCCCACATGGAGCCGTTCTTGTACGTGCGCTTGTACTTGAAGTCGCCCGTCTTCGACTCCGTGTGCCCGGTGATGGCGTCGCCGTCGACGATGATGTCGCCCCGCGGAGCGGCGTAACGCTCGATGGCCACGCGGCGGTTGTCGGTGTTGGTGTTGAGCTCGTTCGCCTGGACGTACTGGAGCCAGTTGTCACGGACGAGCAGCGCCATGACAAGCAGCCCGCAGAAGATCGCGATGCGGCGTAGGGGCTTGTTCACGGTCGGACCACCTGGGTCATCTCGGCGTCGGGGTTCGGTGCGGGGGCGGGAGCGGGGCGGCGGGCGGTGTCGCTGATGCGCAGCAGGATGCCGATCAGGGCCCAGTTGGCGATGACGGACGAACCGCCGTAGGCCACGAACGGCAGCGTCATGCCGGTCAGCGGGATGAGGCCCATGACACCGCCGGCCACGACGAAGACCTGAAGGGCGAAGGCGCCGGACAGGCCGACGGCCAGCAGCTTGCCGAACGGGTCGCGGGCCGCGAGCGAGGTGCGGATACCGCGCTCCACGATCAGGCCGTAGAGCAGCAGGATCGCCATGACGCCGGCCAGGCCCAGTTCCTCGCCGAAGGTGGCGAGGATGAAGTCCGAGTTGGCGGCGAAGCCGATGAGGTCGGAGTTGCCCTGGCCCAGGCCGGTGCCGAGGGTGCCGCCGGAGCCGAACGCCCACAGCGCCTGCATGGACTGCTCGGTGTGGCCGAGGACGCCCTGCCTGCTGAGCGTGAACTCGCGCATGGGGTCGAGCCATGCCTGGACGCGCTGCTGGACGTGCGGTTCGAAGGAGGCGACGCCCACGGCGCCGGCCGCGGACATCAGCAGACCGAAGACGATCCAGCTGGTCCGTTCCGTCGCCACGTACAGCATGATGATGAACATTCCGAAGAACAGCAGCGAGGTACCGAGGTCGGTCTCGAACACCAGGATGAGGATCGAGATCACCCAGACGATGAGGATCGGACCCAGGTCGCGGCCGCGGGGCAGGTACAGGCCCATGAAGCGACGGCTGGCCAGGGCCAGGGCGTCTCTCTTCACCATGAGGTAGCCGGCGAAGAAGATCGCCAGCACGATCTTGGCGAACTCACCGGGCTGGAGCGTGCCGAGGCCGGGGATCTTGATCCAGATCTTGGCGCCGTAGATGTTCGCGCCGAGACCGGGCACGAGGGGCAGGACCAGCAGGAACAGCGCGCCGAACATCGAGATGTAGGTGTAGCGCTGGAGGGCGCGGTGGTCCTTGAGGAAGATCAGCACGACCACCAGCAGGGCGACGCCCATGGCGGAGTACAGCAGCTGGCGTGGTGCCGCCTCGACGAAGCTGCTGCTCCGCTGGAGCCGCTTGGACTGGTCGAGCCGCCAGATGACGACCAGTCCGATGCCGTTGAGGAGCGTGGCCAGCGGCAGCAGCAGCGGGTCCGCGTAGGGCGCGAACTTGCGTACGGCGAGATGGGCGACGCCGGCCATGAGGCCGAGGCCCAGGCCGTAGCTCAGCAGGCCCGCCGGTACCTCGTCGTCGATGGCCAGGCCCACGTTGGCGTAGGCGAAGACCGGGATGACGACCGCGAACACCAGGAGCGCGAGCTCGGTGTTGCGTCGGCTGGGTGCGCCGATGGCACCGATCGTGGACGTGTGATGTGTCGAGGAGTTGGTGGAACTGCTCATCGTGTGACGGGGCCTCTCACGGCTTGCCTACTGCTTACCGCACAGCGAGACGACCTTCTGCTCATCCTCCGAGAGAGTGGGGCCGGGGCTGGGGGTGGCGGTCGCTGAGGTGGACGGGGACGGTGACGCCGTGGGGGACGCCGAGTTCGAGGGGCTGGGCGAGGCCTTGGACGTGAGCGAGGTCTTCGTGGTTCCCGTGGTGTCGGCGGTCTTGCCCTTGTCCGTCTTGGCGGTCTTGGCCTCGGCGGCGGTGCGCTCCGCCTCCTTCTTGCAGGCGGAGGCCTGCACGGCCAGTTCCTGGACCTTCGTCTGGGCGTCCTGCAGACCGCCCTCGGCGATGGTGGCCCTGACCTGCTTCTGCTGGTAGGACGGCAGGTACTTGAGTTCGATCTCGGGGTGGTCCTTCTCCACCTTCGACAACGAGACCCAGGCCAGGTCCTGGCTGATGCCCTGGTACAGCGCGACGTGCTCGCCGTTGGCGCCGACGTAGTACTGGGTCTGCGTCCAGCGCCAGCCGCCGTACACGCCGCCGCCGATCACGGCGAGGGCGAGCACGGTGCAGAAGGATCTCTTCAGCCACCTGCGGCCCTTGCGGGGCTTGACGAAGTCGTCGTCGGTGTAGTCGCCGAAGCTGCCGGAGGGGTCGTAGCCGGTGGTGTCGCCGGAGCCGGGCGGGCCGAACTCGCCGCCGCCCTGGCCGGGGACCTGGCGGCCGAGGTTGGCGGCGCGGCCCGCCGGGGTCTGCATGATGCCGTTGTCGTGCAGGTGGTGCTGGTTCTCGGCGACGGCGCCGACCACGATGGGGGTGTCGGAGAGCTGCCCGGCGAGGGTGTCCCCGGTGTCCAGGTCGAGGACGTCGGCGATGATGACCGTGATGTTGTCGGGGCCGCCGCCGCGCAGCGCGAGCTGGATCAGCTCCTGCACGGTCTCCTGCGGTCCCTGGTAGCTGGCGAGGGTCTCCTCCAGGGTCTGGTGGGAGACGACCCCGGAGAGCCCGTCGGAGCAGATCAGGTAGCGGTCGCCGGCGCGGACCTCGCGGATGGAGAGGTCGGGTTCGACGTGGTCGCCGCTGCCGAGCGCGCGCATGAGGAGCGAGCGCTGCGGGTGGGTGGTGGCTTCCTCCTCGGTGATGCGGCCCTCGTCGACGAGCCGCTGCACCCAGGTGTGGTCCTGGGTGATCTGGGTGAGCACGCCGTCACGCAGCAGGTACGCGCGCGAGTCGCCGACGTGCACCAGGCCGAGCCGCTGTCCGGTCCACAGCAGGGCGGTCAGGGTGGTCCCCATGCCCTCCAGCTGCGGGTCCTCCTCGACCATGGAGCGCAGCTGGTCGTTGGCGCGCTGCACGGCGTGGCCGAGCGAGGTGAGGATGTCGGAGCCGGGCACGTCGTCGTCGAGCGTGACCAGGGTGGAGATCACCTCGGAGGAGGCGACCTCGCCGGCGGCCTGGCCGCCCATGCCGTCGGCGATGGCGAGCAGGCGGGGACCGGCGTAACCGGAGTCCTCGTTGCCCTCGCGGATCATGCCTTTGTGCGATCCGGCGGCGAAGCGCAGTGACAGACTCATGCGCACCTCGCCCGTCGGCTCCGGGTACATCCGCACGGTGCCCACCCTCCGGTCGGGAGCGCGCCGGGGACCGGCGTCCGGTCCGCCGCCGCGTGCTCGCTCCGCTCGCGCCTATTCATGACGTAGCACTACTTCCGCAGTTCGATGACGGTTTTGCCGATGCGGATCGGTGCGCCCAGCGGGACCGGTGTGGGGGTCGTCAGCCGTGACCGGTCCAGGTACGTGCCGTTCGTGGAACCGAGGTCCTCGACGATCCACTGGCCGTCGCGGTCCGGGTAGATCCTGGCATGGCGGCTGGAGGCGTAGTCGTCGTCCAGCACGATGGTGGAGTCGTGGGCGCGGCCGAGGGTGATGGTCTGGCCCTGGAGCGCGACCGTCGTCCCCGTCAGGGTGCCCTCGCTGACGACCAGCTTGGTGGGGGCGTTGCGCCGCTGGCGACCGCCGCTCTGCTGCTGGCCGCGCTGCTGCGGTGGCGCGGCCTGCTGCTGCCGGGCGGGCTGCTGCCGGCGTCCTTCTTCCCTACGCGATCCGCGCTGGGTGACGCGCGTACCGAACAGGTCGCTGCGGATGACCTGCACGGCCACGATCACGAACAGCCACAGTACGGCCAGGAAACCCAGCCGCATGACCGTGAGGGTCAGCTCTGACATTGCCCCCGCTTCACCCTTCGGCTTGCCGGTAAATGATGGTGGTGCTGCCCACGACGATCCGCGAGCCGTCGCGGAGCGTAGCGCGGGTGGTGTGCTGCCCGTCCACCACGATGCCGTTGGTGGACCCGAGATCCTGGATCGTCGAGGGCGTTCCGGTCCGGATCTCGCAGTGCCGGCGGGAGACGCCGGGGTCGTCGATCCGCACGTCGGCCTCGGTGCTGCGGCCCAGCACCAGCGTCGCGCGGGAGATCTGGTGGCGGGTGCCGTTGATCTCGATCCAGTGGCGGGTTCGGGAGCCGGGCGACGGGGCGCCGACCGGTCCGGAGGGGCCGGCGGGCCGCTGGCCGGCGGGCTGGGTGGGCTGTGGGTAGCCGTAGCCGCCGGGGCGTGCCGGGGCGCCGGGCGGCGGCGCGCTCGGCATCGGCGGGGCGGCGCCGGGCTGCTGAGGGTAGCCGTAGCCGCCGGGACGCTGCGGGGCGCCGCCCGCGGGGGCGTGCTCGGAGGCCTGCTGGTTGCTGGAGGAGGCGAGCGTGCGGCTGCGTACCCGGTACAGGCCGGTGTCCAGGTCCTCGGCCTTCTCCAGGTTGACCTTGATCGGCCCCATGAACGTGTAGCGCTGCTGCTTGGCGTAGTCGCGGACCATCCCGGCCAGCTCGTCGCCGAGCTGTCCGGAGTAGGGGCTGAGGCGCTCGAAGTCGGGGGCGCTCAGCTCCACGATGAAGTCGTTGGGCACGACCGTCCGGTCGCGGTTCCAGATGGTCGCGTTGTTGTCGCACTCGCGCTGCAGCGCTCCGGCGATCTCCACGGGCTGGACCTCGGACTTGAACACCTTGGCGAAGGTGCCGTTGACCAGACCTTCGAGACGCTGCTCGAACTTCTTCAGGACTCCCACAGGGCACCTCCTCTGTCGCCTTGCCCGTACTGCTTGCCGTTCCGCTACTGCTCACTGATCGTATCTACGCGCCCGGCAATCAGCCGGTTCCCCCAGCGGCCCCTCTTCGAACTCCTCGGCGTGCTTCTCCTGCCCCGGATCGGCGGTTCTTCTGCCAAGGATCGTAGAGGTGGGCCACGACCAGTGTCCCGCACCTGACTGTGCGCACGATCCCTCTCCCGGGCAGATGGGCCGGACCGGTACGAGGTTGATACGTGAACGCCGACCGCTCGGTACGCGGCCGCCCGGTGGCCGCTGCCCAGGGACAAGGGATGTGAACCCACCCCGTCCCACGTGCTAGTGTTCTGGATGTCGGAAGGGGTCAGCCCGCAGGAAACGGGGCCGGGGCCGGAAGACACACCCAATGCGCGGGTGGCGGAATAGGCAGACGCGCTGGATTCAGGTTCCAGTGCCCGCAAGGGCGTGGGGGTTCAACTCCCCCCTCGCGCACAGAAGAGCACCGACGGAACGGGCTGATCGTGAAAACGATCAGCCCGTTTCTGTATGTCCGGGCAGAGCGGGGCGGAGCGGGGTGTGACAGTGTTCACACGCGGGACGGCCCGGCGGCCGGTGGGCCGCCCGGCCGTTGCGATCCGGGGTTGTTGATCTTCGGTTCAGCGGATCCGTGGGGCTGTGGCTCGTCTCACTCTTCTTCTGGCTTCTCCTTGAGGCGCAGGGTGCGGAAGAACCTCCGGATGTCGTCGACGAGCAGGTCCGGCTCCTCCAGCGCGGGGAAGTGGCCACCGCGGTCGTGGTCCGTCCACTGGACGACGTTGTTCGTCTCCTGCGCGATGCGCTCCAGGAGGACGAAGTTGTCGTGGGGGAAGTGGGCGACGGCGGTCGGTGCCGTGGAGAGCTCGGGCGGGGTGCCCCAGTAGTCCGCGTGCGCGCGCTCGTAGTAGATGCGCGCCGAGGAGCCCGCCGTGGCGGTCAGCCAGTACAGCATGACGTTGGTGAGCAGGAGGTCACGGTCGACGGGGTGTTCGGCCCATTCGTCGAACTTCTCCACGATCCAGGCGAGTTGGCCGACCGGCGAGTCGGTCAGGCCGTACGCCAGGGTCTGCGGCCGGGTGGACTGGATGTCCGCGTAGCCCTGCCGGTCGCGTACCCAGGCCTGGAAGCGGGCCCAGGACCGGCGGGTGTTCTCGGCCTCCCGCGGTGGGAGCCCGGAGAGGTCGCCGGGGTCGTGCGCCATGTAGCCGTTGGGCAGAAGGTTCAGGTGGACGCCGATCACCTCGGGGCGCGTACGGCCCAGTTCGCGGGAGATCGCGGCGCCCCAGTCCCCGCCCTGCACCCCGTAGCGTGCGTGACCGAGCCGGCGCATGAGTTCGGCGAAGGCCGCGGTCACCCTGCGCAGTTCCCAGCCGCGCTCACGGGTGGGACCCGACAGGCCGAAGCCCGGAATGCTCGGCAGCACCAGGTGGAAGGCGTCGTCGGGGTCGCCGCCGTACCGCGCCGGGTCGGTGAGGGGCCCGGCGACGTGGGTGAACTCGACCAGGGAGCCCGGCCAGCCGTGGGTCATCAACAGGGGTGTGGCAGCCGGTTCGGGAGAGCGGATGTACGCGAAGTGGACGCGCGCGCCGTCGATCACGGTGGTGTACTGCGGCCACTCGTTGAGCCGGGCCTCGGCGGCACGCCAGTCGTAGTCGTGCCGCCAGTACCGGGTGAGCTCCCGCAGACGTGCGAGCGGCACCCCGTAGTCCCTTCCCGCGCCGGGCAGTTCGTCGGGCCAGCGGGTGAGGTCCAGCCGCCGGCGCAGATCGTCCAGATCGGCCTCCGCGATGTCCAGGCGGAACGGCTCCACGCGCTGGGCGGGGTCAGGGGGGTTCATGTCGCTCATCCGGGCAGGATTCCAGGAACCGCCGTCAGCGGTCGGACACAGCTCCGTACGAGGCCGGCTACGGCCGCCCAGTGGTCCAGCAGGTAGAAGTGGCCGCCCGGCAGAAGCTCCAGGCGGAACGGGCCGGTCGTGTGGCGGGACCAGGCCCGGACGCCGTCGAGCGGCGCGACGGGGTCCCCGTCGCCGCCCAGCGCGATCAGGGAACAGTCCAGCGGACCGCGGCCCGGCCGGGGGCGGTAGGTCTCGCTCGCCCGGTAGTCGCTGCGGATCACCGGCAGCAGCAGCGAGCGCATCTCGGGGTCGTCGAGCAGTTCCTTCGTGGTGCCGCCGAGCCAGGAGATCTGCTCGGCCAGCGCCGCGTCGTCGAGGAGGTACGACGTGGTCGGCCGGACGCGGTCGGGGGCGGGGCGGCCCGAGGCGAGCAGCGCCGTCGGGCCCCGCTCGCCGAGCCGCTGGGCGACCTCGTAGGCGAGGATGGCGCCCATGCTGTGACCGAAGAAGATCCGCGGTACGCCGGTGCCGGCGTTGCCGAGCGCCTCGGCGGTGCGGTCGGCCAGCTCGTGCAGATCCGTGAGGGCCGGCTCGTCGTGCCGTTCCTGCCGGCCCGGGTACTGCACCGCGAAGGTCGGGATGTCGTCGCCGAGCTCGGCGGCGAGGGGCCGGTACCAGCTCGCGGCGCCCCCGGAGTGGGGGAAGCACACCACCTCGGGCGTGCCGCCGTCGGCCTGGGCGGGCCCCCCGATGCGCTTGAGCCAGGGGGACGGGACAGTCATGCTCACGATTCCCTCTCAGGCCGGGGTCTGCTGGGGCTGCGCGGCGACCAGGGGGTGGTCGTGCTCGATCAGGCCCAGCTTCGAGGCGCCGCCCGGCGATCCGAGCTCGGTGAAGAACTCCGCGTTGGCCTCGATGTAGCCCTGCCAGTCCGAGGGGACGTCGTCCTCGTAGAAGATGGCCTCCACGGGGCACACCGGCTCGCAGGCGCCGCAGTCGACGCATTCGTCGGGCTGGATGTAGAGGGCGCGCTCACCCTCGTAGATGCAGTCGACGGGGCACTCGTCGAGGCAGGCCTTGTCCTTGACGTCGGCGCAGGGCTGCGCGATCACATACGACATGGGGGTTGCTTCTCCCGTTCGGTGGTGGCGGAGTCGGATCGGGGCGCGGTGTCAGACGTAGTCGATGCGCAGGCTCGGCCGGCGGTCGGCCAGCGGCAGGTAGCAGTACGACGCCCGGGCCGCCGAGAGCAGGGACGTCCCGCGGTCGCCGGCCAGCACCACCGTGTGGCAGGCGGCGAGGACCTCGGCGCCCGTGACCCGGTGCTGGGCGCAGTCCGCGTACAGCTGCCCGGCCGTCACCGTCGCCTCCGGTGTGGGTTCGGCGGGCTCGACGCCGCGGCCGCCGAGGAACCGGCGGATCGTCGCCCCGGCGCCGGGCGGGTGCCGTTCGTCGCACTCCTCGTCCCAGCAGGTACGCATGGCGCAGGCGACGCCGAAGCTGAACGCGGGCACGACCAGTCGGATGTCACCGGTCAGAGCCGCGTCTCGCAGGACGGATCCGCGTGGGGTGTGTCCCAGGGCGATGCGGTACAGGGAGTACGCGTCGACCACGGCGGTCTCCGAGCGCGCCAAGAGTTCGTCCCGGCTCACGATGGAATCTCCTTGGTGTGGGGTTCAGCGCGGTGCGGGTCCGCCGCGCGTCACAGTCCGAGCGAGATGGGGTCGGCGAAGGGGCAGTTCTCTCCGCCCGGGTTGTGGTCCCAGGTGTGGTGGCGGCACTGCATCGCGCGTCCCTCGGAGCGTTCGAAGGTCTCCATGGGGTCCATGCGAGTACGTGAGGGCGTGACGGCGTGGTCGTCGGACGGCTGCTCGTTCTGACTCATCTCGGATGCCTCGGCTTCCGGTCGGTGTGGTGGGTGAACACGGCACGGTGGTGGCGCGTCAGGCCGCAGCCCGGTCCCCGGGCGGCCGGCGGCGCAACGCGGGGGTCGCGAGGGCCGGCGGCGGCCAGGAGGCGAGCGGGTCGTAGAGGTCGGTCCCCGGCGGGACGATCTCGTCGATGCGGTCGAGGACCGCGTCGTCGAGGGTGAGCGCAGCACCCTTGAGGGCGCTGTCGAGGTGGTCCATGGTGCGCGGGCCGGTGATCGCGGAGGTGACGGCGGGGTGCGCGGTGACGAAGGCCAGGGCGAGTTCGGGCAGCGTGCAGCCGATGTCGCCGGCGAGGCCGATCAACTGCTCCAGGGCGTCGAACTTCGCCGTGTTCCGGTCCAGCGCCGGGTCGAAACGCGCGGGCACGATCGCGGGGCGGCCTCGGGTGAGGTCGATGGCGTCGCCCTTGCGGTACTTGCCGGACAGGAACCCGAAGGCGAGCGGGCTGAAGGTCAGCACGCCCATCCGGTGGCGCTGGCAGGCGGGCAGGACATCGGCCTCGACGCCACGGGCGAGCAGCGAGTACGGAGGCTGCTCGGTGCGGAAGCGCATCAGGCCGCGGCGCTCGGCCACATGGTGTGAGTCGACGATGTCCGCCACCGGGAAGGACGAACACCCGAAGGCGCGGATCTTTCCCTGGCGGACGAGGTCGGTGAGGACCCCGAGGGTCTCCTCCACATCGGTGGAGTAGTCGGGGCGGTGTACCTGGTAGAGGTCGATCCAGTCGGTCCGCAGCCGGCGGAGGCTGTCCTCCACCGCCTGGGTGATCCAGCGACGTGAATTGCCACTGCGATTACGGCCCTCGCCCATCTGGAAGTGCACCTTCGTGGCGAGCACCACGTCGTCGCGACGCCCCTTGAGCGCCTTTCCCACGATGGTTTCCGATTCGCCCGCCGCATACATGTCCGCGGTGTCGACGAAGTTGATTCCCTGGTCGAGGGCCGTGTTGACGATGCGAATACAGGATTCGTGGTCGGAATTGGCGACGTAGCCGAAATTCATGGTGCCGAGGCAGTACGCGCTCACTTCCATGCCGGTCCCGCCGAGCGTGCGGTAACGCATGGGCATGCTCCTTGCAAGGTCGACTTGCCGAAATGGTTCGGGGTTTCTCCGGATGCGAACGTGCAGCCCGCGGGTTGTGCGGCGGTATCCGGGGAAGTGGGTGTGCGAGCTGGACCGGGAGCCTACGCGCGGTGTGCAACAGGGTTCAGCACATGGCCGGTTGCCCGGCGCCAGATGGGCAAGTTGCACAAGTAGTCGGGGTATGGGTCGTCGCCGCTTGCCCGGTGCGAGAGGCCAGGGGATACGGTCCAGTCATGTCGGTCGCGGGCGGCAAACCGCTCGATTCTCGCGACTCGCCCCCGCTCCTTTTCGAATGCGCGGGCGGCGTGCTTTCTCTTCGTCCGACGCCCAGGCCGGCCTGGGCCGTCCGCCCTCCGTACCGCGATGCTTCCGTGAAAGGAGTCGGGCCATCTCCAGGCACGAAACTCGTTCCGCCGGCTGCCCCGTCGATGCGGCATCAGCCGACCTCATCGACCCCACCCTCTACAGCAGCGGAGACGCCTACGGGATCTGGCGCCGGTTGCGTCAGGAAGAGGGTCTCAGCTGGCACCAGGTGGACGACTCGCGCGGCTTCTGGTCCGTGGTGAAGTACGCCGACACCGATCTGGTGCTGCGCGACTCCGCCACGTTCACCTCCGAGCGGGGCACCCTGCTCGACCTGCTCGGCACCGACGACCCCGCCGGCGGGCAGCAGCTGGCCGTCACGGACCCGCCCCGGCACACCGAACGGCAGGCCCGGCTGAAGAAGGCCCTCGCCGTGAAGGCGGTGGACCGCCAGCGGGAGACGATCCGGGGGAAGGTGGTCGACCTACTCGAACCGCTCGGCTCGGGCCAGGCGTTCGACTTCGGCACGGCCATGCTGGCGCTGCCGATGTCGGTCACCGGCACGATGATGGGGCTGCCGGAGGCGGACTGGGCCTGGCTGAGCAGGCTGACCACCGTGTGCATCGCCGCCGACGACCCGGAGTTCCAGGACCCGGGCGGCAAGGATGCGACGCTTCAGGCGGCGCACCGCGAGCTGTTCGGCTACTTCCAGGACCTCATGCGCCACCGGCGCGACCACCTCGGTGACGACCTGCTCAGTGTGCTGATCTCCACCCGCTTCGAGGGCCGGCACATGTCCGCGAGCGAGATCGTCGCGAACTGCTACAGCCTGCTGCTGGGCGCCAACGTCACCACCCCGCACGCCCCCACCTTCTTCCTCGCCGAGTTCACCGGCACCGACGTGATGGCGGACTGGGCGGCCCACCCGGAGGTCAACGGGACGGCCTACGAGGAGGCGCTGCGCTGGGCCTCACCGGTCAACCACGTCCTGCGCTACGCCACCCGGGACACGGTCGTGCGCGGTACGCGCATCGCCGCCGGTGACGCCGTCGTCGCCTGGCTCGGCTCCGCCAACCGCGACGAGGAGGTGTTCGAGAACAGCGAGGTCTTCGACATCCGGCGCAGGCCCAACAAACACCTCGCCTTCGGCATCGGCCCGCACTACTGCGTCGGGCACAGCGTCGCCCGCATCACCGTCGGCGTCCTGTTCGAGGAACTCTTCGCCCGCTACGAGGACTTCGAGCCGGCCGGCAAGCCCGAGCGGCTCATCTCCAACTTCGCGTCCGGCTACAAGCACGTGCCCGTCACCGCGCGCCGGCGCTCCTGAGGGGATCCGATGGAAACGGTGGAAGAAGACCGAACGGTGAAAGACGACCTCCCGCCCACCCGGCCGGCCACGGAGCCCCGGTGGTACGAAGCCAACGCGGCGCAGAAGGGGCTGTGGGTCCTGGACCGGGTGGAGCACCTGCGTCCCACGAGCCTGATCCCCACCGTCGTGCGGTTCTCGGGACCGGTGGACCACGACCTGCTCGTGGCCTCCGTACGACGGGTCCTGGGCCGGCATCCCGCGCTGCGCTCCCGTTTCCGGCTCGACGCCTGGAACAAGCGGATCGAGTACCGCACGGACGCCCCGCCCGCCGAGGCCGGCTTCCTCGACGCCGCGGCCGAGGGCTGGTCCGCGCGGGAGCTGGACCGGCTCGTGGAGCTCCTGTGCTACACGCCCTTCGACCTCGCCGACGAGGCGCCCGCCCGTGCCGAGGTGATCCGCATCGACGCGGTGACCACGCTGCTGGTGTTCACCGTGCACCACATCGTCTGCGACGGCTGGTCGCGCACGCTGCTCATGGCGGAGATCGCCGAGGTGTACCGGGCGGGCCTCGCCGGTGCCGAACCCCGCCTGAGCACGCCTCCGCACCCCAGCGGCGTGGTCACCATGACGGGACCCGAGGAGACGGAGGAACGGCTGCCCGCGGTCCTCGAACGGCTCGCGGGTGTCCCCGTCGACGTGCGGATCCCCTTCCGCCGGCGGACCGACGACCCTTCGCTGTCCGGGGCGAGCGCCGCCCTCCGGCTCGACGCCGGCCTCACCGAGGACCTGCTGGCGGTGGCCGAGGCCGAGGGCTGCACCCCGTTCATGGTCGCCACGGCCCTGTTCGCCGCCTCCCTGGCGCGCACGGGTGACCAGCGGGAGTTCCTCTTCGCCTTCGGGTGGCCCGGCCGTGACGATCCGGCCCACGCCGACGCGATTGGCATGTTCATGAATACCGCCATGATCCATGTGTCCGTCGACGAGGCGACCACCTGGCGTGAGCTCCTGCGCACCACACGGTTCGCCGCCATGGAGGCCTTCGTCGACGCCGACGTGCCGCTCGAGGCCGTAGCCGCCGGCCTGCGGCCCGAGCGGAAGGTCATCTGGCCGCCGCTGTCCGCGGTGCTGGTGAACATGGCGGAGGTGCCCGCCGACCTGCATCTGGCCGAGGACGTGGTGGGCCGCATCCAGCCCCTGCCCTCCCTGCACATGAAGTACGACCTGGGCCTGTTCGTCACCGTGACCGAGGAGTCCGGCACCCGGCGGATGGAGCTGTCCGCCGACTTCATCGAGGCCCTCTACGACCGGGGCGACGTCGCCGCCCTCCTCAGCGACCTTCAGCGCTGTGCCATCCAACTCGTCGACTCTCCGGAGGAAACCGTGACCGACCAGTCCGCTGCCGTAGACCTGTCCACGCGCGAGGCCCGCATCGCACTCGTCCGCTCCCTGTGGCAGGAGGTCCTCAAGACCGACGACCAGGTGGGCGACGACGTCAGCTTCTTCGACGCCGGCGGCGACTCCCTGCTGCTCATCATGCTCGTCGAGCGGCTCAGCCAGGCCTCCGGCCAGTCCCTGAGGACCATGGACCTCTTCCGGGCGGGAACCGTCCGCGGCCACGCCGAACTCCTCACCGCTCCGGCCGGCCCCGGCGCGTCCGCCGCCGGGTCCGGTGCCCGCGACCGCATCCTCGGCGCCGCCCGCGGCTGACCCCGGGCCCTTTCGCAGCCCGCGCCGACCGCGACCACTCCTCGTACCCGTGGGAAGAGACTGATCAATGACGCTTGACGACCTTGCTGCCGCGGTCCTGGACACGGACGCGGACAGCGCGAGTTTTGGTGCCTGCTCCTTCATAGAACTCGGCGGCGACTCGCTGCGCGCCATGCGGCTCGCCGCCCTGGCCCGGGAACAACTGGGCGTGAGAGTCCCGATGAAGGCCCTGCTCGGCGGCGAGCCGCTGGCCGCCGTCCTGGCGGGCGCCGAGGTGGAGGCCGCGCCGCGGGAGGCCGTGGCCGCCGCCGAGGCGGCGGCGGCCGAGAGCGGGCTGTCCCGCACCCAGCGGGGCATGTGGCTCATCGAGAGCATCACCGGCGGCTCCCCCTACAACCTGGTGTTCACCGCCTTCGTCGAGAAGGGGGACCTCGACGTCGAGGTCCTCAAGGAGGCCGTCGCCCGCACCGTCGTCCGCAACGAGGGGCTGCGCACCGTCTTCACCGAGGACGAGGCCACGGGCGCCGTGGTGCGCACGGTGCTGGACGAGCACACCGCGGAGTTCACCGGCATCGTCTGCGCCGGGGAGGCCGCCGGCTTCGAGGACGAGGTACGCCGTACCTCCCGGGCGCACACGCGGCGCCCCTTCGACCTCAAGGCCGCGCCCGCCGTGCGCTTCCTGCACTTCACCCACGCGTCGGGCCGCCAGGCCGTCGTCCTGACCGCACATCACATGGTGCTCGACGGCTGGGCCGTGGGCCTGGTCTTCAGGGAACTCCTCGCCCACTACGAGGAACTGTCGGGCGGCACCCCCGCGGACTTCGGCCCGGGCGTCCCCCTCGGCACCCTCATCCGGCGTCAGGAGGAGCAGCGGGCGGCCGGCCTGTGGGACAGGCAGGCCGACTTCTGGACCCGGCACCTGGACTCCGTGCCCACCGTCCTGGAGCTGCCCGCGGACCGGCAGCGCCCCGCCGTGCAGGACGCGGCGGGCGACCGCCGGTCCCTCGACCTGGGCGGCCCGGCCAGCGCCGCCGTCACCGAGACGGCCCGCGCCCTGGGCATCACCCCGTTCGCCCTGCTGCTCGGCGCGTTCGCGCTGACGCTCGGCCGCACCACCGGGGCGCGCAGTCTGCTGGTCGGCGTACCGCTGCTCGGCCGGGACACCTCCGAGCTCGAAGGGCTCGTCGGCGTGGCGGGCAACCTCGTTCCGGTGCGGATCGACATCGACGACTCGGCGTCGGTCACCGGCTACCTGCGTTCCGTGCAGCACTCGCTGACGCTCAGCATCGACGCGGGACAGGTGCCGTTCGAGGAACTGGTCGCCCGTCTCGGCATCGAGCGCAGCGTGGGCTGCCACCCGCTGGTCCAGGTCTGCTTCGGCATGCACGACCAGCTGGTCCCCCAGCGTCTGGGCACCTCCGCGCTCGACGTCCGGATCGAGGAGGGGCACGGCGGTGGCGCCCAGTTCGACCTCACCCTGCTGGTGGGACAGGCCGAACCGACGCTGGCCGGCCATGTCGAGTACGCCACCGCCGTATGGACACAGGCCGAGGCCGACGGGTTCATCGCCGACTTCCGTGCCGCCACCGAGGCGCTGGCGACCGCCCCGGACTCGGCACTGGAGGACGTGCGCTGCCTGTCCGCCGAGCGCCGTGCGCAGCTGGCCGCGGTCAACGACGTCCGCGAGGAGTTCCCGGCCACCTCCATGGACGAGCTGTTCCGCCGGGCGGCGCGGCGCTCGCCCGACGCGGTCGCGGTCCGCGAGGCAGACGTCGAACTGACCTACGCGGAGCTGACCCGGGCGGCCGACCGGCAGGCCCGGCTGCTGCGGCGGGCGGGTGTCCGCGACGGTGACACCGTCATCGTCGCGGTGGAACGCTCCGTCGCCGAGGCCGTGGCCGTCCTCGGCGTGCTCTTCGCCGGCGCCGCCTACGTCGGGGTGGACCTCGGTCTGCCCCTCGCGCACACCGAACTGATCGTGGGCAAGGCCGCGCCGGCGGCCGTGATCGTCCCGGCGGACAAGGCCGACCACGCCGCGCTGCGGGACGTGCCGGCCGTCGCGCCCTGGGAGGCGGCCTGGGCCGCCTCCGCCGACACGGCGGACGGCGCCGAGCGTCCCGCGGCGGACAACGGACGCCGGGCCTACGTCGCCTTCACCTCCGGCTCCACCGGGCAGCCCAAGGGCGTCAGCGTCCCCCACCGCGCCGTCATCAGGCTGGTCCACCAGGCCGACTACGTGCGTACCGGCCCCGGCGAGCGGATGTTGCGGCTGTCGCCACTGCCCTTCGACGCCTCCACGCTCGAACTGTGGGGCGCGCTCCTCACCGGCGCCACGCTGGAGATCTACCCCGCCGACTCGCTGCCCTCCCCGAGCGAGCTGGGCGCCTTCCTCGTCGAGCGGCAGGTGACCGTCGCCTGGCTGACGGCGGGCCTGTTCCGGCTGGTCGAGGAGTTCGCTCCGGACTCGTTCGGCGCGCTGAAGCAGCTGCTGACCGGCGGCGACGTCGTACCGCACGACCATGTCGCCAGTGCCCTGACACGCCACCCCCACCTGGTGGTCACCAACGGCTACGGGCCCACCGAGAACACCACGTTCACCACCACGCACACGGTCACCCGCCCCGAGGACGTGTCGGGGCCGCTCCCCATCGGCACCCCGATGCCCGGCACCCACGTCCATGTCCTCGACGAGCGGGCCAGGCTCGTTCCGCCCGGCTCCGTGGGCGAGCTGTACACCGGAGGCGAGGGACTGGCCGACGGATACATCGGCGACGAGGCCGAGACCCGGCGGCGTTTCGGATGGTTCTCGCCCGACGTGCCGGAGCGGCTCTACCGCACCGGCGACGTCGTACGCCTCGACACCCGGGGCCGGCTCGCCTTCCTCGGCCGCGCCGACGACCAGGTCAAGCTGCGCGGCTACCGCATCGAGCTGAGCGCCATCAGCGATGTGCTGGCGGGACACCCGCAGGTCAAGGACTGCGTGGTGGTCGTCACCGGGTCGGACAGCGCCGAGAAGCGGCTCGTGGCGGCCGTGGTGCCGGATCCCGGTGTCACCCTGGGCACGGACGAGCTGCGCAGGTATCTGGCCGCCTCGCTCCCGGACTACATGGTGCCCACGCTGTGGGCGCTGGTCGAGCGCATCCCCCTGACCGCGAACGGCAAGGTCGACCGCAAGGCCCTGGCCGCCGTCGCGACGGCCGCGGGACGGGCGCCCGCCCCGGCGGCGCCCGCGGCCCGGCCGCCCGCCGACGACGTGGCGACGCGGATCGCCGAGCTGTTCGCCACGGCCGTCGAGCGCACGGGCAACCGCTCCGGGAAGACCGCCGGGCCGGTCGACGCCGACACCGACTTCTTCGCGATGGGCGGCACGTCGCTGGGCGCGGTCCAGCTGATCCGCCTGGTCAAGCAGGAGTTCGGTCTGACGCTGCGGCTGCGCGACTTCCTGCTCACCCCCACCGCTGCCCGGGTGCGCCACCTCGTGGAGGAACTCGGAAGGGCGGCGGACCGGTGAACGGGACGGAGGCGGTGGCCCGGCCCACCGAGGCGATAGCCGTCGTCGGAATGGCGTGCCGCTACCCGGGCGCCGCCGACGTACGCGAGTTCTGGCACCTGCTGCGCGACGGGCGTGAGGGCATCACGCGGTTCGACGTCGACGCCCTGATCGCCAAGGGCGCGGACCCCGCACTCGTGCGGCGCCCGGAGTTCGTACCGGCCAAGGGCGTGCTCGACGGCTCGCGCAACTTCGACTGGACGTACTTCCGCTACAACCGGGCCGACGCGGCGCACATCGACCCGCAGCAGCGGGTGTTCCTCGAATGCGCCGCGACCGCCCTCGACGACGCCGCGCTCGACGCCGCCCGGTTCGAGGGACGCGTCGGGGTGTACGCCGGGTCCGACCGGACCCTGCTCGACAGCTCCGGCGAACTCAGCCCGCTGGTCCGCATGGTGAGCCACGAGAAGGACTTCGTGGCGACCCGCGTGGCGTACAAACTCGGGCTGCGCGGCCCCGCGATCACCGTGCAGACGGCGTGCTCCACGTCGCTCACGGCGATCCACCTGGCCCGCCAGGCGCTGCTGACCGGCGAGTGCGACGCGGCGCTGGCCGGCGGTGTCACCGTGTCGCCGCCCGGCGAGTGGGGCTATCTGCACGAACAGGGCAGCATCCTCTCGCCCGACGGCCACTGCCGCCCCTTCGACGAGAAGGCCGCGGGCACGGTGCCCAGCGAGGGCGTGGGGGTGGTCGTCCTCAAGCGGCTGGAGGACGCGCTGCGGGACGGCGACCGGATCGCCGCGGTGATCCGGGGCTCGGCCCTCAACAACGACGGCTCGGACAAGCTGGGTTTCACCGCGCCCTCCATCCCCGGCCAGAGCGAGGTGATCCGGCACGCCCAGCGGGTCGCCGGGATCGAGCCGGGCGACATCGACCACATCGAGTGCCACGGCACGGCCACCCCCATGGGCGACCCGGTCGAAGTGGCGGCCCTCACCGATGTGTTCGGCGTCGCACCGCAGGACCACCCGACCTGGCTGGGCTCCGTCAAGAGCAACATCGGCCACACCAGCGCGGCGGCCGGGGTGGCCGGGTTCATCAAGACGGTGCTGATGATCGAGCACCGGGAACTGGTGCCGACACTGCACTACACCAGGCCGAACCCGCTGCTCGACCTGGACACGTCGCCCTTCGAGGTGTGCGTCGACAGCCGCCCCTGGCCCGCGGGCCGGACCCCCGTCGCCGCGGTCAGCGCCTTCGGTGTGGGCGGCACCAACGCCCATGTCGTCCTCGCCGCGGCGCCCCCGCTCCCGGCACCCGCCGAGGGCTCGTCGGCCCGGGCACTGCTGCTCTCCGCCGCCACGTCCGAGGCCCTCGGACCGTACGGCCGTCAGCTCGCCGAGCGGCTCGAAGCCGAACCCGCGCCCGCGCTCGACGCGGTGGCACGGACGCTGGCGGACCGCAGGCGGCATCCGCACCGGGCCTGTGTCGTCGCGCGCGACCACGCCGAGGCGGCCCGGCTGCTGCGTGGCGTGCGCGCACCGCAGCGGCGGTCGCTGTCACAGGTGGCGTTCCTCTTCCCCGGGCACGGAGTGCTGCGGCATCCGGCGGGCGCGGCCCCGTACCGGCTGCTGCCGGTGTTCCGTGAGCACTTCGACGAGATCGCCGGCTTCGCCAGGGCCCGCTTCGGGGTCGACCTGTCCCCGATGGTCTCCGGCACCCCCGTGGCACCGGAGTGGTTCGACGACTGGGCGCACCAGCAACTGGGGCTCTACACGCTCGGCTACGCACTCGCCCGGCAGTTGCAGGAGTGGGGGGTGAAGCCGGCGGCGCTCTTCGGCAACAGCGTCGGCGAGTACGCCGCCGCCGCGCTCGCCGGAGTGTGGTCGCCGACCGACGCGGCCGTCCTGGTCCACGAGCGCGCCGAAGGGCTGCGGGCCACGGCACCCGGCCGGATGCTCGCGGTCAACGCCCCCGTGGAGGAAGTGGCCCGCAGGGTGCGGCTGGGCGACGAGGTGACCGTCTCCATGTTCAGCCGGGGCGGCGTGGTGCTCTCCGGCCCCGCGCAGGCCATGACGGAGCTGATCGAGAGCGACGCGCTGGCCGGCCTGGACCTGAAGCCGCTCAACGTCGACCGGGCCGCTCACTGCGAACTGCTGGCCCCCGTGGCCGACCGTCTCGTGGAGCTGATCTCGGCCATGCCCACCCGGCTGCCCGACCTGCGGGTGGTCTCGAACGTCACCGGCGACTGGGCCGACCCCGACGCCGTGTCGGGCCCCGACTACTGGGGTGCGCATGTGCGCAGGCCCGTCCAGCTGGACGCCGGTATGGCGACCCTGCTCGCCTCCGACTGCGACACGTTCGTCGAACTCGGCCCGGGCAGCACGATGCTGGGCGTGCTGCGCCTCGCCCCCCAGTGGGACCCGGCCCGCGCCGTGGTGCCGCTGCTGGGCCGGGAGCAGGACGAGGAGCGCGGGCTGCTGCGCGGCCTCGGGGCGCTGTGGGAGCGCGGCCTGGACGTCGCCGGCCCCGTCCTGGCCGCGGCCGGGGCGGTCCACGACGGCGCGCCGGACACCGTCCGCCGGTGCTCGCTGCCGGGCCACCCCTTCGCCGGGCGGGACCCCGGGACCGAGGCACCGCGCCCCGACACCGCGCGGGCCGACGGCGCCGACCGGGGGTCCGCGGCCCGGCGCCTGGCCGAGGAGCTGTGGTGCCGGTCGCTGGGCGTGGCGTCGGCCTCCGACGCGGACAACTTCTTCGACCTCGGCGGTGAGTCGCTGGTGGTGCTGAACCTGATGACCCAGCTACGGGAGAAGGCCCACGTCGTCGTCCCCGTCGCCGAGTTCATGCGTGAGCCGACCTTCGGCCGTCTGCGCCGGGTCGCGGAGGAGCAGCTGGGCGACGGTCCTCTCGGGGAGACCCCGTCCGAGGGGGCCGGCGCCGACGCGGTCGGCACCGGGGCGGCCGCCCCGCCCGAGCCGCGCTTCACCCGGCTGCGCGAGGGCTCGGGCAGGCCCGTGTTCCTGGTGGCGGACGCGGTCGACTCCACGCTGAGCTACCTCGCCCTGTCCGACGGCCTGGACACGGCGCGCCCGGTGCTGGGGCTGGAGCCCAGGGGCGTCGACGGGGCGCGGATCGAGGAGATCGCCGCGTTCCACGTGGAGACGCTGACCGGGCTCCAGGCCGAGGGCCCGTACACCATCGGCGGCTGGTCCTTCGGCGCCGTCGTGGCCCACGAGATGGCGAGTCTGCTGGCGCGGCGCGGGGCACGGGTCGACCTGCTCGTCTGCCTGGACGCGTACATGCCCGGCCGGGCGGGCCGCCGCATCGGTGCCGACCCCTCGTTCGTGCTGGGGCACCTGCGGCTCATGGCCCGCGCCGCACTCGGCGTGGGTGAGGCGGGGGCGCAGGCCCGGCGCAACCCGGCACTGCGCAGGCTGCTGGTCGACAAGTTCCGCGCCTTGACGCGTTACCGGCCCCGGCCGGTCGGCTGCCCGACCGCGGTGTTCAAGGTGGGCGTCGGAGCCCGGGAGGCCCGGCATCTGCGCCTCGGCCTGAAGGGACTGTACGGGCCCGACGTCACCGTGGTGCCGGTGGCCGGTGAGCACTGGTCGATGCTGCGGGAGCCCCACGTGGGCGATCTCGCCGCGAAACTCAGCGGCCTGCTGGCCGACGACTCGGTCGAGGAGCGGCACGATGGCGAGTGACCGGACGACAGCCATCACGGCCGACGCACCCGGGGCGGCACCCGGGCCGTCCGCCGGGCCGGCGCTGCTGCGCAACCGGTCCTTCCAGGCGCTGTGGAGCAGCGAGGCGTTCGCCGGTGTCGGCGAGCAGGCCGCGGGTGTCGCCTATCCGCTGCTCATCCTGACCACGACGGGTTCGGCGGCCGCCGCCGGACTCGTCGGCTCGTCCCAGCTGCTCGCGCAGGGCCTGATGTCCTTCTGGGGCGGCATCCTCGCCGACCGGATGGACCGCAAGCAGCTGCTCATCGGCTGCAGCCTGCTGCGGGCGGCCCTGCTCGGGGTGTTCACCCTGCTGGTCCTCGCGGACGCGGTGAACGTGGTGGTGACGCTCGGCATCGCCATCGTGTCGGCGGCCTGCTTCGGCCTGTCGATGCCCGCCGGCATGGCGATGATCAAGCAGTTGGTGCGGCCCGACCAGCTCGCGCAGGCGACCGCGCAGAACCAGATCCGGTGGTTCGGCGCCATCACGGTGGGGCCGTCCGTCGGCGGTGCCCTGTACGGGGTGGCACGGGTGCTGCCGTTCATCGGCGCGAGCATCTCCTTCGGGGTCTCGACCGTGCTGATGTTCTTCGTCGGCAGGACGCCACGGCCGCTCGCGGTGGCCGGGGGGAAGAAGGAACTCCTCGGCGGTTTCCGCTACCTGGCGAAGCACCCGGTGCTGGGTCCGCTGATCGTCAGCGTCACACTGTCCAACCTGGCGTTCAACACGACCGGGATCTCCCTGGCCGTCATCGCCACCGGGACCGCGCGCGGAGCGTCCGAGTCGTTCATCGGGCTGACCCTCGCGATCGCCGGCTCCGGCGGGCTGGCCGGCGCGCTGATGGCGCGGTTCGTCATCAAGCGGGTCCGGCCGTCGGCCGTGTTCATCGCGGGCTACTGGATCGGGCCGGCCGCCGCCGTACTCCTCGCGACCATGCCCGGGGTCGTACCGCTCGGCATCGTCGTCGCCTGCGTCTACATCCGCGGACCGATCATCAACGCGCTGTTCCTCACCTACACGGCCAAAGTCGTGCCCGACGAGCTCCAGGGCCGGGTCCTCGGAGCGATCGTCTTCAGCTCCACGGTCGTCTCGCCCCTCGGCGTCCTCGCGATCGGCGCCGTCTTCCAGGCCGCGGGCCCGGTCTGGGTCTTCACCGTCATCGGTGCCATCGCCACCCTCGGTGCCCTGCCCACCCTGACCAAGGGCATCCGGACCCTGGCCTCGGTCCAGGACCTGACGTGAACCGAACCACCACCAAGGAGTTGTCATGACAGACGTGCTGCCCCCGGAGTTCTTCACCCATCCGATCGACGACCGGAACGCGACCTACGCGCAGCTGCGGTCCGCCTGCCCCGTGCGCGCCATCAACCATCCGCCGGGCGCCGAGGCGTACATCGTGTCGGACTACGAGATGGCGCTGAAGGCGTTCGGGGACAGCCGTATCTCCAAGTCCCTGGACAACGCGCCGAAGTGGTTCCGCGACCAGCTCTTCGACAACAGCCCTGTCCAGGCCCGCAACATGCTCATCGCGGACGCCCCGGAACACTCGCGGCTGCGCAAGCTGGTCAGCAAGTCGTTCGTGCCGCGCCGCATGGAGAAGATGCGTCCGCGCATCCAGGAGATCGCCGACGACCTCATCGACGCGTTCCCGGAGTCGGGCGAGATCGACCTGATGGAGTTCGCCCGGGTGCTGCCCGTCATGGTCATCTTCGAGTACCTGCGTGTGGACGTCTCGGACCGCGAGACGCTCTACGACTGGTCCAAGATCCTCGGCGGTGCCCCGTACGCCGACGAGGAGGCCAACAACCGTCTCAAGCAGGTGAGTTCCGCCTTCGAGCAGTACATCCTCGATCTCCTCGAGGCCCGCCGCTGTGACCTGGGCGACGACCTGGTGAGCCAGCTTCTGCGCGCGGCCGACGAGGAGGGCACGTTCACCGTCGACGAGATCGCCTCGACGATGTCGCTGGTGATCATCGCGGGCCAGCGCACCACCACCAACCTCATCGGCAACGGCGTCCACGCCCTGCTCACCCACCGCGACCAGTTCGACCTGCTGCGCTCCCGGCCCGACCTGGTGGTCTCCGCGGTCGAGGAGTTCCTGCGCTACGAGTCACCGAGCTACCGCGGCACCCTGCGCGTCGCCGCGCAGGACATGCAGATCGACGGCGTCCCCATCGGCAAGGAGGCGTTCGTCCACCTGCTGATCGCCGCCGCCAACCGCGATCCGAACATCTTCGAGGACCCCGACCGCCTGGACATCACCCGCACCAACAACCGTCACCTCACCTTCGGTCACGGTCCGCACTTCTGCCCGGGCGCCCCGCTGTCCCGCCTGGAGGGCCATGTCGTCTTCCCCACGCTGCTCCGCCGGCTCGAGGGCCTGACGCTGGCCGTCGACCCCGCGAGCACCGAGTGGGTGTACGACAACTCGGTCAGCCGCGGACTGGCGAAGCTGCCGGTGTCGTACGAGCGTCTGCGGCCCCGCTCCGCCGCCGACACCTCCGAGGAGCCGGCCATGACCGGCTGCCCCGTCGCCCACGGGGGTTCCTGACCATGCGGATCCTCGTACTGGGCGGTACGGCGTTCCTGTCGCACGCCGTCGCCACCGAAGCCGTACGCCGGGGGCACGAGGTCAGCTGCGCGGCGCGCGGCACCTCCGGGAACGTCCCGGACGGCGCCACGCTGGTCAAGGTCGACCGGGACGCCCCCGACGGTCTCGCCCCGCTGGCGGGCCTCGACTTCGACGCGGTGGTGGACGTGGCCACCATGTCGTACCCGTGGGTCCAGGAGGCGCTGCGGGTGCTCGGCACGCGCGCCCGGCACTGGACGTTCGTGTCCTCCATCAACGTGTACGCCGACGCCGTCACCGTCGGGCAGAACGAGGACGCGGTCCTCCACGAGCCCGCCGAGTCCGGTGCGGCGGCACTGGAACGCATCGAGCACCCGCATCTCTACGGCGCCATCAAGGTCGCCTGCGAGAACGCGGTGCGCGCCGCCCTGGGCAAGCGGGCGCTGATCGTGCGCTCCGGGCTCATCGTGGGCCCCGGCGACGTCTCCGACCGCTTCGGCTACTGGCCCGCGCGGATCTCCCGCGGCGGCCGCGTCGCCGTACCGGACGTCCCCGAGCAGCCCACGCAGGCGGTCGACGTACGCGATCTCGCGGCGTGGATCGTCGACGCGGGGGAACAACGTGTCGGAGGCACCTTCAACGGCGTCGGCCCGAGTCTGCCCTTCGGCGATCTGCTCGACCTGATCGTCAAGGCGGTCGGCGCACCGGACACCGAACTCGTCCCGGTCGCCGAGCAGCATCTGGACCGGGCCGGGGTGCAGGTGTGGCGGGGACCCAAGTCGCTGCCGCTGTGGGTGCCCCCGGAGGACCGCGGCTTCATGGCCCACGACCACACCCGGGCCGTCGCCGCCGGCCTCACCCACCGCCCGATCGAGGACGTCGTCGCCGACGTCCTCGCCCACGAGCGCCACCTCGGCCTCGACCGCGAGCGCGAGGCGGGGCTCACCCCGGCCGAGGAGGCCGAGCTGCTGAAGAATGTGGAAGGCGAACCGCGATGAGCACAGACAGCTGGCGCAGGATCGGCGAGGGCGACCCGTCCCGTACGGTCCTCGCGGTGGACTTCGACTCCACCGGCAGGCCAGAGGCCGACTTCCGCCGACTCGCCGCGCGTCTGACACCGCGCCGGGAGATCTGGCACACCACCCAACCCCTGGAGTCCGAGCGCGAGTTGCTGTCGGCAGCCGACTACCTGACCCGGTGGCGCAGGCTCCCGGAGGGCCGGCGGCGGATCGACACCGTCATGGGCTACTGCGTGGGCGCCGTGTTCGCCGCGGCCCTCGCCGACGAGATCGCCGAGGAGCAGGGGGAGCGGCCGGCCCTGCTGCTGCTCGACCCCGAGCCGGTGGACCGGCTGAGCCTGTACCGCGACTTCCGCAAGGCCGTCGACACCCTCACGGTGGTCCCCGAGGAGGAGCGCGCCGGCGCCATCGCCGAGGTCGTCCGCGTGACGGCCGGCGAGGACGACTTCACCGTCGTCGCGGCGCAGGTCGTCAAGGTCTACGAGACCGTCGCGGGCAGCGCCTTCGACCTGCTCGGCCTTGACGAGGAGACCACCGAGGACCTGCTCGGCCTGTTTCGGTCCTACGTCTCCTACCTGCACGCGGCCCTGCAACTGGACCCGGAGGAGGGCTGGGCCGAGGCGCTCGCCCTGACCTCCGCGCACGGCGGTCCGGGTGCCGTGCACGCACACGCCGCACGGCGCTTCCCCGTGGACACCGCGGCGCTGCTCGACACCCCGGGCGTGGCCGAGGCCGTCCACCGATTCCTGCTGGAGCGTGGCGCATGACCGTGTACGACACACAAGCGTCGCGGACCACGTCCGCGAGCGGGACCGTCCTCGACGACGGCACCGCGGAGCCGGACGCCGACTGGGCCGACCACGCCCTCGCCTGCGCCGCGGCCTACCGCCACCGGCTGACCTCGGACAGGGACGTGGAGCTCAGGGTGGCCGGCCTGGCCGGGCCGCTCAGGATCCGTGTCGAGCCCACGACGACCCTGGCCGAGCTGGTGGAGCGGGTCCGCGCGGCGCGCACCTCGCCGGTGGCGGCCGGGGCCGGCGCCGTGTCCGGCGGCACACAGGTGCTCCTCGACGCGGGCCTGGTGGCGGTGGACGACCTCGCCTTCGTCCTCACCCTCGACGCGGACGGCCGCCTCGACGCCCGGGCGCGGGGCAACCCGGAGCGCCACAGCGACGAGGAGGTGGCGGCGCACACCGACCGTCTCGGCCACTTCACCCGGCGCCTCCTGGACGCCGGCCCGACGGCCGAGGTGGGCGGCGTCGAGCTGCTCACGCCTGCCGAGCACCACCAGATCATGCACGTGTGGAACGACACCGCGCACCAGGTGCCGACCCTGACGCTTCCCGAGCTGGTCGAGGCGAACGCCGCGGCGCACCCGGAGCGGACCGCCCTCAGCCACCGCGACCAGCGGCTCAGCTACGCCGAACTGGACGGGCGCGCCAGCCGGATCGCCCGGCTGCTGATCGCCGACGGCGCCGGCCACGGGGACATCGTCGCCATGGTGCTGCCCCGGTCGGCCGACTACGTCGTCACGGCCCTCGCCATCGTCAAGACGGGCGCCGCCTATCTGCCGGTGGACACGAGCTACCCGGTGGAACGCGTCAACCAGGTCCTCGCCGACGCCCAGGTCACCCATGTGGTGACCGTGCGGGAACTGACGGACTCGGTCCTGGTGCCCGCGCGCCAGCTGGTCCTGGACACCCCCGACGCCGTGGCCCGGCTCGCGGCGGCCACCCCGGCCCCGCCCACGGACGCCGACCGGCGCGCACCGCTCACCCCCGACTCCCCGGCGTACGTGCTCTACACCTCGGGTTCGACGGGACGCCCCAAGGGCGTGGTGGTCGCCCACCGCGCCATCACCAACCGGCTGCACCACATGCAGCACCAGATTCCGCTGGGCCCGGACGACCGGCTGCTGCAGAAGACGCCGGCCGGGTTCGACGTGACCGTGCGCGAGGTGTTCTGGCCGCTGCTCGCCGGGGCGTCGATCGTGGTCGCCGAGCCCGAGGGGCACCGCGACCCCGCGTACCTGGCCGAGACGATCGTCACCGAGAACATCACCATCACGCACTTCGTGCCCTCCGGCCTGAAGGTGTTCCTGGCGGAGCCGGGCGCCGCCGCCTGCACGAGCCTGCGCCGTGTGGTGTGCGGTGGCGAGGCCCTGCCCGCCGAACTGCAGGCCTGGTTCTCCTCGGTCCTCGACGCCGACCTGTTCAACGTCTACGGCCCCACCGAGGCGGCCGTGGACGTGACCTCGATGCTGTGCCCGAAGAAGCCCGAGCCCGGCCCGGTGCTGATCGGCCGGCCGGTGTGGAACACCCGCCTCTACGTGCTCGACGAGCAGCGCCGCCAACTGCCGCCCGGGGCGACCGGCGAGCTGTACCTCGCCGGTGTCCAGCTGGCCGAGGGATACCTGGGCCGGCCGGACCTGACCGCCGAGCGCTTCGTCGACGACCCGTACGGCGGGCCCGGCGCCCGCATGTACCGGTCCGGGGACGCGGCACGCTGGCGGGCCGACGGCGTGATCGAGTTCTTCGGCCGGCTCGACCACCAGGTCAAGATCCGGGGGTTCCGGGTCGAGCTGGGGGAGATCGAGTCCGTCCTGCTGCGCAACGGGCAGCTCGGCCAGGCGGTCTGCCTCGTGCGCGAGGACACTCCGGGCGACCAGAGACTGGTGGCGTACGTGGTCTCCGCGCACGACACGGCCCCCGACCTGGACAAGCTGCGCGCGCAGGCCGAGTCGGTGCTGCCCGACTACATGGTGCCGAGCGCGTTCGTCGTCCTGGAGCGGCTGCCGCTCACCGCCAACGAGAAGCTGGACCGGGCAGCCCTGCCCCGGCCCGAGTCCCAGGTGGCCCGCGCGGGACGTGAACCGGCCACGACGGGGGAGATCCTGGTGGCCGAGCTGTTCACCGAGCTGCTCGGCATCCCGGACGTCGGCGTCGGGCAGCACTTCTTCAGCTCGGGCGGCAACTCCCTGCTGGCCAGCCGGCTGATCAACGACATCCACGAGCGCTCGGGTGTGCGCCTGCGGATCAGGCAGCTCTTCGACGATCCCACGGTCGGCGCGATCGCCGGCCTCATCACCCCGTAGACCGCCCACATCACCCCGTGGGCCTCGCTCGCGGCGGTGCCGGCACATCCCTGTCGGCACCGCCCGGGCTCGCCACCGTGGACGCGGGACCGCCCGCCGGACGTCCACGCCCTTTCCTCTCCCCGGCCGACCACGGCCCTCTCATCTCGGTCTCGGAAACGGAGCAGTCCGACATGCGCACTCTGAAAGTAGCCTTGCTGGGTTGCGGCGTCGTCGGCAGCGATGTCGCACGGTATCTGGCGGCTCACGAAGCCGACCTCACCGCACGCATCGGCGCCCGGGTGGAGCTCGCCGGGGTCGCGGTCCGCCGCGCGGACCTGCCGCGCCCCGGCATCCCCTCCCCCCTCGTCACCACCGACGCGGACGCCCTGGTGACCCGGGGCGACATCGACGTCGCGATCGAGGTCATCGGCGGCATCGACCGCCCGTACGACCTGATCACGAAGGCGTTCGCGCACGGCGCCTCCGTCGTCAGCGCCAACAAGGCCCTGATCGCCACCGAGGGCGCCGCACTGCACGCCGCCGCCCGCGACAGCGGCGTCGACCTGTTCTACGAGGCCGCGGTGGCCGGTGCCGTCCCCCTGCTGAGGCCGTTGCGCGAGTCGCTGGCCGGCGACCGGGTCACCCGGGTGCTCGGCATCGTCAACGGCACCACCAACTTCATCCTCGACCGCATGGACACCGCCGGCTGGGAGTACCCGAGGGCGCTGAAGGAAGCCATGGCCCTCGGCTACGCGGAGGCCGATCCGACCGCCGACGTCGAGGGCCACGACGCGGCCGCCAAGGCGGCCATCCTCGCCGGGCTCGCGTTCAACACCCGGGTCCGCCTCGACCAGGTGCACCGTGAGGGCATCACCGACATCACCGCGGCGGACATGGCCGCCGCCCGGTCCGCGGGCCGCGTGGTCAAACTCCTCGCCGTCTGCGACCGCGCCCCGGACGGCGGCATCACCGTCCGGGTCCACCCGGCGATGCTGCCCGCCGGCCATCCGCTGGCCTCGGTGCGCGACGCGTTCAACGCGGTGTTCGTGGAGGCCGACGCCTCGGGGCAGCTGATGTTCTACGGCCCCGGCGCGGGCGGGGCGCCCACGGCCGCCTCCGTGCTCGGCGACCTCGTCGCCGCCTGCCGCAACCGGCTCGCCGGGGTCACGGGGTCCGACGACACGGCGTACGCGCGACTGCGGGTCCGGCCGATCGGGGACGTGGTCACCCGCTACCACATCGCCCTGGACGTGACGGACGAGCCGGGCGTCGTCGGCGCCGTGGTCGCCGTACTCGAACGCCACGGGGTGTCCGTCGAGGACTTCCGGCAGACGCGTGCCGACGGCGGCGCCCGGCTGTTCCTGTCCACCCAGCGCGCCCTGGACGGGGCGCTCTCCGCGGCCGTGGCGGCACTGCGCGGCCTGAGCCAGGTGCGGGGCGTACCGCGCACCATGCGCGCCGAGGCCCTCTGACCGCGGGGCCTTCGACCACCACCCGCACGCTCCCGGCCGGAAGGGCCGCACGATGACGACAGCCCCCCTCCACGATCCCACCCGGCGTGGTTTCGCCAGCGACAACCACGCCGGGGTCCATCCCGAGGTGCTGGTGGCGATCGCCCGCGCCAACGGCGGCCACCAGCCGAGCTACGGCGGTGACGTCCACACCGAACGCCTGCGGCGGACCGTCCGGCGCCACTTCGGTCCCGCGGCGGACGTCCACCCGGTCCTGAACGGCACCGGGGCCAACGTGGTGGCGCTCCAGGCCATGCTCGACGTCTGCCAGGCCGTCATCTGCGCCGAGTCGGCACACATCAACGTGGACGAGTGCGGCGCACCGGAGCGGGTGGGCGGCATCAAGCTGCTGCCCGTGCCCACCCCGGACGGCAGGCTCACCCCCGAACTGGTGGCCCGCCGCGCGGCGGATCTCGGCAACCGGCACCGGGCACAGCCCAGGGTCGTCTCCCTCACCCAGTGCACCGAGACCGGGCTCTGCTACACCGCCGACGAGATCCGCGCCCTCTGCGAGCAGGCCCACGGCCTGGGCCTGCTGGTGCACATGGACGGCGCCCGCATCGCCAACGCGGCCGCCCACCTCGGCGTGTCCCTGTACGACATGACGACGGGCGCCGGCGTGGACGTGCTGTCGTTCGGCGGCTCCAAGAACGGGCTGCTCCTCGGGGACGCGGTGATCGTCCTTGAGCCGCGGGCCGTACGAAGCGTCGGACTCATCCAGAAGTCCGTCATGCAGCTGGCTTCCAAGACCCGCTTCGTCTCGGCCCAGTTGGACGCGCTGCTCGACGGCGACCTGTGGCTGCGCTCGGCGGCCCGCGCCAACGCCATGGCCGACCGGCTCCACAGGGCGGTGCGCGGGCTGCCGGGCCTCACCGTCACCCGCCCCGTCCAGACCAACCACGTCTTCGCCGTCCTGCCGCCGGACGCCACGCGACGGCTGCTGAAACGCTTCCCGTTCCACGTCTGGAACGAGCGCACCGGTGAGGTCCGCTGGGTGACCGCCTTCGACACCACCGAGGAGGACGTGGACACGTTCGCGGCCGCCGTCGGGGAGGAACTCGCGGCCGGCTGAGGCGAACAGAAGGCGGCGGCACCACCGGTTCGGCCGGTGGTGCCGCCGCCTTCCGCTCGGGTTCAGCCGACGACGGTCCAGGTGTCCTTGCCGGCGAGGAGTGCGGTCAGGTCGCCCTTGCCGTGCTGTTCGACGGCGGTGTCGAGCTGCTCGGCCATCTCCGTGTCGTAGACGGGCCGTCGGACCGAGCGGAACACACCGAGCGGGGTGTGGTGCAGGGTGTCGGGGTCGGCGAGCCGGGACAGGGCGAACGCGGTCGTGGGGGAGGCGGTGTGGGCGTCGTGGACCACGATCTGTGCCTCGTTGTCCGGGGTGACGTCGACCACTGTCAGGTCGCCGGTCTGCGGGTCGCG